>JADLHO010000009.1 GCA_020848735.1 Planctomycetota bacterium | reverse complement strand
GGTCCGGAACGCCTTCAACGGCGCCGTGGTCCGCGACCTGTCGGAGCTCTTCGCCGCGATCGACGCCGACGATGCCGTCCGCGTGGTCGTGCTCGCGGGAGAAGGGAAGTCCTTCTGCGCCGGCGCCGATCTCGCGTGGATGACCGAGCAGGCGTCGCTCCCGCGCGATGCGAACGAGCGCGGTGCGGCGGAGATGGCCGGGATGTTCCTGCGCATCGCCTGGTGCCGGAAGCCGGTGGTCGCGCGGATCCACGGGCATGCGCTGGGCGGCGGTTCCGGACTCACGGCCGCCGTCGACTGCGCGATCTGCGCCGACGACACCGTCTTCGGCCTCACCGAGGTCAAGCTCGGCATCGTCCCGGCGGTGATCTCGCCCTTCGTCATGCAGAAGATCGGCGCCGGACGCGCGCGCACCCTGTTCCTCACCGGCGAGCGCTTCGACGGCCGTGAGGCGGAGCGCTTCGGACTCGTGCACAAGGCCGTGCCCGCGGCCGCGCTCGATGCGGAGGTCGCGCGGGTCGTCACCGAACTGCTCGGTGCCGGTCCCGCGGCGCTGGCGAGCGCCAAGGGGCTCATCCGCGCCGTCGACGGCCTCGCCCTCGACGCCGCGCTGCCGTTGACCTCGCGCTGGATCGCCGATCTGCGCACGACCGAGGAAGCGGGGGAGGGCATGACGGCCTTCCTCGAGAAGCGCAAGCCGAGGTGGCAGGCATGAGCGCGGTCCGCGAGGGCATCGGGGCGCTGGGGCTCGTCGTCGCGCTCGCGCTCGGCGCGTGCGGTGCGACGCCGTCACCCGATCCATCGCCGGATCCCGGTCGCGACGGCGAATCCTCGCCCGCGGCGGCGCGGGCGCAGGCGTACGTCGAGGCGGCCCTCGAGGGTCGCGCCTTCGCGATGTTGCGCGAGCTCTGCGAGGTCGCTCCGGCGCGGCTCTCGGGTTCGGCGAACGGGCAGAAGGCCGTCGAGTGGGGGCTCGCGACGATGCGTGCGATCGGACTCTCGAACGTCCGCGCGGAACCGGTGATGGTGCCCCACTGGGTGCGCGGCGAACCGGAGCGCTGCGAGCTGCTCGGCGAGGACGACGCCGTGGTCGAGGACCTGCAGGTGCTCGCGCTCGGCGGCAGCGAGGCGACGCCTCCCGGTGGGGTGGTCGCCGAGCTCGTCATGGTGCGCAGCTTCGAAGAGCTCGCGGCGCGCGGCGAGGAGGCGCGGGGCAAGATCGTCTTCTTCAACCGGCCGATGCCGCGCATCTTCGCGAACACGTTCCGCGCCTACGGCCAGGCGGTGCCGCAACGCACGAGCGGCGCCGTCGAGGCGAGTCGCGTCGGCGCGGTCTTCGCGCTGGTGCGGTCGATGACGACGCGCATCGACGATCACCCGCACACGGGCGCGATGGTGTACCCGGACGGCGTGCCGCGCATCCCATCGGCGGCGATCAGCACGCTCGACGCCGAGTCGCTCGCGGCGCGCATCGAGCGCGGCGAACGCGTGCGCCTCCGCATCGCACTCCACTGTGCGACGCTGCCCGACGTCGAGTCCGCCAACGTGGTCGGCGAAGTTCCCGGTGGGGATCTCGCGCACGAGATCGTCACCGTCGGCGGCCACCTCGACTCCTGGGACGCGGGTCAGGGCGCGCAGGACGACGGCGCCGGGATCGCGCACACGCTCGAGGCCGCGCGGATCCTCGTCGCGAGCGGCTTGCGACCGCGGCGCACGCTGCGCTTCGTGCTCTTCGCGAACGAGGAGAACGGGTTGCGCGGAGGACACGCGTACCGCGCGGCCCACGCGCACGAGTCGCACTTCGCGGCCATCGAATCGGACGCCGGCGCCGACGTCCCCCTCGGCTTCGGCACCACGGCGAAGGGCGCGCGCTTCGCGGCGCTGCGCGAGCCCCTGCATGCGCTCGAGCCCTTCGGCATGGGTGCGCTCACGCCGGGCGGCGGCGGCGCCGACATCGGTCCGCTCGCCGAACTCGGTGCCGAGCTCTTCGGGCTCACGGTGATCTCGCACCGCTACTTCGACTACCACCACAGCGCTCTCGATCACATCGACAGCGTGAACGAGCGCGCACTCGCACTCGGTGCCGCGGCCGTGGCCTGGCTCGCGGCGACGCTCGCGGAGATCGAGCTGCCGCCGCGCACGTAGCGCGCACTCCGCGGTGGACCGTCGCGGGTGGACGGTGCGCCGCGTTCCCCGCGGGGCCTTCCGCATCGGCGATCCGGCGGACCGTCGCGTTGTGGAGAACTCTGTGGAAGAAGCACGGAAACTCTCGCAGCGCGCCGTTGGCATCGCGCGATCGGGGCGAATAATCCGACCCCCACCACCAGCTGGGACGTAGGGCGCGCACCCCACGGTTCTGCTGCCGATCGCCCCACGGCGCAGTCACCACGTCCCGCAGACTTCCACCATCGGTTCATGCAACGACGGCACTTCGCGATGCGGCTCTGTACCAGCATCGCCCTGCTCGCAGCGAGCACGACCGCTCTCCTCGACTCCGTTCGCGCGCTCGCGCCCCAGGGCAGCGGTTTCACCGCGCAGGTGCGCTTCTCGAACGACACGCCGATCCGTCGCAAGCAATGGGGGCTCGCGACCGTGCCGTTCCCCCAGGGCGAGTGGACCAGCGGTCGCAGCTACGGCGTGCGCAACCAGTCCGGCGAGCTCGTGCCCTTCGGCGCGCGCTGGCCCGACGGTTCGGTGCGCTTCGCGCAGCTCGCCTTGCTCGTCGACCTGCCGGCGTTCCAGGAGCAGGTCTTCCAGGTCGAGTCGCTCACGACGAATCCGGCGCCCTTCGCGTACTCGCCGTGGGTCCAGTCGCGGCTGGCGAACTTCAACTGCGACGTGCAGGTCTCGGTGGGCGGCGTGATCCGCTCGGCCTCGCTGCGCCAGCTCGCCGTCGTCGAGGACACGCCCGTTCGCAAGACGACCCACTACCGCGATCGGATCCCGGGGACGCAGCTCGTCTATGACCTCTGGCTGACCTTCTTCACCGGGCAGGATCTCGCGCAGTTCGAACTGCGCGTGACGAGCCAGATGGTCGGTGGGCAGGCCTGGACCGACGACATCGACTGGATGGTGTTCATGCCGCGCGGCGCGGCGCCGATCGTGCGCGGCCGCTTCCGCGAGAACCTGTTCCAGCCGACCTTCGACCCCTCGTCCGCGAACCCCGTCGTGCTGCTCGGGCCGACCTCGTTCTTCGATGGCCAGGCCTACGAGTGGTTCGGCGACCTCGTGTTCTGGAACGGCAACGTGCAGCCCACCGATGCCGCGCTGCGCCGCGAGACGATCGCGTCCTCGCTCTTCGCGCCGCTCTACGGCATCGCGCTGAACTGGCGCAGCTCGGGTGCATTCGGCCCCTTCGGCTACCTGCCGCAGCCGCCCGCCTGGCTGACCGACAACGGTCGCGAGGCCGCGATCCGTCACTGGCAGTCCTTCCAGACCTGGTCCTCGACGAGCGGTCGCATCTGGGAAGACCGCCCGATGGGGCTGCTGCCCTACGCGGCGTCGACCGGCACCCAGCACGACTTCGGTGTCCACAAGCTCGTCGAGGTCTTCGCGTCGGGGATGCCGCAGGGCATCGAAGAGGCGCGCTACATGGCGGGCGAGGAGTCGCATCGTCCGGTGCACTACCGCGAGGCCGACGGCTCGCCGCTGCGCGCGGCGAATCACCCGAACTTCGTGACGCGCGCCGGACGCGTGCACTGGAACAGCTCGGTGTCGCCCGACCGCCTCGGCAAGCCGCAGCCCGAGGTCACGCCGACGGGCCGCGCGAACGGCTGGACCGGCAAGGACGAGGAGCACTGGTCGAGCCTCACGCTCGCGTCGAGCTACCTGCTCACCCGGAGCTGGTCGTTGCTCGCGGAGCTCGACAACGAAGCCGAGCTCTATCTCACGAGCCAGACCGTTCCGAGCCTGCACGGCAATCAGCCGACGAACGGCATCGACAACGGCCGCGCGGTGGGGCGCTCGATGCTCTCGATGTCGTGGAACTGGCTCTGCACCGGCCGCGCGGACCTGCTGGACCGCATGCGCCGTCGCGTCGACGAGTGCGTGATCCCCCAGCACTACGGGATGCGCGTGGGCGGCGTCGTCCGGCCGCTCTCGGTGAAGGGGCCCGATCCGCGTTCGATCGGCTCGGGCGAGAACTGGTCGCCGTGGGAGGAGGGCATCGCGGTCAGCGGTCTCGGCGCATTCGCGCAGATCTCCAATCATCCGAACGCATCGATGATCGCGTGGGAGATCGGCCGCAACCTCGTGATGCACGGCTGGAAGGTCGACTTCGACGAGACCCTCGTCGGCTACGCGCTGCGCTACATGCCCGGCGGCGCGCCGCTGCCCCCCGGCGCGAACAACTCCACGGAGTACGCGCGTTGGCCCTCGAGTCCCGAGGCCTTCAACATCTGGTGCCTGCCGGCCACGCGCCTCACGCTCCTCTGGGCGCAGCAACGCGGGGACACGGCGACCGCCCAGCGTGCGCTGTGGATCGAGGCCGCGACCGAGGCCCTGCGCCGCCCCGCGCGCTCAGGTCCCCTCGACTGGGACCAGTTCGCGGGCTGGGACCTCCTCTGATCGACGAGGGCTGAGACCGCGCGCGCGCCGCGCCCGACGATCAGCGTCGGGCTTCGAAGGTCTGCGCGACGAGCCGCTCCACGACGGCCTCGAGCGCGGCCGCATCGGGCAAGGCGACGCCGTCGCCCGCGCTGCAGCCCACGGACCACACGATCGCGAACTCGTCCGAGACCTCGAGGAAGCCGCAGTCGGAACGCGAGCGGCCGGCCGCGTCGCTCGTCCTGAAGCGGAACCATCGTCCGGCCTCGTCGCAGCCGACGAAGAGCAGGTCGGCGAGCGCCGCCGCCCCGCTCGGGCCGAGACCGCGGACCTCGCGCGCGGCGATCGCGCGCAGGACGCGCACGACGCTCGCCGGTTCATCGAGGGAGCGTGAGCCCACGGTGGCGAAGCGCGCACGCGCCTTGCGCAGCGCGTCGGCCGCACCGCCGAGCCGCTCGTCGATCACGCTCCTCGCCGCCATCCGCAGCGCGGCGTCGTCGCCGAGCAGCGCGGCGCCGATGCGACGCGCGGACCGGCCACGCAGTGTCGTCGGTGCCGCTGCGGAACCGTCGCTGCCGCCGAACGGGTCCGCGACGGGCGCATCGAGTCTGCCGTCGTGGGCGGCGAGGAACTCCGCGAGCAACGCGAGGGACGAGGCGCCGTCGTGCAGGTCCTCGTCGTGATAGCCGTAGCGGTCCTCGCCTCCGACCGTCGCGAGCTGCACGGAGAGGCGCGCCCCCGCGAGTCCGGACTCGAGTTCGCCCAAGGTCCGGTCGAGAGCCTTCCGATCGAAGCCCTCGTCCGGCTCGCGGGCCGGCATGCGCCACGCGCGATGCCAGCCGACTCCCTCGTAGCGCATGCCGCGCTGTGCGAATCGCGTCGCGAAGTCCGGCAGGTGACCCGCGCCGTAGAACACCGCGATCCAGCGACCGTGCGCGCCTTCGGCGAGCGTGCGGTCGAGATCGCGCATCACCGCGCCGTTGCGGTGTTCGATGACCGCGCCGCGCATGCCCGCGAAGTTGGGACGCTGCAGGATCGCGTCGGCCTGCGCGAGGCCGGGTCCCATCAGGTTCTTCAGCCGATGCTGGAGTCGCGGCGAGCGTCGCGCGTCGCTGCCGTTCGCGACGGAGAGGGCGGTCTTCAGGAGCCGTGCGACGACGGGGTGGTCGGTCGGCAGCGAGGCCTTGCGCTCGCGCAGCGCGGCGCGCAGCTCGCCGTAGTCGACGTCCGAGTTCACCCAGAACTCGCGCGCGTACTCGAGGTGGTCCTTCTGGAAGCCGAGGCCGGTCGCGCCGCGCAGCGCGAGCTGCATGCGCATCATCACGTCGAGGCTCGCGAGCTCCGCATCGCTCGCCTCGCCCTTGCCCACGCCCTCGAAGAGCACGAGATCGCACGCGTCGAGCACCTTCTGCAGCTCGGCGTAG
Source organism: Planctomycetota bacterium (assembly GCA_020848735.1). Taxonomy (GTDB): domain Bacteria; phylum Planctomycetota; class UBA1135; order UBA1135; family UBA2386; genus JACRLW01. The sequence continues at coordinate 8,262 of JADLHO010000009.1, read as the reverse complement.
TACGCGGGGTCGGCGATGTGCACGACGCCGACGAGGAACACGGTCGACTCGCTCGCCGGATCGAACCAACGCGAAGTCGCGGTCTCGAGGCCGCCGTCCTCGTCGGCACGCGCGGGAAGCCAGCGGATGTAGGTCTCGGGGGCGTCGCCGGGCTCGGCCGGGGCCTCGGGCGCGAACGGGTCGGCCGAGAGCTCGCCACGCAGCACGGCGCGCACCGCGGTGCGGGGCACGTCGATCGCGCCGAGCTCGCGCTCGCGGAGCGAGACGTGGAACGGCCCATCGCGTTCGACGCTGCCGAGTAAGACGCGTCCGCTCTTGAGCACCACGCGGTCCTGGGTCTGTGCGGTCGCGAGACCGGCGGCGAGCGAGACGAGGATCGCGGTTCTCAGCATGGCTTGGGTTCCTGGATCGTCACGGCGAAGCGCGCAGTCTCGTGGCGCGCCGTCGCGGCGGCCAGCCGTCGGTAGCCGCCGGGTTGGAGTCGTCCTTCGCGCGCCACGCGGTCGAGGAGCTCGCGGGGCGTCTCCTCGGAGCGGCGGGCGATGCGGAGGCGCCGCAGGCAGCGTTCGTACTCGAGCACGGCGCGGTCCCCGCGACGTCGTCGGCGCAGGATGACGAAGAGGACGACACCGCAGGCGATGCCCGAGGCGGCCGCCGGATGACGGGTCGAGACGGCGAGACAACGCTCCGGGAGCGCGACGAGTCCGTCCAGCAGCGCACGACGGCGTGTCGCGTCGAAGGTGGTGACGGCGGTCCACGCGTCGTGGAGTGCACTCCTCAACGCGTCGAACCAGGCGCCGACACCCTCGCCGGCGTCGTCGCTCGCCGGCGTGGCGTCGAGGGCGTACCACCCGCGGCTCCGGTCGAAGACCTCGACCCATGCGTGTGCATCGCTCTCGCGCACGACGAGCGTCCGGCGGTCGGCGGTCCACTCGTGCGCGAGATAGCCGGTGGCGACGCGACACGGCACGTTCTGCAGGCGCAGCAGCACGGCGAGCGCCGTCGCGAAGAACTCGCAGTGCCCGGGCGCCTGACCGGAGAGGAACTCGTCGAAGCTCGCCGCTGCCCCCTGATGGCCGGGAGCGAGATAGCCATAGCGCGATGCGAGCAGATCGCGCGTGGCCTGCGCGATCGCGGTCGGCGTCGCGTCGGCGGGCAGCACCCGCCGGAGTTCGGCGACCAACGCGTGGGCGACGACCGGGACGCAGCGCGGATCGCGGCGATCGATCGCGAGCCAGCGCAGCACCATGCGCGGCTCGACGTCGTCGTGCGGCACGAGGCCGCGGTGGATCCAGAGCTCCCAGGTCGGAGGGTGGTCGCCGTTGGGCAGACGCACGAAGTTGCCGTCGGGGCGCGGCACCACCGCATCGACGTCGTTCGCCGAGGTGACGCGGAGTCTGGTGGCCTCGATCGGCAGGAAGAGCCGGCGGAGACCGCTGTCCTCGGCCTCGATCGTCACCACCGATTCGGCGCCGAGCTCGTCGCGGGTCCACGCCCCGTTCGCGTCGCGCCGCCATTCGCGCTCGACGCGCGGCGTGCGACCGCCGCTCGGCAACGTGATCCAGCCGCGGCCGTCCCAGGCATCGAGCGTGGCGCCGCGCCAGTGGCGTGGCACGTCGTCGGCGCGTCCCTTCGTCAGCCGCGCGCGCAGGACGACGCGCTCCGACACCGTGACGTGCGAGGAGCGCCGGAGATCGATCTTCTCGGCGAAGCCGACCTGCGCGGCGTTGCCGAGGCCGCCGAGCAGCAGCGCGTCGTCGACGAGGCCCGGGCGGCGGAAGTCGCGGGGCCAGAACGCGAAGGCGAGACCCGTCGCGACCAGGACGACCACGCCACGCGCCGCAGCCTCGCGCAACACCACCCAGGGCGGTCGGCGGCCGTGGTCGTGCGCGAGTGCGAGCGCGGCGACGAAGGCGAACGACCAGACCGCGAAGACGAGCGAGAACGCGAGGTCCTGCGCGAAGAAGCTCGTGACAACGGTGATGAGGAACGAGTTGAAGAACAGCAGGTCGGAGCGCTGCTCGTCGCGCAGCACGTTGAGGAGGTGCACCTGGCAGAACGCGGCGAGCGTCATGCCGTCTTCGAGGAGCTGACGGGGTCCGAAGGTCACCGCATCGTGCACGAGCAGCGCGAAGGTCGCGACGACGCCGACGTTCCACAGCGCGCACCACATGCGGCTCTCGCGGAGGCCGCCGGTCCACGGCGCACTCAGGGTCGCGAGGAAGAGCGGCGCGAGCCACGCGGGGTCGACGGCACCCGTGAGGTGGACGAACACCAGGTTGATCGCGACGAGCGTCACGAGCCCGAGCCGCGTCGCGCGCAGCGATCGCAGGACCGGGCTCACGGGTTCACCTCGACGGCACCGGCCCGAACCGGCGTGGGCCGTGCGCGACGTGGCAGGCGCAGGGCGCCGGCCGGCGCGTGCGGCGGCGCCGCCGCATTCGTCGGCAACGCCGCGGTCGCGGCCAGCCAGTGCAGCAGCTCGTCGAGCGGTGCGCCGCCTTCGCCGTAGCGTCGATGGTGGTCCTGGCTGAGCAGTTCGAGCGGCTCGGCGCGTTCCCGCGCGGCGAGCGCGAGCGCGGCGAGTTCGCCGAGGGCCTGCTCGATGCCGGCGGCGTCGCCGCGGCGGTCGAACACGACGACGAGGCCGGCCCCGGCGTCGCCGTCGCGCTCCTTCACGATGCGCTTCCCGCGGCGGGCCGTCGCGCGCCAGTGCACGTCGCGAGGCGCGTCGCCCTCACGCCATTCGCGCAGGCTGCTGACCACGTCGTCGCCCGGCACGAGTGGTCCATCGCCGAGCGCGGCGGCGGCGCCGCGCAGCCCGCCGCCGCGACGCAGCCCCGGCAGCTCCACGGGCGCGGGGAACACGACGAGCTCCGCGGGTGCGTCGAGCGCGCGGGTCGCGACGAAGAGGCCGAGCGGATGACTCGACTGCGCGCGCAGGCTCGCGATCGCGTGGATGCCGCGTGAGAGTCCCGGCAGTCGACCGGTGACGTGTGCGCGGCCTCCGCCGACCAGGTCGACGGGCTCGAGGAGCGCGGCGCGCGTGCCGTCCTTCAGGCGCAGCTCGAGTCGGACCGCGCGCGCGCCGCGTTGCGTGCCGACGAGTTCGGTGGCGAGCTCGGTGTCGGCGGCGCCCGCGGCGAACGGCCGTGGTGCGAAGGCACGCCCCGTCACACCGCGCAGGTTGCGCGCGCAGGCGAGCGCACTCGTCGCGAGCAGCACGCACAGGAAGGCGAGCTGGAGGAAGAAGAGATTGGAGTAGGGGCTGACGTAGAACGCGACGACGAGCAGGGCGAGGAAGCCCATCGTCTTGGCCCCGAACGCCGTCGGCCGCACGTCACAGCTCCACGCGGATGCGCGCGAGGGTCTGTTCGACCACCTCCGCGCTCGGGCCGCCGTCCTTGCGGATCAGCCGGTGGGCGAGGACCGCCACGGCGAGTTGCTTGAGGTCGTCGGGCAGCACGAAGTCGCGGCCCATCAGGAACGCGCGCGCACGGCCCGCGGCGAGCCAGGCGATCGCGGCGCGCGGACTCGCGCCCAGCATGAGCGCGTCGTCGTGACGCGTCGCATCGACGACGCGGAGCGCGTAGCGCGCGACCGGCTCGGCGATCGCGACGCGGCGCGTGCGTTCGATGGCGCGGCGCAAGGTCGCGCGGTCGAGCACGGGGTGCAGCGCGGCGAGCAGTGCCTCCGGCGATTCCCCGCGGTAGAGCGCGAGCTCGCGTTCCGCGGACGGGTACCCGAGCTCGACCCGCACGAGGAAGCGATCGAGCGCGGCCTCGGGCACCGGGAAGGTGCCGTGGAACTCGATCGGGTTGCGTGTCGCGAGCACGAGGAAGGGATCGGCGAGTTCGTGGGGGCGACCCTCCACCGTGACCTTGCCGTTCTCCATCGCCTCGAGCAGGCACGACAGCGTGCGCGGGCTCGTGCGGTTGATCTCGTCGGCGAGGACGATGTTCGCGAAGAGCGGGCCGGGCACGAACTCGAAGGTCTCGCTGCCGGAGCGCCACACCTGCGCGCCGACCACATCGGTCGGCATCAGGTCGTTCGTGAACTGGATGCGGCGGAACTCGCAGTCGACGCAGCGCGCGAGCGTGCGCGCGAGCAGCGTCTTGCCGATGCCGGGCACGCCTTCGATGAGGACGTGACCACCGGCGAAGAGCGCGACGAGCACCGCGTCGAGCGTGGCGTCGTCGATCGCGACGACGCGGCCGAGCCGTTCGCGGAGCTCGGTCACGCGGGTCGACACGGGTTCCGTCGCGGTGGTCGCCATCGTTCCTCCGTGCACGGCAGGCTGCCGGGCACTCGAGCTTGGATCGGTCCGCGGCGGATCGCGGCGCGAGGAGCCATCCAGGATCGGGACCTCGCGCCGCATGCCGCGCGTCACCCCCGCTCCGGCATGGGCCCGCACGCCGCGTTCCCGCCGTGCGGAATCGTCCGTGGGACCGGGCTTCGGCGTGGTCCGTCGCCGCGAGGCATTCCATCATGGGCGCGTGCAGACCCGCGAACGCTTCCTCGACACCGAGACCCTCGCCGGACTCGCCCTCATCGCGGCGACGGCGGCGGCCCTGGTCCTCGCCAACTCGCCCTTGTCCGACGAGGTCGCCGCGCTCTTCCAGACGCGGGTCGCGTTCAGCTTCGGGGAGACGGGTCTCGCGAAGCCCTTGCTGCTCTGGGTGAACGACGGGCTGATGGCCCTGTTCTTCCTCCTGATCGGGCTCGAGCTCAAGCGCGAGGTGCTCGAGGGCGAGCTCTCGAGGTTGTCCCAGGTGGCGTTGCCGGGCGTCGCCGCGATCGCGGGGATGGCGGTTCCGGCGCTCGTCTACATCGCCCTCACCCGCGGCGATCCCGTCGCGGCGCGGGGCTGGGCCATCCCCGCGGCGACCGACATCGCGTTCGCCCTCGGCGTGCTCGGCCTCGCCGGTCGGAGCGTCCCCACCTCGCTGCGCACCTTCCTGATGACGCTCGCGGTGTTCGACGACATCGGCGCGATCCTCATCATCGCGATCTTCTACTCCGGCGAGCTGTCGATGACGGCGCACGTCGTCGCGGGCCTGCTGACGCTCGTCCTCGTCGCCATGAACCGGCTGGGCGTCACGCGACTGGCGGCGTACTTCGTCGTCGGCATCGTGCTCTGGGTGGCCGTGTTGAAGTCGGGTGTGCATGCGACGATCGCGGGCGTCGTGCTCGGCCTGGCGATCCCGCTCCGCGCGAGCGATGCCGAGGGCCATTCACCGCTCCGGCATCTCGAACACGGCCTGCATCCCTGGGTCGCGTTCCTCGTCCTGCCGCTCTTCGCGCTGGCGAACGCCGGAGTCGATTTCCGGGGTGCCGGTGCCGCGAGCCTCGGCCACCCGGTCGCGCTCGGTGCGGGACTCGGCCTGCTGGTCGGCAAGTCGGTCGGCGTGTTCGGTGCCGCCCTGCTGATGGTGCGGCTGGGTTGGGCGAGCCTGCCTCGCGGTGCGAGCTGGGGCACCCTCGCCGGCGTGGCGTGCCTCGCCGGGATCGGCTTCACGATGAGCCTCTTCGTCGGGTCGCTCGCGTTCGAGGGTCAGTCGGCGGCGCTCGACGTCGCCGTCCGCATCGGCGTGCTCGGCGGCTCGCTGCTCGCGGCGCTCCTCGGGTTGGTCGTGCTCCGTACGGCGCATCGCCGCGCGGCGTGAGTCACGCCGCGCGGCGATGCGCGTTCGACGGGCGGAGCCTGACGCTCAGGAGCCCGTGATCGTCCAGCTCAGGCAGTTGGTCGTGAAGTTGTCGATGAGGGGGTTGCCGGGGCAGATGCCGACCCACTGCGACGACATCGGCATGCCGCAGAGCGCGGGGTTGGCGGGGATGCCGAGCGGGAACACCACGCCGCCGCTGCAGCCGACGCCGGGGCCGGTGGGGAAGCCGCCGAAGGTGGCGACCGGCAGCGGGGTCAGCAGCGGCGCGCAGAAGAAGAGCGGCAGGCCGGGACCCGCGCAGTAGTTGCCGAAGCTCAGGACCAGGATCGCCACCGAGTTGGCCGGGGCGTTCTGGAGCGTCAGCGCGAAGGTCGGGTTGCCGATCACCGGATCACCGATCGTGTCGTGCCGCATCGTGGGGCACACCGGGCAGACGCCCTGCGTGCAGTTCGGGCCCAGCGGGACGTTGTCCGTCGGCAGGACGCAGAGGCCGGCGTAGGGCGCGGCGGCGGGGCCGGGGCAGCACGACACCGGCTGCACCTGGCAGTTGGGCTGCAGGGTCACGCCGACGACCGTCGGGCCGTCCGTCGAGTAGAGGATGCGACGGCAGGATTCCCAGCCGAGGCCCGTGATCTGGGGAAGCAGCAGGCCGCCACAGCCCGGGATCGGGAAGCGGCAGAACGGCGCGCAGGGCGCGGCGAGCGGGGCCTGGTAGACCATGCCGAAGGCCGGGCCGCCCGGCGCCGGCGACGAGGCGTAGAAGATGTTGCCGCCGAGGTCGTCGGTGGCGATGCCGCTCAGCATGTGACCGGCGGCGATCGGCGGGACGCAGAACGCGATCGGCGCGAGCACGCAGACGGCGGTCGCCGGCTGACCGAACCACGCGATCACGTTGTTGTCGTAGGTCGCGTAGAGCGTGCGCGTCTGCTCGTCGTAGGCGAGGCCGGTGGCGAAGGTGGCGCCCGGCGGCATCGGCATCGGCTGCGGCGCGCAGCGGACGGCGCAGGCGCGGAAGTCGACCTTGGCGAGCACGACGCCGTTCGTGATCCAGGTCGCGCCGTCGGCCGCGTCGTGCGCGGTGCCGCCGGCGAGCGGGGCGACGGGGGCGCCCATCGGGACCGCGCCGCAGAAGGCCGTGGCGCAGGAGAACGGGTTCTGCGCGCGGAGGTTCGGGACCGCGGTGATGCCGACGACGCGCGGGGGACCTTGCGCCTCGAGCGTGCCGGGTGCGGCGATGGCCGCGAGAAGGAGCAGAGAGCGGAACTTGGTCATGGTGGAAACGAGCCTCGGACGGCTGATTGCCGCGAGCCTCGGGCATCGCCGGAGCTTTCTGGAGCTTCGTCCCGCGGGCCACGATGCGCGCCGGCGCAAGCGGCGCGAGCGCGCGCTTGCCTGGGCCGAGTCACTGCGCGATCCTGCTTCCCCCGAAACTCCGGGCGCGCGCCTCGATTCGCGAGATCAACCCATGGCGAAGATCACGATGTCCTCTGCCGGCCTCAAGGTGCCGGACCAGCCCACGATCCCGTTCATCGATGGCGACGGCACCGGCCGCGACATCTGGCGGGCCTCGGTGCGCGTCTTCGACGCCGCCGTCGCGAAGGCCTACGGCGGGAAGCGCAAGATCGATTGGCTCCACGTCCTCGCCGGCGAGGCGAGCTTCCAGAAGACCGGCGACTGGTTGCCCGATGCGACGGTGCAGGCCTTCAAGGACTACCTCGTCGGCATCAAGGGCCCGCTCACCACGCCCGTCGGCGGCGGTATCCGCAGCCTGAACGTCGCGCTCCGTCAGCTCCTCGACCTCTACGTGTGCCTGCGCCCCGTGCGCTGGTTCACCGGCGTGCCGAGCCCCGTGAAGCGCCCCGACCTCACCGACATGGTGATCTTCCGGGAGAACACCGAGGACATCTACGCGGGCATCGAGTTCAAGCAGGGCGAGAAGGACACCGAGCGCTTCCTCGGGATGCTGCAGGAGAACTTCCCCGACCGCTTCAAGAAGATCCGCTTCCCGAAGACGACGGGCATCGGCATCAAGCCCGCGTCCTCGGAAGGCACCGATCGCCTCGTGCGCGCGGCGATGGAGTACACGATCAAGAGCGGCCGCAAGAGCCTCACGCTCGTGCACAAGGGCAACATCATGAAGTTCACGGAAGGCGCGTTCCGTGACTGGGGCTATGCGCTCGCCAAGCGCGAGTACGGTGCCCAGGACCTCGACGGCGGACCCTGGCAGGTCTTCGAGAAGGACGGTCGCCAGATCGTCGTGAAGGACGTGATCGCCGACGCCTTCCTGCAGCAGATCCTCACGCGTCCCGCCGAGTACGACGTGATCGCGACGATGAACCTGAATGGCGACTACATCTCCGATGCGCTGGCGGCCTGCGTCGGCGGCATCGGCATCGCGCCGGGCGGCAACATCAACTACAACACCGGCCACGCGATCTTCGAGGCGACCCACGGGACCGCGCCGAAGTACGCCGGCCTCGACAAGGTGAACCCGGGCTCGGTCATCCTCTCCGGCGAAATGATGCTCAGGCATCTCGGCTGGACCGAGGCGGCGGACCTCATCATCAAGGGAATGGAAGGTGCCATCTCCGCCAAG
>JADLHO010000008.1 GCA_020848735.1 Planctomycetota bacterium | reverse complement strand
GCCGCGTCGACCTCGTCGAGGATGCAGAAGGGCGAGGGCTTCACCTTGAAGACCGCGAAGAGGATCGCGAGCGCGGTGAGGCTGCGTTCGCCACCCGAGAGCAGCGCGATCGACTGCAGCTCCTTGCCCGGCGGCTTCGCGACGATCTCGATGCCGGCCTCGAGGGCGTCCTCGCCTTCGACGAGGAACATGTCGGCCCGTCCGCCCTGGAAGAGCTTGCGGAAGATCTGACGGAAGTTCTCGCGCGCGGCCTCGAAGGTCTGCTCGAAGAGCGCCCGGGACTCCACCTCCATCCGGCGCAGGGCCTCCATCAGCGACTTCCGCGCCTCGGTGAGGTCGCCGTAGTCCTGTTCGAGGGTGCCGAGCTTCTGCTCCTCCTCCTCGAGCTCGCGCACGGCATCGACGTTGACCGCGCCGAGCCGCTCGAGCTGCGCGTCGAGGACCTGCACCTCGCGTCGCGCGGCCTCGCCGTCGAAGGCGGGATCGTCCCAGAGGCGCGTCAGCTCCAACTCGGGGGCGATCAGCGCGTGCGGCAGCGGCGGACCGTAGAGCTGTTCGACGGCGCCCTCGAGCGCCGGCGGGCCCTCGAACTCGAAGGGCAGTTGCCCCATGCCTTCGACTTCGCCGAGCAGGCGACGGAGTTCGACACCCGTCTCGTCGCGCAGCCGATCCTCGAGGCGTGCGAAGCGGTGGTCGAGGTCGGCGAGCGCGAGTCGTTGCCGCCCGATGTCCTCGCGCAGGTTCTCGCGCTCCGCCTCGCCGGCGCGCACCCGGTCCTGGCTGTCCTGACGCTCGTCGCGCGCCGCGGCGAGACCCGCTGCGGCCTCCTCGCGGATCGCCTCACGCTCCTCGATCGCCTCGACGTGACCCGCGAGCTCTTCGCGCAGCGTCGACGCGTCGATGCGCGCCCCTTCGGCGCCCTCGCGCGCCGACTCGGTGCGCTCCTCGAGTTCGTCGATCGCCTGCTGCAGGTCACGCAGCGTGGCATCCAACGACGCGATGCGCGCGAGCTCCGCCTCGCGGCGGCTCTTCGTCGTCGCGCGCTCGACCTCGAGGTCGTGTGCCCGCGCCGCCGCGGCGCCCGACTCGGTGCGCGCGGCCTCCACCGCCTGCGCGGACGCGCTCTCCGCGCGGTTCGCCGCCTGCTCGCGCCGACCGACCAGCAGTTCGTCGACGAGCCGATCGCCGAGGCGCCCGAGGGCGACGAGCCGCGCCCGTTCGACGTCGGCGAGTTCCGCGCCGTGCTCGTCGCGTTCGCGCTCGAGCGTGGCGAAGCGGTCGGCGATGCGCGTGCGCTCGCCGGCGGCGACATGACTCCGCTCGCGCACGGCGAGCCGGGCCTCCGCGATCTCACGCGCGTGGCGCCCGAGTTCCTGGGCGCGCTCCTCGGCGCGGCTGCGATCACCGCCGAGTGCCGCGAGCTGGGACTGCACCTCGCGCACCTCGTCCTCGAGCGCCTTGATGCGCGCGCGGCGCACGACGAGACCGGCCCGCGCCTCCTCGTCCTCCGCCGACCCGCCCTCGATGCGCGGCCCGCAGAGCACGCGGCCGTCCGGCGTGACGAAGAGCAGGTCGGTGCGCGTGACGTCCGCGCGGGCGAAGTCCGCCACGAAGCACACGCCGCGCAGCAGCCACTGCACCATCGGCCAGGCCTCGGCCTTGCAGCGCACGAGCTTGTAGAGGTAGTCCGCGCCGTCGGGCAGGGAGAACAACGACGAGCGCTCGAGGCGGTCGCCGAACTGCTCGGCGATCAGCAGCGTCGCGCGGCCCTTGCCCTCGCGTGCGAGCAGCTCGAGCATCGCCTCCGCGTTCGCGCGCGTGTCGACGACGAGTGCCTGCACGCTGGGTCCCAGCGCGGCCTCGAGCGCCGCGCTGTGCGCGAGATCGACGTCGATGAAGTCGAGGAGTCGGCCGCGCAATCCGGCGGGACGCTGCTCGAGCAGGTAGCGGGCACCCGAGTCGAGGCCCTCGAGGTGGGCCTCCATGCCCTGCAGCACCTCGAGGCGGCTCGCGGTCGAGGCGACGCGCTCGCGCAGCCGCGACTCGAGCTTGACGAGCTCCGCGGCGCGTTGATCGGCGACGGATGCCTCGCCGACGACGCGCTGCGCCTCGCCTTCGAGCCAGAGGCCGCGCTGCTCGAGGTCGTCCAACACGCGCGTGGCCGCGTCGATCTCGATCGCGCGCGTCGCGATCTCCCCGTCGATCGCGTTCCGCCGTTCGACGAGGCGCGTCGCGCGCGCCGCGAGTCCGCGCAGCGTCGCCTGCTCGTCGTGTGCCTGGTTGCGCAGGCGCGTCCGCTCGCGCATCAGCTCGAGGAGCTGCTCGCGAAGGCCCTCGCGCGCGGCCTCGAGTTCGCGCACGCGCGCCTGCGCGGCCACGACCTCGGCCTTCCGCTGCTCGGCCTCACCGCCGAGCTCCACGAGTCGGGCCTCGTGCGCGACGAGCGCCGCGCGCGATTGCGCGAGGAGCTCGCTGCGCTCGCTCTGCTGCTGCCGCAGCGTCTGCGCCCGCGTCGCGGAGGACTCCGCGTCGCCGCGCAGTTCCGCGGCGCGGCGCTCGAGGGCTTCGACGCGGTGCTTCGCCGCATCCCGCCGGCTCGTCGCCTCGCGCACCCGCTCCTGCGCCTCGTGGAGAGCGCGCTCCGCGTCGCGGATCCGCGCGTCGATGCCACCGAGCAGGCCGCGCGCCTCGTCGAGCTTCGCGACCGAGGCCTTGAACGCGGTCTCGAGCTCCTGCAGCCGCAGCTCCGCGCCGCTCGACTCGCTCCGCAGCGCACGCGATTCCACCACCGCCGCGGCGCTCTTCTGGTTGCGGAGCTGGTCCTTGAGTTCGCGCCAGCGCCGCGCCTTGCCGGCCTGGATCTTCAGGCTGCGGATGCGGCGCTCGCGTTCCTCGAGCAGGTCCTTCACGCGCGCGAGGTTCTGCTCCGTGCGCTCGAGCTTCCGCAGCGACTCGCGCTTCTGGATCTTGAAGCGGCTGATGCCCGCGGCTTCCTCGAAGATGGCGCGACGGCTCTCGGGATCGGCGCTCAGGACCGCGTCGATGCGACCCTGCTCCATCACGGAGTAGGCGCCGACACCGAGCCCGGTGTCCATCAGGCGATCGCGCACGTCCTTCAGCCGCACGAGCTCGCCGTCGAGGATGTAGTGCGACTCCTTCTCGCGCGTGAGCCGACGCCCGATCAGGACCTCGGCACGCGCTCCGGTCCTGCGCTCGCCGCCCTCGACGGCGGCTCCGTCGCCGGCCGCGCCGAGCTGCTCCGGCCCACCGGTGTCCTCGAGCGCGATCGTGACCTCGGCGATGTCCATCGCCTCGCGCCCCTCGGCACCCTTGAAGATCACGTCGACCATCTCGTCGCCGCGGAGGCTCTTCGCGCGCTGGTCGCCGAGCACCCACTTCAACGCGTCGACCACGTTCGACTTGCCGCAGCCGTTCGGTCCGACGATGCCCGTGAGGTCGGCGTCGAAGTCGAAGACCGTGCGGTCCGCGAACGACTTGAAGCCCTGGACGATGAGTCGCTTCAGTCGCATGTCAGTTGCGCTCGTAACCGCGGCCGTGGGGAGAACCCGTGTCGATCGTCGGCGGAACGCCGCGGCGCGCAACGACGGCACCGGGCATCGTCGAAGGCGACGTGCGGGTGGCGAGGGCCTGCGCGCGGCGCAGGTTCGCCGCGCGCGCGGCGACGTAGCGCAGAGCGGCCCGGGCGTGACCGCTCGCGAAGAGGATGCGCTCGACGCGCGTCGCGATCTCCGCGGTCGTCACCGCGGCCTCGCCGTCGCCGACGTGGTCTCGGCGCGGGCCTTGCGCGCGACGCAACGCGAGATCGCGCAGCACGGCTGCCGCGAGTTCGAAGGCATCGCCGAAACCCAGGGCGCCGTCCTCGTCGAGGGCCGCCTGGATGGAGCGCGCGAGCTTCGTCGCGCGCAGCCACTCGCGGCTGCCATCACGCTTCTGGACCAGGTAGGACGCGTTCCGCTTCATCGTTCCCCCGCTTGTTCTCGGAACCCGCCCCGGCACCCACGCGCCCTGACCGGCGCACGAGCATGGGTTCGAGTTCGTCCAGGAACTCGCGCACGTCCTTGAATTCTCGATAGACGGACGCGAACCGCACATAGGCGACCGAATCGAGCGCGCGCAGGCGCTCCATGATCAGTTCGCCGATCACCTTGCTGGGCACCTCGGTGTCGAAGGCCTCGAGGCATTGCCGCTCGACGGAGTCCACCGTCTCCTCGAGCTGCGCCATCGGCACCGGCCGCTTCTCACAGGCCTTGAGCAGGCCACCGAGGATCTTGTTGCGATCGAACTCGACGCGGTCGCCGTTCTTCTTGACGACCCGCAACCCGGTGCCCTCGACACGCTCGTAGGTCGTGAAACGCCGGCCGCATTCGAGGCAACCCCGCCGCCGACGGATCGCGAAGCCGTCCGCGCTGGCGCGCGAATCGATGACGCGGTCCTGGTCGGCACGGCAGTAGGGGCAGCGCATCCGGTGGCTGAGAACGCGAGGGCTAGCGAGGGCGCGGATCGTCGCCCCCAAGACCTTGGGCTGTCAAGACTTGGCAGGACTCGCCGCGACGACCGCGCGCCGGACTCACGACCTCGGTGAGAGTCGATAGCCCCGGAACGCGCCGTGCTGGAGCGGTTCGAAGCGATACCAATCCTCGAGCAGGGACAGCACGAGCGGCCCGGCGCGACCGTCCTCGACCGGCATCGCGAGCTCGGCGCGACCGGCATCGGTCAGCACGAGGGCGACACCGCGCGCCTGCTGGGCGTCGAGATAGCCGCGCAGCACCGCGGCGTTGTCCCGCAGCACCGCGACCGGAAAAGCCTTCGCGTCGAACGCGTCCCAGAAGTCGACGTTGGGCCGCGCCGTCGGGAAGTGCAGGTAGAGCAGTTCGAAGTCGGTCGATGCCGCCGCGAGGAGGAAGGGCGACGGTCCCGCGAGTTCGCGCAGGCCGCTGGCCACGGGCGCGAGCGGGTCGGTGTCGTGCGCGCGGATCCGCCAGCCGGCGACGGCCGCCGCGAGCAGGATCGCGACGAGCAGGACCCGCGTGCCCAGGGCGCGCCAGGTCAGCCACACGTAGGGCCACGCGAGCGGCAACGTGTAGGCGCCGCGCTCGTCCGTGTCCCCCAGCAGGAGGAACGCGAGGGCGAGATAGGCGAGCGAGCCGACGAGGACGGCCCGCGCCTCCCGCACGAGAGCCGGGCGGACGAAGGCCACGAGCCAGAGCAGCGAGAAGGGCACGAAGGGGAAGACGAGCTCGTTCCAGATCGCGCCGGGCAGCTGCTCCGGGTGCTGGACGTAGCTGCCCGCCAGCACGGTGAGGAAGCGCAGGCTCGCACCCTCGTCGCCGACGAGTCCGGCGAGCAGCGCGAGGCGCCGCGCGAGGAGCGCGAGCGAGGCCGCGAGCGCGCCGCACGCGATGCCCTGCACGAGGAGGGGACGCCAGGCCCGCGGTCCTGCGCCGTCGCCGGCGCGCGCCTGCACGACCGCGAGCGGGAGATAGCTCGCGCCGAGCAGGGCGCCCGTCGAGTGCAGGGCGTAGGCGACGACGATCGCGACCGCGAGGGCCAGGCTCCCGGCCCAGTTCGGACGCGTCGCGAAGCGGGCCGCCGCGAAGGCCGCGAGCCCGGTCCCGGCGAAGAAGATCCCGTGGCGTTCGAGCACGGTCGCGAAGAAGGCGACCGCCGGGCTCGCCGCGACCGCGAGCGCGAGGGCACAGGCGGGTCCCCGCGACGCGCCGAGCCGACGCGCCGCGACGTGCACGAGGGCGACACCCGCCGCGGTGGCGAGCGCGCAGCTCGCGACCGCGGCGGAGTGCAGCGTGAGCCCGAGGCCCTGCAGGGCCTCCACCATCGCGTTCGTCACCCAGGTGAACGCGAGGTGCATGTCGGAACGGGAGTCCTCCCCCGAGAGGCGGCGCAGCAGATGCCAGCCGTCCAGCTTGTAGATCGTGTGCTGCCCCGCGGCCAGATAGACCGCGGCGACGCCGATGAAGAGCGCGATCGTGTCGAGCGGACGCCGCACGCGCGAAGCGGACGACGTTCGCCGCGTCCGCGCAAGCGCGGTCCGCACGAAGCCAGAGGCTATGCTCGCCGCGACCGTGTCCCCCGCCGCCGTCCCACCGCGCGCGCCCGCATGAAGGCGAGCGTGCACGTCGAGTACCGCGATGCCGCAGCGCATCACTGGTGGTTCCGCGCACGGCGGCGGATCTTCGCCCGCCTGCTCGACCCCATCGCGGCGCCGGGCGGCGACGCGCGCATCCTCGAGGTCGGGCCGGGCTCGGGCGTGAACGTGCCCATCCTCGCCCCGCGCGGCGAGCTCGTCGTGGTCGATCGCGACCTCGGCTCGCTCGCGGCCTGTCGCGCGGCCGGCATCGCCGGCGTCTTCGCCGACGCGACGCGGCTGCCCTTCGCCGATGCCCGCTTCGACCTGGCCTGTGCGCTCGACGTGATCGAGCACGTCGACGACGACCGCGCCGCGCTCCGCGAACTCCACCGTGTGGTGAGGCCCGCTGGCCACCTGCTCGCCACCGTTCCGGCCCTGCGCCTGCTCTGGGGTCGACAGGACGTCCTCGCGGAACACCGGCGTCGCTACGCGCGCCGCGAGTTCGCGGCGGCGCTCGAGGACAGCGGCTTCGAGATCACGCGGCTGAGCTACTTCAACACGCTGCTGTTCCCGCCGATCCTCCTCACCCGGCTCCTGATGCGGCCCTTCCTCTCGCGGAGCCTCGCGACGGGCCGCTCCGACCTCGCGGTGCGCGCGCCGTTCGGACTCGACCGCGTGCTCGAGGCGCTCTTCGCCGCCGAGGGGGCGTGGCTCGTGCGTCGCGACCTCCCCATCGGCGTCTCGCTGCTCGCGATCGCGAAGCGCAAGGCGGCGGCGACGTGAGCGAGCGACGCCTCTGCGCCCTCGGGCTCGTCGCGGCGATCGCGCTGCACCTCGCGTTGGCGACGGCCTATGCGCTGCACACGCCGGTCTTCGAGGCGCCGGACGAGAACGACCACTTCCACTACGCGAGCTTCGTCGCCCAACGGCTGCCCGAGCAACCCACGGTGCTCGGTTCGGAGGCGACGACCGGCCGCACGGTCTGGGACCAATGCGTGCTCGGTCACCATCCGCCGGGCTACTACCTCCTGCTCGCCGCGGTGATGGAGCTCGCCGGGGCGAGCGACGTGCTCCCCTCGCCCCGCGTGCTCGGCACGCAGCTCGGCCCCTTGCAGTTCGCGCACGCGCACGATGAGACGACGCGGCGTTCGACGGAGGTCGACCTGGTCTTCGCGCTGCGCCTCGTGTCGGTGCTCTGCGGTCTCGCGAGCGTCGTGCTGACGCAGCGCACGGCGCTGCTCCTCTGGCCGGGCCGCGTCGGTCTCGCGACGCTCGCGGCGGTCCTGCTCGCGGCGCTGCCGCAGTGGAGCTCGGCCCATGGCGCGCTCGACAACGGCAACCTCGCGGCGACCTTCGCTCACCTCGTCGTGTGGCTGCTCGCACGCACGCTCGCCCGCGGCCGCTTCGAGCGGAGCACGACGTCGTGGCTCGGCCTCGCGCTGGCGGCCGCGCTGTGGACGAAGCTGAACTCGCTGGCCCTCTTCGGCGTGGTCGGTGCGCACGCGCTCGCGATGGCGTGGCGCGCGCAACAGGGCGAGCGGCTGCGCGTCCTGCTCCCGCCCGCGCTCGCGATGGGCTTCGCCGCGCTCGCCTTCGCGCCCCAGCTCGTGCGCAACCTCACGCTCTACGGCGATCCGCTCGGCCAGCGGGCCCACGAGCTCGCGTTCGCGGCGAGTCGACTGCCGGAGGGCGCCTTGCCGGCATGGCTCTGGGAGGGCTTCCTCCCGAACCTCGCACGCTCCTTCGTCGGCTACTTCGGGTGGTGGCGCGTGCCGCTGCCGGGACTCGCCCACGCGGTGGCCGCGGGCGTGCTCGGGCTCGCCGTGCTGGGCGCGCTCGTCGGTCATCGCCGCGATCGCGGACTGCCGGGCGCGCGCTGGCTGCTCTGGCTCAGCGCGCTCGCGGCCTTCGCGTTCGTGCTGCGCTTCAACCTCAGCTTCGCGCAGCCGCAGGGGCGCTACCTCTTCCCGGCGGCCGGCGCGTTCACCATCCTCGCGGCGGCGGGTCTCGACGCGCTCGGGCGGCGCATCGGCTGGGCGAACGGATTCCGCCGGGGCATCGCGGCACTCTGGGTCGGAGGCGCGGTCGCCGTGTTCGGCGCGGTCGCGATGCCGGCGTTCCGCCTCCCGGTCACCGCGCAAGCGCCGCACGAGGCGATCGTCCACGGCGCGTTGCGCGCGGACACGCCGTCCGCGACGCGCGACGTGAGCCTGCTCGAACCGCCGGACGGAGCGGTGCTCGATGCCGCGCCCCGGTTCCGCTGGCGCGCTCCGGCCGACGGCGCGCCGCGCACCCTGCACGTCTGGCTCACGAGTGGACGCGTGCTGCTCGCCACCTGGGAGATGGGCCGCATCGACCTCGGTGCCGCCGCGTTCGAGCTGCCCGCGGAGCTCTGGGACGCCGTGCCGGCCGGGGCCGAGCTGCGGTGGAACGTCCGTCGCGTCGCGGATCGCTCCCGTGGTGAGGCCGCGCGCGACACGCCGGGAAGCGCGACGGCGAGTCTGCGGCGCCGCTGAGTGTCGCGGCCCTGCCGCAGTTCTCTCACCCAAACGTGACAAGCACGCGCGGGCAACCCGACGCAGGGCGTCCCATCATCGTGAGCTGCGGTCCCAAGGCTGTCACGTACCCGCGCTCGCGTGGAGCGACCGGGGACGGAGCCGTTGTCCGCGCCCCGCTGCGGCGCATGCGCGCCATCGAAGCAACCAAGTCCCCCATTCGAGTCTGGAGATCCCGATGAAGCGTGTTCCCATCCTCTGCTCTGCGCTCCTGAGCGCGGTCGTCGTCGCCCAGGACAAGGTCGACCTCCGCATCCAAGCCGCGCAGAAGCCGCTGCGCTACACCATCGAATCGACGACGAAGGGCGTCACCGAGCGCGCGATCACGATCGACGGCGAAGCGATGGAAGGGCGCGGCCCCACCGGCCCGACGAACTCGGCCCGCACGCAGACCGTGGTGTTCGACGAAGGTCGCGCCGACGACGGGACCTGGCGCCACTACGTGACGGCCAAGGCCACGACCGAGCGCCCGGACGAGACGGGCGGCGTCGCGAAGCAGGAGATCGAGGGCAGCCTCGCGGGGCAGCGGCTCTACCTGATCGAGGATGATCGCGGGGTCGTCGCGCGCGTCGGTTCCGCCGACGGCGAAGAGCTCCCGCGCGGCATGGGCCGCGGCATCCCCGGCGCCACGAGCTTCGCCGGCATCACGCCGAGCGAGCCGGTCGCGGTCGGCGGCGAGTTCGAGCTCAGCGCCGGCTTCCTCGCGTCGCTCCGCAACCTGAACCACCCCGTCAACCCGGCGATGAACCTCGGCGGACGCGGTGGCGAGAACGCCCCCCAGGGCGGTCGTCGTCGGCCGGGTGCCGAGGGCGCCGAGGGTGGCGATGCGGGTGCCGCCGGCCGCCGTCGCCCGGGCGCGGGTGAGCAAGGGCAGCCGGAGGGCGGCGAAGGCCGTGCGCCCCGCGGTCAGGGTGGCCAGGGCGGTCAAGGTGGGCAGGGTGGCCAGCGCGAGCGCGGCCAGGGTGGCCAAGGTGGCCAGGGTGCGCCGGGCGGCGGCCGCTTCGGCGGCGGCGGGTTCGGCGGCGCCATGGGCGCTGGCACCAACGTGCTCGGCCTGCTCGCCAACGAGAAGCTCGAGGGCAAGCTGATCGCGAAGCTGGTCGGCGTCGAGAACGGCGTCGCGAAGCTCACGCTCGCCGGCAAGCGCGCGGCCGAGGGTGGCATCGACGAACTCGGCCTCGCCAGCATGATGATGGGCGGCGGGCGCATGGGTCGCGGCGGCCAGGGTGGCGGCCAGGGCGGCGGCGCCCCGGCGATCGACGGCGACGCTGCGGCCGAGCTCGAGGTCGCGGGTGAGCTCTGGATCGACGTGGCCTCGCACCAGCTCGTGAAGCTGGTCCTCGAGGGCAAGTCGAAGCTCCACCTGAACTCCGAGATGGACCGCAACGGCCAGGTGATGGGCATCGAGTCCAAGAGCGACGACAGCTTCCGCTATGCCGTCTCGGTCCAGGCCGCGCCGGAGCAGGCCGAAGCGAAGAAGTGACAAGCCGGGCGACGGCCGGCATCGCGCCGGTCGTCCGCATCCGCCGATGAATGCGGAGCGTGACCCCTCGCCCCCGAAGGGGCGCTGGCCGCTCCGCGTCGAACCGCGCGCCTACGACGAGATCCTTTCATGCGACGTGTCCTCCTGCTCCCCATCGCGGCTCTCGGTGTCGCGGCCGCCGCCTACTTCGCGCTCGGCAGCGAACCCGAGGCCCCGCCCGTCGAGCCCGACCATGGCCAGATCGCGGAGCCCGCTGCCGGGCCACGCGCGGCCGAACCCCACGCCGCCGAACTGAGCGCGGAGCGCGAGGAGCTCGAACGACTCGCGGTGGAGATGGGCGTCCCCGAGCTCGCCGACGAGGACGATGAGAACGGCGCCGCCCTGGTCGTGCGTGGCCGCGTCATCGCGAAGGATCAGGCGCCGATCGCCGGCGCCAAGGTCAAGGTCCGCGTCCGGCGCAATGTCCGCGCGATCTTCGAAGGCGGTGGGCGCCCGGGCCGCGAGGACATGGATTGGCAGTCGATGTTCCGTCAGCGGGACTTCGGCAAGGAGCTCGTGACGGGCGCCGACGGCGTCTTCCGCTTCGCCGGCCGCACCTTCGCGCGCGGTGCGGGTGTCGAGATCGCCGTGACCCACGACGACTATGCGCCCAGCGTGTCCAACGTCGAATGGCAACCCGACGCCGGTGAGCTGGGGGTCCCCGACATCGTGCTCGGCAGCGGCGCGCTCGTGACGGGACTCGTGACGGGCCCCTTCGGCGGCCCGGTCGCCGATGCCGTGGTCCGGATCGAGCTGCAAGCGCAGGATGGCCGCGGTCCCGAGGCCGGACCGGGCGGCGCTGGCTTCGGCGGCAATGGCTTCGGCGGCAATGGCCCCGGCGCCGGCCGCGGTGGTCGCGGCGGCCGTGGCCCGGACGCCGAGGGGCTGCGGGCGCTGCTCCCCGAAGTGAAGACCGACGCCTCGGGTCGCTTCGCCTTCACGCACGTGCCGAGTGGCTCCGCGGTGTTCCTCGCGACCGCGCCGCGTCATACCGACGGCCGTTCGGAACGCACCGCCCTCGAGGACGGTCTGCGCGTCGACGTCGGCGAGGTGAAGCTCGGCCCCGGCGCCGAGCTCGCCGGGATGGTCGTCGACGAGGCCGGCGAGCCCATCGCCAATGCCACGGTGACCGCGAGTCTCTTCCGCCAGGACGGCGCGGACGCCGGCCCTCGCGGGCGCGGAGACAATGGCGGCGGCCGTCGGGGCCGCGGCAATGCCGGCGACAACGCCCCCCCAGGCGACCCGCGGAACGTCAATGCGCCGCAGTCGAGCGCCCCCGCGGACAATGGCCGCGGCCCGCGCGGTGGCCCGGCGACACCAGCTGGCTTCCAGGACTTCTTCCGCGGGGGCGGCCGCGCCAATTCGACGACCCGCACCGACAAGCACGGGCGCTTCGTCCTCGATCGCGTTCCGGCTGCCGAGCTGACGATCAGCGTGCGGCACGATCAGTTCATCGACGCGACGCTCGAGCCGATCGACCCGCGACAGCAGCCGCGCGTCGAGATCCGCATGACGCGGCGGCCCGCGCTCGTCGGCACCGTGGTCGACGCTGCGACCGGCGAGCCCATCGAGCTCTTCGGGATCCGCTGGCGGCGGGATCCCAGCGACGACCTGCGCCGGGGTGCGCAGATGATCGGCGGCCGCATGCAGGAGATGCTCGCGGACCCCGATCGCGCCGAGGAGGCCCAGCGCTTCCAGGAGATGGCGACGCAGGTCGAGGCACAGCTCCGTCGCCTCCAGGACGACCGGCGCGCCCGCCTCGGCGGAGCCGGCATCGTCCCCGGCCAGACTCCCAAGCCCAGCACGCACGCCAAGGGCGCCTTCCGCCTCGACGACCTCGAGCCCGGGAGCATCGTCCTCGACATCGATGCGCCGGGTTACGTGAAGGTCGCCGCGGGCCCGTTCCAGATCGGCACCGAGGCGGCACCTGCCCCCCTCGTCGTCCGCGTGGAGCGCGGGGCGGTCCTGCGCGGCAAGGTGATCGCGTCGCACAGCAGCGCCGCCGTCCCCGGCGCGCGCATCACGCTCAGCCTGCCGACGCCGCCCGACGCCAACGTCGGCGCCCTCGTCGGGATGATGCGCGGCCAGGGTCGCGGCCCGGGGAATGGCCAAGGTGGCGGCCCCTTCGGCGCTCGCGGCATGGGGCGCGAGACGCTCGCCCAGGTGCGCGCCGACCGCGAGGGCCGTTTCGAATTCCCCGCGCTCCGGCCCGGCAGCTACTCGGTCGAGATCCGCGCGGAGGGCTTCCCCGAGTACCGGCTCGACGAGCTCATGCTCGGCACGACCGAGCAGGAGACCATCCTGAGGATCGATCCGGGTGCGGCGCTGAACGGTCGCGTGATCGGCCTCGAGCCCGGCACCCGCGCGACGCTCGAGTTCGCCCACGTCGAGAATCGCGACCGCCGCACCGTGCGCGTCGACGCGGAGACCCACGAGTACTCCGTGGCGGGACTCGCCGCGGGCGGCTGGACGATCCAGATCGTCGGCGAAGGCGATCGCGGCAGCTTCCGTCAACGGCTCGGCGCGATGCTGGGCAATGCCAACGGCAGCACCCCGGACATCGTGCTCGCGCCCGCCGACGATCGGCGGCACGACATCGACGCGTCGAGCGCCCAGCCGGCGGTCGTCGAAGGTCAGGTCTATCGCAACGGCGCGCCGGGCTCGGGGCTCGAGGTCCGTCTCGCACTCGAAACCCCGGAAGGCACGGAGCCGAGCGCCCAGGACTTCGGCTTCGGCCGCGGTGGTCGCGGCGGTGGTCGCATGCTGCGGGCGCAGGTCAGCGAGACCGACGGCAGCTTCCGCATCGACTCCGTTCCCGCCGGCGCCTACCGCCTCGAGGTCTGGGAGCGGAGCGGCGGCGGGCGGGGTGGTCCGGGCTCGCCCGGACCGCGCCTGCGCAACGACAAGCCGCTGACCCAGCTCGCGGTCGAGGTGCGCAAAGGCCAGTCGCGGCCCATCGGCCTGATCTCGGTCGCCACCGGCACGGTGCAGCTCGCGGTGCGCCGCAGCGATGCGACGGCGATCACGCGGGCCACGGTGCAGTTCGTCCTCGCGGCGGAAGCGGGCGACGCCGCGCCGGACGCCTGGTCGAAGCTGCCCTCCCATCGCTCGATCTCGGTGCGCAGCGGCGACTCCCCGCTGGGTGAAGTCCCGGCCGGTGCCTGGGTCTGGCACGTCGGCGTCACCGGAACCGCGGGTCTGCGCGGCACGCTGAGCGTCGGTGCCGGCGGCGCCTTCCGCATCGAAGGCGAACTCGCGCCCCCCGCTCCGGGTCAGGGCAGCCCTCGCTGAGGGCGAGCCTGCGACCTTGCGCGACGACGCGCACCGCGGGGATCAGGCCCGGCTGGTGGCCGGGCCGATCACATCCGACGGGGCGCGGGACGCGCTGATCTCGCGGTTGGTGGCCTCCTGGCCGTCGAAGCCGAGGAGCTTCGCCTTGCCGCCCTCGCGCGTCTCGATGTGCACCGGGCGCTGCCAGATCTCCCAGAGGTAGCGGAGGGTCTGCTGGGCCTGCTCGAGCTGCAGGTCGGCCCCCGACCAGTCGTGGAGCAGGTAGAGCTCGCCGCGATTCGCATGGTTCGCGTCGACGACCTGGATGATCGGGTTGCCGAAGTTGGTGAGCGCATCGAGGAGGCTGCGCTTCACCTTCTGCCAGTCGCGACTCACGATCTCGTACTGGTTGGTCGACTGGTTGTAGCCCCAGACGAACAGCTTCTGCGCGACGGCGAACTCCTCGTGCACGAACTCGTCGATGAACGAGATGTCGTTGTGCACGTGGCGGACCTCGAAGATCTTCGCGCGGCCCGCATTCGTCGGCCGGTTCCAGCGGCGCTTCTCGTCGGGGTCTTCGCAGCGATCCCACTCGATCCCGAACTTGCCGCGGTTCCAGCGCTCTTCGATGTCGCGGAACAGCTCGACGCCGAGCTTGTACGGGTTGATCTGTCCCGGTCGGGTGGCGAGCGTCCCCGAGTGCGCGTCGGCGTAGTTCACCACCTCCGACGCCTCGAGCACATGCCTCGTCATGATCGACGAGTGCCAGTACACGGCCCAACCCTCGTTCATGATCTTGGTCATGCCCTGGGGCGCGAAGTAGTAGGCCTCGTCGCGCAGCATCGCGAGGATGTCCTGCTGCCAGGGCTCGAGCGGCGCGTGGTCGAGGAGGAAGCGCAGGACGTCGCGCACCGGTCGCTCGGGCACACCCCGGCGCTGGCGCTGCTTCTCCTCGAGTTCCTTGCGCTTGCGGGCGAGCACCTCGGGCGGATTGAGGTACCGCTCCATGTAGTCCTTCGCCTGGATCCGCGGCACGTCGGCCGCCGGCTCGGGCGCGCGCGCGCGGGCGCCGTCGCCGCGCTTGATGAACGGCGAGTGGATGTCGATCAGGTTGTCGAGCGAGAGCACGCGATCGACGAAGGCCTCGACCCGGTCCACCCCGTGGCGGTCCATGTAGCGGCGGATCCGCGCGCCGTGGTTCGCCGTGATGTCCATCATCTTGCGCGGCGTGTGGGCGAACCACAGGTTGTTCTTGAAGAAGTCGCAGTGGCCGTAGACGTGCGCCATCACGAGCTTCTGGTCCGTCAACGAGTTGCTCCGCATCAGGTACGCGTAGCAGGGGTCGTTGTTGATCACGAGCTCGTAGATCTTCGAGAGTCCGTAGCGGTAGCTCTTGCTGAGCTGCTCGTACTCCATCCCGAATCGCCAGTGTGGGTAGCGCGTCGGGAAGCCGCCGTAGGCGGCGATCATGTTGAGTTCGTCGTGGTCGACGAGCTCGAAGACGACGTTGTAGAAATCGAGGCCGTAGCCCGCGGCGATCTCGCGGATCTCGTCCCGATGACGCGCCAGTTCCGGGGTCAGCTCGCCCATCTCAGCGCCCCTTTCCCAGGAAGGCCTTGATCGAGGGCAGGATGCCGTCGCGGTCCTGGATGTCGGTCGTGACGACCTTGTCCTCGCCGCGGAACGCCACGTCGAGGTCCCGCTTGAACTGCCCCGAGCCGTAGGCGCTCTTCACCGGGCCGTACGCGACGAGGTTGACCTGGGGGAGGATCGAAGCGCGCAGCAGTTCGACGCAGCGCTCGGTGTCGCGCGAGGACCAGTTGTCGCCGTCGCTGAAGTGGAACGGGTAGATGTTCCACTCCGAGGACGGGTACTTGTCCTCGATGACCCGCAGGCAGAGTTCGTAGGCCGAGCTGATCTTCGTCCCGCCCGACTCGCGCAGGTGGAAGAACGTGTGCTGGTCGACCACGTGCGCCGCGGCGTCGGGCACGATGTAGACGACCTCGAGGGTCTCGTATTGGCTGCGCAGCCAGGTGTCGATCCAGACCGCCTCGATGCGGACGATCTCCTTCTGCTCCCGTCCCATGCTGCCGGAGACGTCCATCATGTAGACGACCACCGCGCTCGCCTGCGGTTCCTCGCGCGTCGACAGGTAGCGGTAGCGGTGATCCTCCTTCATCGGGATCACGATGGGGTCGTCCGGGTCGTAGGTCCCGCTCGCGATCTGCCGCTTCAGCGCCTGCTTGAAGGTGCGCTTGAAGTGCCGCAGGCTCTGCGGGCCGGTGCGGCTGATCCCCGTGAACTGACCCGCGCGCGTGCGGATCGCGCGCTTGCCGCGCGGCTCGATGTTCGGCAGCTCGAGTTCCTCGCCGATGATGCGCGCGAGCTCCTCGAGCGTGATGTCCACCTCGAGCCCATGCTGGCCCTCCCCCTCGCCGGCCTCGCCGTCACCGGGCTCCTGACCGGGGATCGGCTGACCGGGTTGCCCATCGCCCTGCCCCACGCCCCCACCCTGGTTCTTCCCGAAGCGGAAGCGCGGCAGCTCGATCTGCGGCAGCGGGATGCTCACCAGGCGCTTGCCCTGGCGGCCGATCATCTCGCCGGCCGAGACGTACTTCTTCAGGTCCTGTTTGATCTTCCCGCGCACGATGTCGCGGAAGCGGGTGTGGTCGGTGTCGATCTTCCGCGTCATGGTTGATCACCGGGCTCGGCACAGCGGTCCGCGCGAGCGCAGCGCTCCTGGGTGCGTCACGAGTCGTGCTTCGTGTCGCCGCGGGCGAAGATGGACGCGACGTAGTTGAGGACGTCGGTCGCGGAGATCTCGTCGTACCCGAAGTCGCGGATGAGGCGGCTCTTGACGACCTCGATCTTCTCCTGCGTGTCGCGGTCGACGACCGTGGAGACGAGGCTGGTGAT
Organism: Planctomycetota bacterium; assembly: GCA_020848735.1. Classification (GTDB taxonomy): domain Bacteria; phylum Planctomycetota; class UBA1135; order UBA1135; family UBA2386; genus JACRLW01. The sequence continues at coordinate 46,004 of JADLHO010000008.1, read as the reverse complement.
CTTGATGGTGTCCTTCTGGTCCTCGAACAGCTTCAGCTCGAGGGCGCGGTGCAGCCGCTCGTTCGTCTTGTAGTTGAAGGTCTTCCCCTCGACGGCGAGCGCGCCGATGTAGTTCATGATCTCGCGGCGGAAGTCGTCCTTGCGGGACTCGGGGATGTCGATCTTGTCCTCGATCGATCGCATCTGCCGTTCGTCCGGCTCCTCGTCGCGGCCGGTGTACGGGTTGCGGACCTTCTCGTTCTGCGTGTACGCCTTGATGTTGTCGATGTAGTTGCCGCAGAGCCGGGCGATCGCCTCCTCGTCCGCCGAGATCGCCCGTTGGACCTCGTTCTTGATGATCTCCTCGTACTCCTCGCGGACCACGTTCAGCAGCTCGCGGTAGCGCTTCTTCGTCTCCGGATCGGAGATCAGCGAGTGATGATCGAGTCCCGTCTCCAGCTCGTTCATCACCATGAACGGGTTGATGCAGGGCAGGTCGTTGACGAGCGTGTTGCTGATCTTGTCCTGGATGTAGCGCGGGCTGATGCCGTCCATGCCCTCGTGCGGGGACTCCTCGCGCAGCTCGCGGATGTTGTCGCGCGTGTACCCCGGCAGCGACTTGCCGTTGTAGAGCTTGAGCTTCTGGAGCAGCGAGAGGTTGGCCTTCTTCGGCTCCTCCAGGCGGGTCAGGATCGCCCACATCGCGGCGGTCGAGAGCGTGTGCGGGGCGATGTGCTTCCCGGGGACGGTCTTGCGGTTGAAGTCGCGCTCGTAGATCCGGATCTCGTTCGACAGCTTCAGGTTGTACGGGATGTCGATCTTGATCGTGCGGTCGCGGAACGCCTCCATCAGCTCGTTGTTCTGGAGACGCGCGTACTCGGGCTCGTTCGTGTGACCGATGATCACCTCGTCGATGTCGGTCTGGGCGAACTTCTTCGGCTTGATCTTGTGCTCCTGGCTCGCCGTCAGCAGGTCGTAGAGGAACGCGACGTCGAGCTTCAGCACCTCGATGAACTCGATGATGCCACGGTTGGCGACGCAGAACTCGCCGTCGAAGTTGAAGGCCCGGGGGTCGCTGTCGGTGCCGAGCTCGGCGATCTTGCGGTAGTTGATGTCGCCCGTGAGCTCGGTCGAGTCCTGGTTCTTCTCGTCCTTCGGCTGGAACGTGCCCACGCCGCAGCGGTCCTTCTCGGAGATCAGCATCCGCCGGACCTCGATGTGATCGAGGACCTTCATCCAGTCCCCGTCGTACCGCTCGAGCAGCATCTCCTGGTAGAAGCGCGTCACCGGGCACAGCTCGAGATCCAGCCGCAGGCGATAGCCCGCACGGAACCGCTTGTTGAGGCTCGCGAGGATGCGCTCGCGCGCCGCCGGCGGGACGAGCAACAGCGGCTCCTCGTTCATCGGCGACGGGATGAGCTCCCCGTCGAGCTTCCAGGAGAACGTGTAGAGCGCGCCCTGCGGGGAGCGCGAGTAGTGCTCGAGGCCCTTCTTGAGGAGCCGCGCGATCGTGGACTTCGCGGAGCCCACCGGACCGTGCAGGAGCAGCACACGCTTCTCCGGACCGAAGCCGTGGGCCGCGGCCTTGAACACGCTCATCAGGTTCATCAGCGGGCGCTCGAGCCCGAAGAGCGCATCCTCCCCGTCGTCGAAGGGATCGTCGAAGAAGCGGTACCGCAGCCGCTTCTCCTTGTTCTCCTCCACCTCCACGGTGCCGTGGGAGAGCACCATGTCGTAGAGCCGCTGGTGAGCCGTGCGGATCACCATCGGGTTCTCCTCCACGAGCTTCACGTAGTCGGAGAACGAACCGTGCCAGTGTTCGTCGCGGAACTTCGCGACGTCCAGCGACTCCCGGATCAGCCCGAGGATGTCCACTTGATCCGCCATGATGCCTCTGTCGCTCGTGAGCCGCGGTCACGCCTCGACCGCGTGCCCCGTGTCATCGACACTTTAGGGGTCCGAACTGGCCCGGTAGCCGATCGCGTCGGCGAAAGTCCTGCGCGGGAGGCAGACGCCCGGGCCCGGCACGACCCGTCCGCGTCCGCGCGCTTCCGCCTCGCTGCGACCCGGCGTAGTCTCCGACCCTCGATGAAGACGATCGCCCCCGCGGGTCCTGCCCTTCGCCCCGGCACGACGGCTGTCCTGCTCGCCCTCCTCGGCGCGCTCGCCGCCTGCAGCAAGGACCTCGGCCCCTTCGACGGCGCGCGCGCCAAGGACCTGACCGGCCGCATCGTCGCCATCGGCCCGCGGCAGCCCGGCACGGCGAACCTGCGCAAGGTCGCGGAGCTCCTCGCCGCCGAGCTGAAGGCGGTGTCGCCGGAACTCGAGCTCCAGCGCCAGAGCTTCGTCGATCCGGCGCTCGGCAACGGCATCGAGTACCAGAACCTCTGGGTGGAGATCCCCGGGAAGCAGCGCACGGCCGGCGGACCGATCATCGCCCTCGCCGCCCACTACGACAGCAAGATCACCCATCCGGGCGAACAGGACTTCACCTTCGTGGGAGCGCTCGACGCCGCCGCGTCCTGCGCCACGCTCGTCGAACTCGCGCGCCACCTCACCGGCGAGCGCCGCCTCGACCACGACGTCTGGCTGATCTTCTTCGACGGTGAGGAGTCGATCGACTGGGACTGGAACGACGAGAAGGCACTCATCGGCAGCCGCCACTTCGCGCGCACGATGAACGCCGACAAGCAGCGCTTCCCGAACGGCCTCGCGGCGCGCCTGAAGGCCTTCGTGCTGCTCGATCTCCTCGGGGATCACGAGTTCAAGATCGACCGCGACACCGAGTCCAACAGCGCGCTCCTCGAGATCTTCGCGAAGGCGGCCGAGCGCCTCGGCGTGCGCGAGCAGCTCTACCATTTCGAGTCGCCGATGAAGGACGACCACATCCCCTTCAAGCAGCAGGGGGTGCGCGTCATCGACCTCATCGACTTCCGCTTCCGCCCGCCGGCGGAGCACGATCCCAAGGTCCGCGACTACGAGTTCGGCAAGCGCTACTTCCCCTTCTGGCACACGAAGGACGACGACATGGCGCGGGTCTCGGCCGACTCGCTCGGCATCGTGGGCAACCTGGTCCTCGAGGCACTGCCGGTCATCGAGAAGGAACTCGTCAAGTGAGTCCGGGCCCCGGTCTGCGACACGCGCTCGCCACCCTCGTCCTGCCCTGCCTCGCCGCCTGTTCGGGTTGCCAGGACGGACCGCGACCGAGAGGAGAACCGCTCCCCCAGACCCCGCCCCTGACGCGCCCCGCCGACCTGCCGCCGGGGCTCGGCGCGCGGGCGATGGAGCACGTGCGCGCCCTCGTCGCCTTCGGCGCGCGGCACCCCGGATCGCCGGGCTGGCAGCGCGCCGTCGACTACATCGCGGCGCAGCTCGAAGCCCTCGGCCTCCCCGCACGCCGGGACAGCTTCCGCGATGCCGTCGAGGACCTGGGCTTCCAGAACCTCAGCACGCGCATCCCCGGCGGCACGGAGCGCTACCTCGTGCTGGGCGCGCACCACGACACGAAGATCACGCACGGGCACGACGACCCGGCGCACAACTTCCCCTTCGTCGGCGCCAACGACAGCGCCAGCGGCGTCGGGCTGCTCCTCGCGCTCGCGGAGCACTGGCGCGATCACCCGCCGCCGGCCACCGTCGAACTCGTGTTCTTCGACGGCGAGGAGAGCATCCCGTTCAAGTGGAACCTCGCGCGCGCGCTCTTCGGCTCGCGGCGCTACGTCGCCGAGTACCAACGCGGACTCGCGGCGAGACCCGACGCGCCGCGCATCGGTGCCATGATCCTGCTCGACATGGTCGCGGCGACGGACCTGCACATCGACGACGACTCGAACTCCGACCGCGAGCTCAAGGCGATCGTGCGCGCGGCCGCCGTCGCCTGCGGCCACGAGCGCTACTTCTTCGCGAACTCGCTCGCGGTCACCGACGACCACCTGCCCTTCCGCGACGCCGGCATCCCCGTGATCGACCTCATCGACCTCGCGGACAACCCGCAGTGGCACACTCCGCAGGACACGCTCGAGCACCTCTCCGCGACGAGCCTCCAGATCGTCGGCGAGGTCGTGCTCACCGCGCTGCCCGCGATCGCCGTGCGCCATGCGCCCCGTGCGCCCGCCGCACCGAAGACCGGCACGAGCGGCCGATGAGCGAGTCGGCCCGCTTCGCGCAGCGCGGCGATCGCCGCATCCACTGGGACGGCGAAGGCGAGGGCGAGCCGCTGTTGCTGCTCCCCGGACTCGGCGGTGGAGCGCGGACCTTCGGCACCCTGCCGCGCCGCTTCGCGCGCGCCGGGCGCCGCGCGCTGACCTACGACCCCGTGGGCATCCCACCCTCGAGTCCGCTCGACGGTCCGTTCCGATTCGAGGACGCCGCGCGCGACGTGCTCGCCGTCCTCGACGACGCGGGCATCGCGCGCGTCGATCTCGTCGGCACCTCGCTCGGCGGCAAGGTCGCGCTCGCCGTCGCCCTCGCGGCACCGGAACGCGTCCGCAGGCTCGTGATGCTCGCCTCGCACGCGGTCGTCACGCCGCGCACCCAACGCGTCCATCGCTTCTTCCTCACCGCCGCCGAGACGGTGCCGGCCGAACGCTTCGGCGAGCTCGTCGCGCCGTTCCTCTTCGGCGCCACGTTCCACCGCGAACGGAGCCAGATGGTCGAGGAGATCCTGCGCGCCTCACGCCCGGCGGCGGCCACCCGTGAGCTGATGATCGCGCAGGCCCGGGCCCTGATCGCGATGGAGAGCGCCCCGGATCTCTCTGCTCTGCGCACGCCCACCCTCTGCATCGCCGGGCGCGAGGACACCTTGACGCTCGAGGAGGACGTGCGGGCCGGCGCCGCGAGCATCCACGGGGCGCGCTTCCTCGCCATCGAGCGCGCGGGTCACTCCGTCCTGCTCGAGTCGGCGGCGACCTTCGACGCGATCATCGCATTCCTCGCGAACGCGCCGGCCTGAGTGCCGGAGAAGGACGAGGGACGGATCGTCTCCCGACCTCGGAATCGGCGCGCACGCCCCGCCACGCTCAGCGGCGGATCTCGGAGTTCGCGACCGGCGCGATCTGCGCGGCACGACCCGCGGCCACCGTGCATGCGGCGATGCGGCCATCGGGCAGCACGACGCGGTAGGTGCCCTGCAGCAGACCCTCGGCGAGGTAGCCCGAGCTCGGATCGAAGCTGCGCCAGAAGCGTTGCCCGGCGCAGGGTCCGTCGAGCAGCTCGAAGACGCAGAGCCCGTCCCCACCCTTGCGCAACGCCTCGGGGACCTCGGCGGCGCCGAAGGGCGCGACGTCGATCGAAGTCCGACCGCGATCGAAGGCCGCGGAGTCGAGCACGCCGAGCGAGCCGTTGCTGCCGAGCGCGAAGAGGCGGAAGGGACGCTCCGCCGGCGCCACGAAGGGCAGCGCGGAGCGACCGTCCCAGTCACCGACGAACGCGACCTCGCCGTTCGCGAGTTCGATGAACACGCGCGCCGCGCTCGCCACCGGCTGCTGATCCTGACGGAGTTCCAGGAAGCTCGCCGATCCGCTCGGTGCGACCGCACAGCTCTTCGCGAAACGCGAACCGCCGGCGGCCATCGCCACGGCGGCGTGCGGGGCGTCGAAGCCGCGCGCGAGCGAACGGAGGCGGCGCATCTGGGCGACGAGCCGACCGGCCGCGGCATCGGCGGAGACGACCAGCGAGCCGTCCGGACCCGGGATCAGCGCCCGCACGAGTTCGCCGGACTCGTCCTCGCAGAGCCAGAGCGTCCCGGGTCCGACGCCGCGCAGCTCGGCGCGACCACGCGCATCCGAACGGACGTCGAAGGCATCCGCGAGAGCCGCCAGCGGCAGTCCCGGGACCTCCTGCAGGATGCGCAGCTGGCGATCGACGGGGAGACCCGTGAGGCTGAGGTTCCGGGCGCTGCCGAGCACGACGCGCAGTTCGTCGGCGAGGCCGGGTTCGCGCGTCGCGAGCCGGGCGACCCGCGGCGCGCCGCGCGCTTCGACGAGGATCGCGAGCACCTGCCGGGCGCCGAGCGTCGAGGGGAGACCGTGCAGGGCGAAGCTGCCGTCGGCAGCGGTCGTGGCGGCGGCGTCCTCGTGGCGGTCGACCAAGGCGAAGACCTCGTCGACGACGCAGGGCGTCACGCGTGCCGCCGCGACGGCGGCTCCTCGCTCGTCGACCACCACCCCGCGCAGGGCGAGGTCCGGTTCGAGCGCGATGCGGAGCGTGCGGCCGTCCTGCGCGCGATTGCCCAGGGGCAGCGGCTCGGGACCGAAGGACGCGTACTCGACCTCGCCACCGCGGGGGGCGACCGCACGCACGGTGACGAAGGCCTCGCTCGCGTCCGCGATCGCGAACTGGAACCAGCCGTCGAGATCGCTGGCGAGCGGGCCGATGCGCGTGTTGCGCATCAGCAACTCGATGCGCGCGCCGGCGATCCCGCGGCCGCTGGTCGCGTCGACGACGCGTCCCGTCCAGCTCGCCGCGCTGCTCGCCGAGGCGACGCCGGCGGTCAGGTCGCGAGCCTCGGTGCCGACGCGTGAACTGCGCGCGAGCAGTTCGAAGCTCGGGAGCTCCTCGAATTCGACATCGGCGCCGCTCAGGCGCAGCACCTTGCCCGCGCCGACCCGCAGCGGATCGAGGCCCCCGCGCCGCAGCTCGGCGAGGCCGTCCTGGACCTCGATGCGCAGTTGCTTCGAGGACCCGGCGATGAAGGCGTCGAAGCGACGGACCCGCTGCGTGGCGACGTCGTACGTGCCGGCGTCGAACTCGATGACCGCGCCCTCGGGCAGCGTGAGCGTGAAGGGCTCGCCCACCGCGAGGCGCGGTGCCCCGTCGAGGAGTTCGAGCCCACCGCCGCGCAGCGCCCGCACCCGATCGCCGCCGCCCAGGCTCACGCGGACGCGTTCGGCATCGCCGGGCGCCGAGGGGTCCGAGGCGGCGAGGCGCAGCCGCGCCGAGCCGGACTCGTCGAGTTCGAGCATCTCGCCCGGCGCCAGCTGCGCGATCTCCCCGCGCCGCAGCTCCCGGCGATCGCCGGCGGCGACGAGGACCGCACCCTCGGCGTCGCTCACCGTGAAGGTCGCCTCGACCCCGGGAGTCTCCCCGAGGCTGGCCCGCCCCAGCACGAAGGCGACCACGAGCGCCGCCGCGGCGAGCACGCTGACGCGGACCGCGCCCAGCCGCTGCAGGGAACGCCGCCAGAGCGGGACGCGGCGGTTCTCGAGCCGCACGCGCTCCATCACGCGGTCGGTCAACTGCGAGGGCGTCTGGTGCTCTTCGAGCACCACGGCCGAGACCTCCGCCATCACGCGGCGCGCGAAGGACTCCGGGAGGACTTCGCCCGCGGCGCGATCCTCGTCGAAGGCGCGGGAGAGCAGCAGACCCTCGCGCTCCGCGCGCGCGAGCGCCAACGCGCAGTCGCGACAGCCGTGGACGTGCTCCTCGACGCGACGCCGCTCGGCATCGGCCAGCTCGCCGTCGCAGTAGTCGCGGAGCATGCCGCGCAGGGCCGCGCAGCGCGCGTTCGCCGGCGGGTAGCGCACGAGGTCGCTCGGGTCGGGAGGCTGGTGGGCGAGGCCTTCACACGCCGCGTCGTCGTCCTGCCAGTCCGGGTCGACGAGCCAGGCCGCGGCCTCGCGCCAGGAGCGGTCGTCGAGCCAGTCGTCGAGGCCATCCCCGGCCGCGCGGTCCGACGCGGGGTCCTGACCCCCGCGCTCGTCCGGGCGCTCGGCGCCGCCCTGGCCCGGCGAGCCCGGCTCGCGCTCCTCCGGCGACGTCGCGCCGTCCTCGCTGTCATCGAATCGATTCACGACATCTCCTCCGCGGCGTCCCCTGCGCGGTCCCGTTCCGTAGACCCGAGCTCCGCGCGGCCCCCGGCACCGGGCCGGAGCCGTGGGGAGCGCGTCGCCTTGCCCCGTGCGCCCCGCGCCGGCAAGGCCTCGAATGCGAAGTCCGTTCCGCCGCCCAGCGAGTCGGCCTCGGCAGGTTCGCGGTTCTCGGCAGGGTCGCGGTCCTCGGCGTTCGGGTGCAGGCGGCTCTGGAGCAGGTCCTTCGCCCGCGCCATCCGCACCTTCACGTTGCTGACCGAGATCCCGAGCACGTCGGCGACCTGGCGATTGGTCAAGCCGTTCACGTACTTCAGCACGAGCGGGAGGCGCAGCTTGTCCGAGAGCTTGCCCAGCTCATGCCGGACCGCGAGACGACCCGCCTCGAGCGGATCGCGCCCGTCGCCCCGCGGGTCGGGCACGATCTCCGCGAGCTCCGGCGACATCGAGGTCGAGCGCGGGATCCGTTCGGCGTGGCGCCGACGCAGCAGATCGCGGCAGGTGTTGCCGGCGATGCGGAAGAGCCAGGGCTCGAGGCGGCGGCCGTCGTCGAACATGCCGCGCGACTTGAAGAGCTTGACGAAGGTGTCCTGCGCGGCCTCCTCGGCATCCTCCCGCGAGCGCAGCATCCCGTACGCGAGGCTGTAGACCGGCGTCTTGTAGCGATCGACGAGTTGCTCGAAGGCGGCGATGTCGCCGTCCTTCACGTCGATCATGAGCTCTTCGTCGCTGGGCTGGCGCAAGGGGCTGGACGCGACCCGGACGGGCGGCGCGGGCGTGGAGGGAACGGGCTGCGAACCGGGCCGCTGGCACTCGGCCGGGCCGCGACCCGCCCTACGTGTCCCCGCTCCGCGGCGGCTCGTCAATGTGTCGTGTCCCTGAACAGGCCGGGCGGCGGAGTCGGGAGGATTTCCGCGATGATCAAGAAGCGCGGCGGGCCATCCGATGCAGGTCGCGGATCGGAACCAGCGATGGCATTGCGAGAACTGACAGCTCAGGCGCTCTTCTTCGAGTTGGACGGCGTGCTCGTCGAGCAGGCCAGGCTCACGGCCGAGGGTCGGGTGCCCTGGCTGCCGGGTGCTCTCGAGGCGCTCGCCTCGATCGACCCCGAGCTCTTCCTCACCTTCGTCGGGACCGCGCGGAGCGACATCGCCTTCGGCGAGCTGCGCGAGCGCGATTTCCAGCGCTTCTGCGAGCGCTTCGTGCAGGACTGCGACGAGGCCCAGGTGCCGATCCGCAAGATCTACTCCTGCCCCTACCACCCCAAGGGCCGCCAGCGCTTCCGCAAGGAGTCCGTGTTCCGCAAGCCGGCGCCGGGCATCTACAAGATGGCGCAGCAGGAGTTCGACCTGAACCTCGGGCGCTCCTGGGTCGTCGGCCACACCACGACCGACATCCTCGCGGGGCAGCGCGCCGGGATGGGGACCTGCCTCGTGCTCACCGGCAAGGCCGGCCGCGACGGCAGCTACCAGGTCGACCCGCACCGCGTCGTCCAGGACGTCCGCCACGCGGTCGCCGAGATCCTGCGCTTCGAGGTCGCCGAGCGCTCCTGACCGCGCGCGGCGGGAGCTCTCACACGAGCACCGCCGCCGGTCGCAGCGGCGACGCGAGCGCCGCGCTCAACGCGGCGAGACCGCGTTCGCCCGGCAGGACACGGGCGCCGCGCAGCACGGCGTCGGCCAGCCCGGGGTCGGGACTCCGGTCCGCGGGCACCGCGATCAACGCGAGGGGCCGGCCGGCCGCCTGCAGCCCGTCACCCACCGCGGCGGCGAACTCCTCCGCGACGAAGACCGCGACGATCTCGCTGGGCAGTTCGTCGGCGAGCTCGAGGCCGAGCGTCGCGAGACCCTCCGTGAAGTCCGGAGCGGCGCGGTCGAGGCGAGCGAGGGCGCCGGGCAAACCGGCCTGGGCTTCGTGGAGCACGGCGCCGAGTGCGACGAGGACCGCGCGCTGCGCGGCGTCGGCGGGTGCCAGGGCATGGCACTCCACCCGCTGCAAGGCCGCGGCGCTCGCGAGCGCCCGCACGCAATCCGCATCGCCCTCGGCGGCGAGCCTCGCGATGCTCCCGAAACGCCGGGCGAGCGCGTGCATCGCGCCGCGGAACCAGGCCGAGCCCCCGCACTGCAGGCACTCGAGCTTCAGCCGCAGGCCCTCGGCCACGCCGCGCCCGACGAGCAAGGGTTCCCCGAGCAGGGGTGTCGCCACCAGGGCACCGCGGAGTCGTGCCGCCGCGGCCTCGAGCACTCGCCGCCGGCCGCTGCTCATGCGGCGCGAGGCTAGCGCGCCGCCGGCTGCGCACCAACGCCCGAGCTCAGCCCACCGCGCCCGTCAGGAGGAGGATGCGACGGACACCCGCCGCGCGCAGCGCCTCCGCGCAGGCCCGGGCGGTGCCGCCCGAGGTGATGACGTCGTCGACCAGCAGGACCGTGGCCTCGGCGAGCAGGCGCGGTCGCGCGACCACGAACGCACCCGCGACGTTCTCCGCGCGCGAGGTCACCCGCGGGTCCGTCTGCGAGAGGGTGGCGCGACCGCGGCGCAGCGCGGCGCCGACGAAGCGCAGCTGGAGTTCCCGCGCCAGCGAGCTGGCCAGCCGCTCCGCCTGATCGAAGCCGCGCTGCCGGCGCCGCTGCCGGTGCATCGGGACGTGCATGACGAGGGCGCGCCGCGGCAGCGCGTGCGGCGAGGCTCGGAGCGCGGCGAGCATCGCGCGGACCAGCAGCGCCGCCGCCGCCAGGTCCCCCTCGAACTTGAAGCGCCGCACGATCGCACCGCCGGCGCCGCGGTAGCGCCAGGGCGAGACCAGGGCATCGATCCCGCTGAGGAAGCGATGCTCGGCGAGACAGGGCGAGCCCGGCGCCAGCAGGGGCTCACCGCAGCGCGGGCAGGCGGGTCCACCGCGAGACTCGAGCAGCGCAGCACAGCCCGCGCACAGGGCGCCGGCGCAGTGCACGCCGCAGGCCGCGCAGGTCGCGGGCGCGAGGACCTCGACGCAGGCGCGGCCCAGTTCGCGCCACGCGCGCCGCAGGAGGGTGCCGGCCGGGAACGGCGATGACGCGGGAGGAGACATGGGCTGCCCCGGTGTGCGCCCTGCTGCCGCGGTCACCCGGGCGCCCGCCGCTGCTCAGCGGCCGGGCAGGGCCTGGATGTCGTCGCGCAGGCGCCGGCCGCGCTCACCCAGGGTCGTGCCCTTCATCGCGGGCTTCTCCGGCTCCGGCGGCAGGCCGAGTTCCTGGCGAACGCGCCGCACGTAGTCCTCGACCGTCGTGTCCTGGCCGTGGCGCACGCCGAGCAGGCCCCCGATCTCGCGGGTCAGCGCCATGTCGCGGCGGAAGTCCCACGCGTTCCGCGCGAAGAACTCGCGCAGGTGCCGGCGGAAGTTGCGCCGCGAGTAGGTCGCGCCGACCAGGTAGACGAGCCCCGCGACGCCGACGATGCCCAGGCAGACGAGGACGGTCGTGATGCGCTCGCGCAGCTCGTCGAGGACCGAGAAGCCCTGGAGCAGGAAGCCCGTGTTCAGGAACAGGAAGCCGATGACGACCTGGATCTTGTTCAGGCTGTAGTCGCGGATCGAGCCGAGGCTCCCGGCGCCGACGTCGAAGAACTCCTCGATGACCTTCCGCGTGCGGCGGAAGATGATCGAGTTGGCGAGGAAGAAGACCCCCACCAGGTTGCAGGTGAGGCCGATGACGGCCAGCTCCGCGGAGTCCATGAGGTGTCGACGGTGACGTCCGCCGAGGCGCGCCCGGACGGATGTCCACGACGGCCTGCTCGGGCGAACGAGGCGCAGAGTCTAGCGACGCCCCCGCCGATCTGCGCGAGCGAGTTCCGCCCCGATCCCACGACGAAGCTCCGGCACGGCGCGACGAACCCTGGTTCCGCCGCGCCGGGCGTGACATCCTGGCGGGAGCGTCGGCCACCGCGGCGCCCCTCCCACCATGCAGTACGCCGTCACCCTCGATCAGGTCAGCAAACGCTTCGGCGCACACACGGCCGTCTCGGACCTGAGCCTCCGCATCCCCACCGGCGCGATCTACGGCTTCATCGGCCAGAACGGCGCGGGCAAGACCACGACGATCCGGATGATCATGAGCATCTTCTATCCGGACGCCGGCAGGCTCACGGTGCTCGGCGAGGACCGCCCCGAAGCGGTGAAGGACCGCCTCGGCTACCTGCCGGAGGAGAAGGGTCTCTACAAGACCATGCGGGTGCAGGAGATCATCGCCTACTTCGGCAAGCTCAAGGGGCTGGACGGACCGAGCGCGATGCAGCGCGCCGCGGAGCTCCTCGACCGCTACGGGCTCGGAGACTGGAAGAAGAAGAAGTGCCAGACCCTGAGCAAGGGCATGGGCCAGAAGGTGCAGATCCTCAGCACGATCATCCACGGCCCCGAGCTCGTGATCCTCGACGAGCCCTTCAGCGGTCTCGACCCGCTCAACATGGAGACGATGCGGGACACCATCCGCGACATGAAGCGCGAGGGCCGCACGGTGATCTTCAGCACGCACGAGATGGAGCGCGCCGAGGACCTCTGCGACTACGTGTTCATGATCCACCGCAGCAAGAAGGTCTTCGACGGACCGCTCTCCGAGGTCCGCAAGAGCGACGGTGAAGGCATCCACCTCAGCTACGACGGCGACGGCCGTGTCTTCGCCGAGCTGCAGGGCCAGGGCCTGCTGACCCGCGTGAACGACGCCGGCAAGGAGGCCGAGCTCTACGCGGCGCCCGGCGTCGACCCGCAGGCCGTGCTGGCGAAGCTCATCGGTCGCCTCAAGGTCCGCAAGTTCGACCTGCGCGAGCCCTCGCTGCACGAGATCTTCGTGCGCCGCGCGACGGAGGCGGAAGCCGTCTACCAGGCGCAGCGCGGCACGGAGGTGAAGTCGTGAGCAAGACCCTCATCGTCGCGCAGCGCGAGTTCGTCGAGAACCTCCGCACCAAGACCTTCTGGATCGGCATCTTCGCGCTGCCGGTCATCTTCGCGCTCTCGATCTTCATCTCCCGCTTCATGCAGGAGAACAAGGACGTGCGCAGCTACGCGATCCTCGACCATTCCGAGGACCAGTGGCTGTCGAAGGCGATCGACGAACGCGCGGCGCGCACGGACCTGACCGAGATCGCCAAGGCGAGCGCGAAGGGCAGCGCCGAAGACCAGGCGGCCGCCCGCGCCAGGCTCGCCGAGTTCTTCACCAACCTGCCACCCGAGCATCCGATCCGCGATCTGATGGCGCGCCTCGCCCCGGTGCTCGCGGAACTCGAGGCCGCCGACCTGCTCAACCCGGACCTGGCGAGCCCGGAACTCGCGGCGAGACTCGAGTCGCCGGAGGTCAAGCGCATCATCCTGGCCTGGAGCTTCGAGGCCGCTCAGGACCCCGCCAAGCGCGAAGCCCTGCGCGGGATCGCCGCGGGGATCTCGCTCGTACGTTCGCGCCGCCTCTCGTGGCAGGAGCTCGGCATCGATCCCGCGAGTCCGCCGGAGACGGTCGAGAAGTCGCTCAACGATGCCGTCAACTCCGGGAAGCTCTACGCGTACTTCGTGATCCCCGCGGACCCCCTGAGCGCGGGTGCCGGCACCTACGTCTCGAACAACGTCAGCGATTCCCAGCTCCGCGACTGGTTCGAGGGTCACGCGACCGAGGTGGTGCGCAAGCAGCGGATCGCCCGGCTCAGCGGCGTCACCGAGGCGGATGCGCGCTCGCTGCTGGCCAGCTTCGACTTCAAGGAACTCAAGGTCACCTCCACGGGGAGCACGGAAGCGGTCAGCTCGAGCACCAAGGCCTCGGGCTTCGCACCGGTCGCGTTCGTGTACCTGCTCTGGATCGCGGTCTTCACCGCGGCCCAGATGCTGCTGACGAACACCGTCGAGGAGAAGAGCAACCGCCTCATCGAGGTCCTCCTCTCCTCGGTCTCCCCGATGCAGCTCATGTCCGGCAAGGTGCTCGGCATCGCGCTCACGGGCCTGACGATCGTGGTCTCGTGGGTGGTCACGGCCATCGTCGGCACGAAGCTCATCCCCGACGGCTCACCGCTCGCGAAGCTCGACCTCGCGACGATCATCGGCGACCCGCTCTATCTCACCTCCTTCGTCGTCTACTTCATCGCCGGCTATCTGCTCTACGCGGCGATCCTCGTCGCGCTCGGCTCCGTCTGCGACTCGCTCAAGGAGGCGCAGAACCTGCTGCAGCCGGTCTTCGTGCTGCTGATCGTGCCGCTGCTCGCGATGGTGCCGGTCGTGCAGGACCCCAACGGGATGATCGCCAAGGTGATGACCTACATCCCGATCTACACGCCCTTCCTGATGATGAACCGCGCCGGCGGCCCGCCGCCCGTGATGGAGTACGTCGTCAGCAGCATCGTGATCGTCGTCTCCCTCGTCATCGCGTTCTGGGCCGCGGGCAAGATCTTCCGCATCGGCATCCTGATGACCGGCAAGCCGCCGCGCATCCGCGAGATCCTCGGCTGGCTGCGCGCACCCGTCGGCGCGGTGCACACGCGCCACGAGCAGGGGCCCACGAGTCCCTGAGCCCGCGGCACCGCACGCGAGTCCAGTCTCGGGACGCAGCGCGCGGCGCGCACCGTGGCCGCCGCAGCCCACGCGCTCAGCCGCAAACGGTCGCCCGCAGAACCCAGATCGCAAGGGCGGGAGAACAGCGCGGAACCGCGCGGTGAGCTGCGCCGCCCGCGGGCTTTCTCCCAACTCGACGGAACGTCGCGGCGCTTCGCGGCATCGAGAGGGCTGCCTCGCCCGGTCGCTGCCCACGCGTGCTCGGAGTATCCTCCCCGGGCCGCCTGCTCTTCCATCCCTGCCTAGAAGCTGTTCATGCGCAACGTCGCCGCGTCCCTGTCCCTGTCGCTGGGACTCTCCCTGCTCTCCCTGGCCTCCGCGCAAAGCCCCGAGCTCGTCGCCCAGGTCCCCAGTCCCACCGAGGCGAACGTCGTCCCGGGCAGCTACCTGATCCGCTTCGCCACGCGCTCCTTCGACCTCGACGAGTACTCCGAGGCGATCCGCGCCGGCCGCTCGGCGGCCGCCGTCGCGGAGATCGTCGGCCGCATGGAGGCCGCGGTGCGCTCCGACCAGGCGCGCTGGGTGCGTGAGATCGAGTCCCTCGGCGGCCGCGTCGCCGAGCAGTGGTGGATCATCAACGGGCTCTGCGCCCATGGCCTGAGCGAGGCCCAGGCCGCGGCGCTGCGCGGCATGCCGGGCGTCGAGGCGGTCGAGCCGAACACCCTGCACTACCCCGTCAACAACACCGCCCGCAACGCGACCCACCACAACGCCGCCGCGGCGAACGCGCGGGTGAACGGTCTCGGCCAGACGGTCACGGGGACCGGCGTCTCGGTCGCCGTGATCGACACCGGCATCGACGCCCTCTACCAGGCCACCGGCAAGCCGAACCCGGCCTACTACCCGGGCGCGAACCAGGCCAACGCCACCGGCGGCGGTCTCCAGGGCAGCCGTGTGAAGGCGCTCTTCGACGCCAGCGGCTTCGGCACCGAGGACTTCAACGGTCACGGCTCGCACGTCGCGGGCTCGATCGCCAGCGACCACGCCAGCTTCCGCGGCATGGCCCCGAACGCCTGGATCGTCGGCATCCGCATCAGCGGCTCCGGCACCTCGGGCTCGGCCTCGAGCGCGGCGCTCGTCTCGGCGTGGCAGACCGTCGCGGCGCAGCGCGTCGCCCACAACATCAAGGTCGCCAACAACTCGTTCTCCGGTTCGCCGAGCCTCACGGACTCGATCCAGATGGCGCTCGACAACACGGCGTTCAGCGCGGACATCCTCGCGTGCTGCGCCGCCGGCAACAGCGGCGCGAACACCGCGAGCAGCCAGATGGTCTGGAACGGCCTGGCGGTCGGCTCGATCGACAAGAACACGCTCGCGGTCTCCTCGTTCTCGGGCACGGGCCCGCTCGACGGTCCGATCACCCGCACCTACCCGGACATCACCGCGGTCGGCGCGGCGGTCCTCTCGGTCCGCATCGAGACCAACGCGGGCACCAGCCTGAGCGGCACCTCGATGGCGACGCCGATGGCGGCCGGCGGTGGCGCGCTCCTGCGCCAGGCCGTGCCGGCGATCACGGCACTCCAGGCGAAGGCCGTGCTCCTCAACACGACCAAGCACACGCAGACCTCGCGCAACACCTACGGGCTCGGCGTGATGGACTGCGATGCGGCGGTCGCGCAGGCGCTGGCCGGTGACTACTACACCCTGCGGATGAGCTCGGGCACGCGCGTCGTGTCGCGCAACATCAGCTTCGGCACGACCGGCACGCGCAAGATCACCGCGACCTGGATGCACCCCGCGGGTGGCAGCTTCGACAACGTCGATCTGCGCATCTACAACGGCGCGACGCTCGTCGCCTCCGACCTGAACACGCTGAACAGCTACGAGAAGGTCAGCTTCACCGCGACGGCGAACGTCAGCTACCGGCTCGAGCTGACCTGGACCGGCACCGCCGTGCGGCCGACCCTCGACGTCGCGATCGCCGGCATCTCCGACACGCCGCCCTCGATGCCCTCGCTGACGAGCCTCACGCCGAACCAGGCGACGAACAGCTCGGCCGCCCTCGTGACGCTCAACGGCAGCTTCGACCGCATCGACCGCATCAACCTCGGCGCGACGCAGATCACCAGCTTCACGGCGGTGAACGCGACGCAGCTGACCTTCACGCTGCCGAATCCGGCGCTGATCGGCTCGATCCCGGTCTCGGTGACGAACGTCACCGGCACGAGCAACACGCTCAACCTCCAGGTCGACGGCACGCACCCCGCCCGCCTCGTCGCGCCCCCGATCACGGTGCGCAACGTGACCTTCAACCTCGCCTTGACGGGTGATGCGGCCTGGGACGGGCTCTTCCTGCTCTCCCCCAGCAACCTCCCGAGCCCGCTGCCGGGCATCGTGAACCTCGGCATCGCCGACAACTTCACGTCGCTCTTCGTGCTCGGCGTGAGCTCGCTGAACGGCTCGGGCTACGGCACCTACCCGTTCATCTTCCCGGCCGCGACGCCGACGGGTTCGTACCACTTCCAGGCCATCCACCTGAACCCGGCGAACATCACGATCCCGCTCGAGGTCTCGAACGTCGCGTCGACGACGCTGTTCTGAGCTCGAGAGACAGAGCGTCTCCCGAGCCCTGAGCGATTGCGCAGGGCTCGCGCGGCAGGCAAGCTGCCGCGGATGTCGCTCTCCGCGCTCCTCCTCGCCTCCTGCCTCGCCTCCCTGATCCAGGACACAGGGAGGCTTCCCCAGGACGCCGGCAAGTCCCCGCTCCGCAGTCTCGGCGAAGGCACGCGCCACCACGCGAACGTCGTCCGCAGCGCCGACTTCAGCCGCGACGGCAAGCGCTGCGTCACCGCCTCCTGGGACGGCAGCGCGGCGATCTGGAGCCTCACGAGCGCGAAGCCCGAGAAGCTCCTCGCACAAGGCGGCGCGATGATGAGCTTCGCCGGCTTCGCGAAGGACGACAGCCTCGTCGTCACGATCGCGAACGACAAGGCCATCCGCTGCTGGTCGGTGAGCAGCGGCAAGCAGCTCGCGGAAGTGGCCACCTCGCTGCCGCACGCCTTCGCCGCGATCTCCCCCGACCAGCGCCTGCTCGTCACCCAGCCGGCCGAGAGCGGCAAGCCCGTCGAACTGCGCGACGTCGAGACGCTCGAGCTCGTCCAGAGCATCGACTGGAAGGGTGCGCTGCTCTTCGAGGTCTCGTGGAGCCCCGACTCCCGGTACCTCGCCCTCGGCTCGGCCCTCCCGCCGCGCGTCGTCGTCTGGGACCGCCAGACCAAGAGCGTCGTCTCCGAACTCACCCCGAAGAACCACCTCTCGGGCCTGGCCGTGCGCCCCGACGGCAAGGCGCTCGGCTACCTCGCCTACCCGGCCCTCCACGTCCACGAGTTCCCGAAGCTCGGCACCGAGCCCATCGCGAGCGTGCGGGGCAGCCAGGAGCCGATGCACGACTTCACCTGGCGCGACAACCAGTCCGTGATCATCGGCGATTCCGAGGGCCAGATCCTCTGCATCGACGTCGCCGCCGAGAAGCTGATCTGGAGCGTCCGCGAGCACCGCGACTCGATCTACGACGTCGAGGTCTCGCCCGACGGCAAGCTCGTCGCGAGCGCATCGGGGGACAACTCGCTGCGCTTCTGGAGTGCCGCCGATGGCAGCGAGCAGCACCGCCCCGCGGGCAACCGCGACATGGTGCTCTGTCTCGCCTGGAGCCAGGACGGCAAGACGCTGGCCGCCGGCGACTACGGCAACGTGGTCGCGCGCTACGACCTCGCGAGCGGCGCCGTGCGCAGCGAGCTCACGCATGAGCTCGCGATCGCCGGCCTCCGGATCGAGGACGACGGCAGCACCTTGTCCCTCTCGCACGCGCAGCAGTTCCAGCGGATGCCGCCGCGGGACGCGCCCCTCTCGGCGCTCGTCGATTGCGAGGATCGCGCCGAGCTGCCGCACGCGGCGGCGGTCGTGTTCCGCGGCGAGAACGCGCTCGTCTTCGGCGCGGACTCGATGCTGCGCAACTTCGACACCAGGAGCGGCAAGCTCGTCGACGAGGTCTCGATCCACGCCGAGGAGGCCATCGACCTCGCGATCGCGCAGGACGGCAGCCGCATCGTCACCGCCGCCAAGGATGGCACGGTCCGACTCTCCCTCAGCGAGGGCCGCGAACTCGCGATCCTCGGCGAGGAGCTCACGGGGATCGCGCACGTCGCCTATGCCGGAACCGGCACCGCCGCCGCCCTGGACGAGAAGGGCACGCTGCGCATCTGGACCTTCGACGGCAGCTCCGACGAGCCCGAACCGAAGCTCGCGACGACGCTGGCCCTGCTCGCCGAGGGCGAGGAGGAGCAGTTCCTCGACTTCTGCGCCTCACCCGACGGCAGCCGCTTCGCCGTCCTCGGTGCCAATCGCATCGCGATCCTCGACGCGACGAGCGGCAAGGCGCTCGGGGGCACGGCCGACGTCGACGGCATCCCGCGCTGCGCGGCGTTCAGTCCCGACGGCAAGCTCCTCGCGACCGGCATGGTCGACGGCACCATCCAGGTCTGGGAGCTCGCGAGCCTGCTCGCGAACTGAGGCCACAGCTCACTCCCACTCGATCGTCGCGGGTGGCTTGCTCGAGATGTCGAGGCAGACGCGGTTGAGACCGCGCACCTCGTTGATGATGCGCGCGCTGATCTTGCGCAGCACCTCGACGGGCAGGAGCTCCCAGTCGGCCGTCATGCCGTCCTGGCTCGACACGACGCGGATCGCACAGACGTTCTCGTAGGTGCGCTGGTCGCCCATCACGCCCACCGACTGCACGGGCAGCGAGATCGCGAAGTACTGCCAGAGCCCGACGTGCAGGCCCCTCGCCTCGATCTCCTCGCGGACGATCGCATCGGCCTCGCGCAGGGGCGCGAGCCGGGCCTCGGTGATCTCGCCGAGGCAGCGCACGGCCAGCCCCGGACCGGGGAAGGGCTGGCGGTCGACGAGCGCCGCCGGCAGTCCGAGCTCGCGTCCGATCGCACGGACCTCGTCCTTGAAGAGGTCGCGCAGCGGCTCGACGAGCACGAGATCGAGGTCCTTCGGGAGACCGCCGACGTTGTGGTGGCTTTTGATGGTCGCGGTCGCGCCGCCGTGTGCGGCGACCGACTCGATCACGTCGGGATAGAGCGTGCCCTGGCCGAGGAAGCGCGCGCCCCGCAGCGACTTCGCCTTGTCGCGGAACACGTCGATGAAGACCTTGCCGATGATCTTGCGCTTCTGCTCGGGTTCGCTCACGCCGCGCAGCGCGTCGAGGAAGCGAGCGCGCGCGTCGACGACGTGCAGATCCATCCGATACTCGTCGCGGAAGAGCACCTCGACGCCCTCGCGCTCGCCCTTGCGCAGGAGACCGTTGTCGACGAACACGCAGTGCAGGCGCGCACCGATCGCGCGGTGGATCAACACCGCGGCGACGGAGCTGTCGACGCCGCCGGAGAGTCCCATCACGACCTCGCCCGTCTCGCCGACGAGCTCGCGGATGCGCCGCACCTTCTCGTCGACGATGTTCCCGGGGTGCCAGTCGTTGCGACACTGCGCGATCCGCAGCACGAAGTTGCGAAGGATCCGTTCGCCCTGCGCGCTGTGCGTGACCTCGGGATGGACCTGCAGGCCGTAGATGCGCCGCGCGGGATCGGCGGCCGCGGCGATCGGGCAGGGCTCGCTGCTGGCCAGCACGCGGAACCCCGCGGGCAGGCGCGCCACATGGTCGCCATGCGACATCCACACGACCGTCTGCGGGTCGACGCCGTCGAGGAGCAGCGCCGCGTCCTTCACCGCCATCTCGGTGCGGCCGTACTCCCGGCCGTCGCGCGCCGGCTCCACCGCGCCACCGAGCGTCTGGGTCAGCCACTGCAGGCCGTAGCAGATGCCGAGCACGGGGATCCCGCGCGCGAGGAAGGCCGGATCGAGGATCGGAGCGTCGTGCTCGTACACCGAACGCGGCCCCCCCGAGAGGATGATCGCGGCCGGCTGCATCGCCTCGATCATGGTGCCGACGCGATCGGGCACCGTGATCCGCGAATAGACGCCCATCTCGCGCACGCGGCGCGCGATCAACTGACAGTACTGCGTCCCGAAGTCGACGATCAGGACGCCGCCACCGTGCTGTGGCTCGCCGGCCGATGCCGGCAACGGGTTCGCGCTCAATCCACGTCTCCGCTGTAGTTCGGTGCTTCCTTGGTGATCCGGATGTCGTGCGGGTGCGACTCGCGGACCCCGGCCGCGGTGACGCGCACGAAGCGCGCGCGCGCGCGGAACTGTGCGAGGTCCGCCGCGCCGACGTAGCCCATGCTCGAGCGCACGCCGCCGACGAGCTGATAGACGAAGTCCTTGAGGCGGCCCTTGTAGGGCACCATGCCCTCGACACCTTCGGGCACGAACTTCATGCGTTCCTTGATCTCGCCCTGCGCATAGCGATCCGCGCTGCCCGCCTCCATCGCACCGAGCGAACCCATGCCACGCACCGCCTTGAAGCTGCGGCCGCGGAAGAGGATGGTCTCGCTCGGGCTCTCGTCGAGGCCGGCGAGCAGGCTGCCGAGCATCACGCACGCGGCGCCGCCGGCGAGGGCCTTCGCGATGTCACCCGACGTGCGGATCCCGCCGTCGGCGATCACGGGGACCTTGCCTGCCGCGGCGGCGCGCACCGCGTCGCAGACCGCGGTGAACTGCGGCACGCCGATGCCCGTCACGACCCGCGTCGTGCAGATCGATCCGGGGCCGATGCCGACCTTCACGCCGTCGGCGCCGGCCTCGATCAGGGCGCTGGTCGCCTCCGCCGTCGCGACGTTGCCGGCGACGACGGGCACGGTGTAGCGCGCCTTGATCGCCTTCACGGTCTCGATCACGTTGCGCGTGTGGCCGTGCGCCGTGTCGACGACGACCACGTCGCAACCGGCCTCGACGAGTCGACCGACGCGCTCGAGGTCGAGCACCCCCACCGCCGCCCCGACCTTGAGGCGCCCGCGGCGGTCGCGGGCCGCGTGCGGGAATTCCTCGAGCAGGTTGATGTCCTTGATCGTGATGAGGCCGGCGAGACGTCCGTCCTGATGGACGAGGATCAGCTTCTCGACCTTGTTGCGCTGGAGGATCGCACGCGCCGTCTGCAGCGTGGTCTCCGGCCCGGCGGTGACGAGGTTCGACTTCGTCATCACGTCGCGCACCGGCGTGCTGCGGCTCTCGACGAAGCGCAGGTCGCGGTTCGTGAGGATGCCCAGGACCTTGTGCTGCGCGTCGACGATCGGCATCCCCGAGCAGGAGTGCTTCTTCATCAGGTCCTTCGCGTCGCCGACCGTCGCGTCGGGCCGCAGCGTGACCGGATCGAGGATGACCCCGTTCGCCGTGCGCTTGACCTTGTCGACCTCGCTGACCTGCCGCTCGGCGCTGAGGTTCTTGTGGATGATGCCGATGCCGCCTTCCTGGGCGAGCGCGACCGCCATCCGCGACTCGGTGACGGTGTCCATCGCTGCCGAGGCGATCGGGATCTGGAGCTCGACGCCGCGGCAGAACTCGGTGCGCGTGGACGCGTCCTTGGGCAGCACTTCCGAGTACTGCGGCACCAGGAGCACGTCGTCGTAGGTCAGGCCCTCGCCGAACCGATGTTCCATGGGGCAACCTTAGCGACGGTCCGCCCTGGAACCAAGCCGAGCGCGCAACGCACGCGTGCGCTGCGAGCCGCGACCCTGCACGATGTCACGGCGCGCCGCCCGCCCGGGCGCGCACGACTCTCCGGAGACCCCCGTGTTCCTGACCCGCAAGATCGGTTCCATCCTCCGCGGCAAGGCGACGCTGCCGCAGATCCTCACCGCCTGCGTGCTCGGCGGCATGCTCGGCTTCGTCCCCGGCTTCTTCCTCCCCGGCGATCTCGGCGGCGGCTTCCTCCAGGCTCCGGGGCTGATCCTCGCGCTCTTCGGTCTCGTGCTCGTCGTCGACGCGAACCTCGCGATCTTCGGCCTCGTCACGCTGGGCGCGAAGCTGCTCTCGCTGGTCCTGCTGCCGCTCTCCTTCGGCGTCGGTCGCTGGCTGCTCGAGGGCCCCCTGGAGGGGCTGTTCCGGACGCTCGTCAACGCCCCCGTCACGGCGTACTTCGGCCTCGAGCGCTACGCGACGAGCGGCGGCCTCGTGGTCGGCTTCGCCGTCGGACTGCTGACCGGCCTGCTCCTCTGGAAGGCTTTGCACGCGCTGCGCCTCAAGTTCGCGAGCCTCGAGGAGGGCTCGGAGCGCTTCCAGAAGTTCACGAGCCGCAAGTCGACGAAGGTCCTCACCTGGATCTTCCTCGGCAAGGGCAAGGGCAAGCTCACCTGGCGTGAGGTCGCCGAGAACGACAAGCGCGGCAAGGGCGTGCGGATCCTCGGCGTCCTCGTCGTGCTCGTCCTCGGCGCGGCGCTCTGGTTCACGCAGCGGCAGTTCGGCAGCGCCTGGCTCCACCAGCAGGCACAGACGGGACTCACCTACTGGAACGGCGCGACGGTGGACCTCGCGGGCGCCGAGCTCGACCTCGCCGGGGGCCGCGTCGCTTTCGATCGCCTCGCGATGGCCGACGCCGAGAGCCTCGTGCACGACGTCTTCCGCGCGCGCTCGCTCGAGTTCGACGTCGCGACGAGCAAGCTGCTCGCCGGGCGCTTCGTGATCGAGAAGCTCGTCTCGGGTGAACCCAAGAGCGGCGAACCCCGCGAGAAGCCGGGCGAGCGCGTCACGCCGAAGGACCCGCCGCCGCCGCCCGTCGAAGGCCCGGGCAAGGGCATCGAGGAGTACGTGCAGGAGGCGCTCGTCTGGAAGGAACGCCTCGCGAAGGCCGCCGAGTGGCTGCAGAAGTTCACCGGTGAGGGCAGTGGCGGTCCGGCCGGCGAGACCGATGCGCAGCGCGAGGAACGCATCGGGCTCGAGAAGGACAAGCTCGGCCTCGTGCACGTCATCGCGACGCATCTCGTCGCCGCGCATCCCCGCGTGACGATCGGCGAGCTCGCCTTCGACGGGGTCTCGATCGCCGGTCTCGCCGGCGAGCTCGTGGACATCAAGGGCACGAACCTCTCCTCGAACCCCGCGCTCGCCGAGGCGCCCGCGACGCTGAGCCTGACCTCGCGCAGCGGGAAGTTCGGCATCGAGCTCCGCTACGACCCGAAGTCCCCCGGACGCGCGGGGATCGACCTGCGCTGCGCGGGCCTGCCGACCGAGGCCCTCGGCTCGCTGCTGAAGGACAGCCCGGTGAGCGGCGGCACCCTCGACCTGCGCCTCGCCGGCGCCTTCGAACTCGGCCGCGAGGGCGGACCCTGGATCGATCTCCCGCTCGTCGCGACGCTCCGCAACACGACGCTCGCCGTCGGCGGCAAGTCCGCGACGCTCGAAGCGCTCGAGGTGCCGCTCGGACTCCGCGGCCCCCTGCGCAGCCCGAAGGTCAGCATCGACGGCGAACAGCTCCAGAAGGCCCTCGTCGCCGCCGGTCGTGCCGAGCTCGCGAACGAGGTCCGCGCGCGCGCCGATGCATTGCTGGGCGTGCCCGGCGCGGGCGCCGCGCTCAGCGGCGTGATCGAGGGCACGAAGACGCCCGAGCAACTGCTCGAGGAGGCGAAGCAGAAGGCCGAAGCCGAGGCGAAGGCGCGGCTCGAGGCCGAACGCAAGAAGGCCGAGGAGGAAGCCAAGAAGCGGGCGGAGGAGGAGATCAAGAAGCGCCTGCCGGGTGGCATCGGCGACATCCTCAAGCGCCGGGACTGAACGCGGCGCACCGCGCTGACCCGTCGCACGGCCTCGCATGGACAAGCACAGCGCCCTCCTGCTCACGCTGTCCGCCTATGCGATCGCCCTGCTCGTGCTGGGCATCGTCGCGCAGCGCCGCACGCACTCGCAGTCCGAGTTCCTGCTGGGCGGTCGCGCGCTCGGCCCCTTCCTCGCGGCGATCTCCGCCTCGGCGAGTTCGTCGTCGGTGTGGACCCTGCTCGGCGTCTCGGGCTTCGCCTACGCGCAGGGCCTGCTCGCGCTCTGGCTCTTTCCGGCCTGCGTCGGCGGCTTCTGCCTCAACTGGTTCCTCGTCGCGCCGCGCATCCGTCGCCTCTCGCGCGACGACGGCTCGCTCACCGCGATCCAGCTCCTGCTCGGCCGCCAGCGCGGGGCTGGTTTCACCACCCCGCGGCTCGTCGCGGTCGCGATCGTCGCCTTCTCGTTGACCTGCTACGTCGCCGCGCAGTTCCGCGGCGCCGGCAAGAGCTTCGCGGCGTCGTTCGAGGGCCTGAACGAGGACCACGCGGTGGTGATCGGCGCGCTCGTCGTGCTGCTCTACACCGTCGCCGGCGGACTCTGGGCCGTCAGCCTCACCGACACCGTGCAGGGCTCGCTGATGGCGCTCGCCGCGCTCGCGTTGCCGCTGATGGCGCTCGTCGAGGTCGGTGGGCCCGGCGCCCTCGCCACGGGCATCGCCGCCGTCGAGGCGCCGGGCTTCGACGATCCCTTCGGCGGCGCACGCGGTGCGAGCGCCGCGCTCGCGGTGCTCACGTTGCTGGGCATCGGGCTCGGCTATCCGGGACAGCCCCACGTCGTGAACTTCTTCATGGCGATCCGCGGCGAGGCCGAGCTGCGGCGTGCGCGCAGGATCGCGATCGCGTGGGCATGCTGCGTCTACGCCGGGATGATCCTGCTCGGCCTCTGCGGGCGCGTGCTCCACTCCGCGGTCGAGGGCGGCGTGCTCGCCGACCGCGAGACGGTCTTCTTCGCCCTCGCCGACCAGCTCGGTACGCCGCTCGTCGCGGGACTCGTGCTCGCGGCGGTGCTCTCCGCGATCATGTCGACGGCCGACAGCCAGCTCCTCGTCGTCGGTGCCAGCTTCGCCCACGACCTGCGGCGCGACGAGCGCCAGGAGCGCCTCGGCAGTTCGCGCGCGGTCGTCGTCGCGGTCGCGATCATCGCCGTGCTCCTCGCGCTCTTCGTCGAGGAGTCCCTCTTCCGCAGCGTGCTCTTCGCGTGGACGGCGCTCGGCGCCGCCTTCGGACCGCTGCTCCTCGTCACGCTCTGGCGTGGACGCGTCGGGCCCCGTCGCTCGCTCGTGGCGATGCTCGTCGGCTTCGCGAGTGCTGTGATCGCGTATGCGATCCCGGCCACGCGCGGCAGCTCGGTCGAGCGCGTGCTGCCCTTCCTCCTGGCCTTCGCCTGCCTGCTGCTGCCCGGGCCCGGACCGCGCCCGGCGCGCGAACCCGCATGACCCGCCTGCTCTCGATCCACGTGCGTCTGCCCGCGGCCGATCTACGGCGGCAGATCCGCTTCTACGTCGACGCGCTCGACTTCGCGGTCGTCGCGCTCTGGCCGGACGCCGATGCGCCGCAGTTCCTCGCCTTGCAGCGCGACGAGATCGTGCTCGAGTTCTACACCCCGCATCCGGGCCACCCGCCGCTCTGCGGCAGCTTCGTGCTGCGGACCGACGACGCGCAGGCCCTCTTCCCCTCGTGCCGCGCGTGCGGGCCGATCCGCTGGGGCCCCGAGCTGTACTCGTACGGCGCCCGCGAGTTCTGCGTCGAGGATCCCGCCGGGCACCAGGTCATCGTCAGCGAGACGCTGGCCGATGCCCAGGACGGCGGGGACGGGCCCGCGTGCTGAGGCCGCGGCCGCGCCTCACTCGAGGATCTTGACGGTCAGCGCGAGCGTCTCGGGCGTCTTGTCGGCGGCGTCGTACATGCGCACGAAGCGCTTGCACTCCTCCGTGTCGACGTCGCGCAGCGCATCCACCCAGACCGGCGGCACCGGCTGGTAGAGGAACCAGGCGACGATCGTCAGCGGCGCTCCCGACGCGCCCTCGAGCTTCACGCGGTAGTGGACGAGGTCGGCACCGGCCTCGAAGTCCGCGTCGTCGCCGAGCCCCGTCGGTGCGGTGTCGCCCACGTTCGGCCCGTCGTCGAGCCAGCCGTGCGGCAGGAGCCGGTTGTCCTTGCCGCGCGTCGCCATCCGCGTGAGCTGCGTCGTCGGCGCCGCCGCCACGTCGTGCGCGACGAGCTCGTAGACCTGCACCTGCTCGGGCGACTCGATGACGTCGAAGTGAGGCAGGCCGTGCTCCTTCGCCGCGCCGGCGAGCCTGCCGTCGTCGCCGAACGCGCCGGACTGGAAGAGCACCTGGTTCCCGCGCCGCACGAGCACGCGCAGCCAGGCGCGGCGCGCGGGGTAGCCCGTCGGCAGCTTGTGACCCGTCTCGTTGGTCACCTTGACCGCGAACTCGAGACGCCCGTCCTTCACCTCGGCGTCCTGCACCGCGATCGTCGCCGTGCGCGTCGCGAGCTGCTGGCGCGTCGCGCGGGCCACGCGCTTGAGCAGTTCGCCCGGCGCCTTCATGCCGAGCTCCTTGTGGTTCTTCCGCATCAGGTCGAGCATGAAGGCGTTGCCGCCGACGAAGGCGTGGCCGCGCACGCCGCTGCGGTCCTCGATGTTGAAGTCGAAGCCGCCGGGATTGCGCGCGATCTTCATCGTGCCCTGCTCGGGCATGTGGCATTGCTGGCACGTGCGCGCGTGTTCACCGCCGGCGACGGCGTAGCGGCTGTTCTGCCACTCGAGGAAGGGCGACTGCTCCGGGAACGGCGCGCCGCCGGGCACGTGGCTCGTGTGCAGCGTGTGGCACGACGCGCAGAGCCCGGCATCGCGCAGGTGCGGGCCGTGCCGCGGCGTGTAGCCCGTCTGCGCGAGCATCGGCCCGATCGCGGGCTCCTCGAAGGGGCCCCAGATCACGCCATCGGGCCGCACGTCGAGCTTGCCGCCGAAGGTCGCCGGCGTGCCGAAGCCGTCGGGACGCGCCTGGTGACAGACCGTGCAGGACACTCCTTCCTGCGCGAGCTCGTCCTTCAGGAGCGCCTCGATCGAATCGGCGTGCCCACCTGCGTGACGCGCGCGGTGGTGCGCGATCGGCGAGTGGCAGGTGATGCAGAGGCCCTCGATCTCCGCGCGCTTCTCCGGGTTGGCCGCGACCTCCTTGCTGACCTGCGCCCGCCAGTACGGATCGCGGAACGCGTTGGCCATCATCGTCCCGCGCCAGAGCGTGTAGGGCGAGACGTCGTCACCCGTCGCGTTCCAGAGCGCGTTCGCGCTCTCGACCGCGGAGTGGCAATCCCCGCAACGCACCGCGGAGAGGAAGTCGGGGTGCGTGGCGCCGCGTTGCGCGGCGAGCGGCGTGAGCACGAGCGTCGCGGCGAGAAACGCGCGCGACCATGCGGAGGGGCAGCGGATCATCGAGTCTTGCACCAGCGATCGAGCCAGTCGAAGAAGAGGCGTTGCCAGAGCACGCCGTTCTGGGGGCCGAGAACCCAATGGCTCTCGCCCGGGAAGTAGACGAAGCGCGAGGGACAACCCTGCAGCCGCGCCGCGGTGAAGGCCTGCAGGCCCTGCTCCAGCGGCACGCGGAAGTCCTGCTGCCCGTGGATCACGAGCAGCGGCGTGCGCCACTCGCCGACGAAGCGATGCGGCGAGAAGCGCTCGTAGTCGGCGCGGATCGCGTCGTCGCGCCAGAAGGGGCCGCCCAGGTCCCAGTCGACGAAGAAGAGCTCCTCGGTCGAGAGGTACATCGACTCGAGGTTGAAGACGCCGCAGTGCGCGATCATCGCGGCGAAGCGCTTCTGTGGGTCGTGCCCCATGAGCCAGTAGACCGTGTAGCCGCCGAAGCTCGCGCCGACGGCCGCGGTGCGCGCGCGGTCGATGTAGGGCTCCTGCTGCATCGCGTCGGTCGCGCTGAGCAGGTCCTGCATGCACTGCCCGCCCCAGTCGCGGCTGATCTGCTCGTTCCAGCGGCTGCCGAAGCCCGGCAGGCCGCGGCGGTTGACCGCGAGCACCACGTAGCCCTGGCTCGCCATCAGGTGGAAGTTCCAGCGCGTGCTGAAACCCTGCCCGACCTGCGACTGCGGGCCACCCTGGCAGAAGAGCAACATCGGCCAGCGCCGCTTCGGGTCGAAGTCGGGCGGCAGCACGACCCAGGCGTGGATGCGCTCGCCGTCGCTCGCCTGAAACCAACGCTCCTCGACCTTCGGCAGCGCGAGCGTCGCGAAGACCTCGCCGTTGTGGTCCGTCAGCGCCTGCCCCTCGCCCGGCTCGCCGCCGAGGGCGATGCGCACGAGCTCGGCGGGCCGTTCGGTCTGCTGCCGCAGGGCGTAGGCGAAGTCGCCGCCGGGCCCGCAGACGGGCGAGGTGAACTGCCAGCGTCCGCTCGTGACGCGCTGCGGCTCACCCCCGCCGCGCCCGACGCGGAACAGCGGCGTCGTGCCGCGCCAGTCGGCGGCGAAGAGCAGGGATCGGCCGTCGGCCGCCCAACTGAACTCGGTGACGGTGCCGTCCCACTGATCCGCGCGGCGCGCTCCACCGAGCCGGCGCGCCTTCGGATCGAAGTCCGCGACCATGAGCCGGTTCACGTCGGACTCGTAGCCGTCGCGCGCCATGCTCAGCCAGGCGAAGTGCTTGCCGTCGGGTGAGAAGGCGGGGTTCGTGTCGTAGCCCGCGAAGTCCGGCACGAGGTCGACGGGCTCGCCGCCGTCGAGCGGCGCGAGCCAGAGCCCGCTGTTCGTCGTCTTCGCCGCGAGCAGCCGCGCGTCGTCGGGCACGCGCCGCGCCGCGTAGACGAGCGCCTGCGAGTCCGGCGTCCAGGTGATCTGCTCGAGTCCGCCGAAGGGCGGCAGCGGCGTGTGCGCGCGCAGTCCCGCCATCAGATCGCGCGGCTCGCCCCCCTTGCGGTCCACGACGAAGAGGTGGTTGTAGGTCCCGTCGTTCCACGAGTCCCAGTGCCGCACCATCAGGTCGTCGTAGACCTTCGCATCGGCGAGCGGCAGGTCGGGGTGCAGGTCGTGCACGTCCGGATCCAGCTTCACGCGCGCCGTGAACGCGAGCCGCGCGCCATCCGGCGACCAGAGCAGGTTGTCGACGCCGCCCTCCACCTGCGTGAGCTGCCGCGCCTCGCCGCCGTCGACCGCGATCACGAAGACCTGCGGCGCGCCGCTGCGCGTCGAGAGGAACGCGACGCTCTTCCCGTCGGGCGACCAGCGCGCGTTGCGATTGCTCCCGCTCGCGGTCAGGGCCCGCGCGCTCCCGCTGCCGAGCTCCAGCAGCATCACCTGGCTCGTGCCGCGGTTGGCCGCGAGCGAGTACTCCCGCAGCTCGTACAGCAGGCGTTCGCCGTCGGGTGAGACCTGCGGGTCGTTCACCCGCGCGAGCTGCCAGAGCAGCTCGGGGCTGAGGCGGCGTGCCTGCTCCTGGGCGCGGGCGAGCGTCGAAGCGGCGACGAGGAGGCTGAGGAAGCAGAGGGCCGTTCGGCTGCGCAGGCGCTGCATCGGGGACGCGATGCTAGCCAGAATCGCGCGTGAACTCCTGCGACGATCCCGCACCGACGTCCACGAATCGTGCGTGCCGGAAGCCGCGCATCGCGACCCATCATGACCCCACCCTGCCTCTATCCCCCCATCGAGCCGTTCGCGAGCGAGCGGCTCGCCGTGTCCTCGCTGCACACGATCCACCTCGAGCAGTGCGGCAATCCGCAAGGCGTGCCGGTGCTCTTCGTTCACGGCGGCCCGGGCGCAGGCTGCTCCGCGACGGATCGACGCTTCTTCGACCCCGCGGTCTTCCGCGTCGTGCTCGTCGATCAGCGCGGTGCGGGCCGCAGCCGGCCCCTCGGCGAACTCGCCGACAACGGCATCGATGCGCTGGTCGCGGACTTCGAGCTCATCCGCGAACACCTCGGCATCGCGCGCTGGCACGTCTTCGGCGGCTCCTGGGGCAGCACGCTCGGTCTCTATTACGCCGAGTGCCATCCGCAGCGCGTGATGTCGCTGTGCCTGCGCGGCATCTGGCTGCTGCGTCAGCTCGAGATCGACTGGTGGCTCTACGGGCTGCGCCATCTGGCACCCGAGCTCTGGCGCGCGTTCGCCGAACACCTGCCGGCGGCGAAACGGAGCGACCTGCTCGCAGGCTATTGGGAACTCCTGACGGGTGACGACGAGACGAAGGCACGCTCCGCGGCGAAGGCCTGGGCGAGCTACGAGGGCTCCGCCTGCACCTTGCTGCCCAACCCCGAGTTCCTCGAGCTGCTGACCAACGACACGACGAGCTGGGCGCTGGCACGCCTCGAGGCCCATTACCTGCGCAACCAACGCTTCGAACCCGACGAGCGCCTGCTGCGCGACGTCCATCGCGTGCGCGCGATCCCGGCCTTCCTCGTCCACGGCCGCTACGACCTCGTGTGTCCGCTCGTGGGAGCCGACGACCTGCACCGCGCCTGGCCCGAGGCCAGCTACGTGATCGTCGACGATGCCGGTCACTCGTCGCACGAGCCCGGCATCGCGGCGCAACTGGTGGCCGCGATGGATCGCGTGGCGCGGAGCGGCAGCCCGGCGCTCCCTGCTCCGGCCTGAGGCGTGGGAATCGAGCGCGGCCCCAGCACGCCCTGGAGCAATCGCCATGACGCAGGGCGGGGTGGAACCGTGCAGGGATCGCGGCCGCCGTCCACGCGAGACGAACGGAATCGCGCACCCTGCTCCGCGCGTGCGGGGCTCGCTCCGGGCTGCACGGCGCCCAAGAAATCCGTCCCGCTGGACGAGCGTTCCCTCGCGTGGCCGAGGGGCCATTCCCATGCGCAAGCTCATCGCCTCGTCCGTCCTCCTCTGCCTGGGCGTTGCTCCGACCGCCGCTGTCGTCGCCCAGGGCTTCCCCACGGTGCAGGCGCCGCAGGGCAATCCGATCACCGCCACGAAGGCGCTGCTCGGCAAGGCGCTGTTCTGGGATGAACAGCTCTCCTCGACGCGGACGGTCGCCTGCGCGACCTGTCACATGCCGGGCAGCGGCGGGACCGATCCTCGGGTGAGGTTCCCCGTCGCGGGCCAGGGAGGGACGGTCAACCCCGGGCCAGACGCCCGCTTCGGCACCTCGGACGACCGCATCGGCTCCCCCGGCGTGCCCGGCAACCTCTCGACGGGCACGTATCGCAGCACCGCCTGGGGTCTCGCGCCGCAGGTCACGGGCCGCAAGGCGCCGTCGATGATCAACGCCGCGTTCGCGCCGACGCTGTTCTGGGACGGCCGCGCCAGCGCGCAGTTCCTCGACCCCATCACGCGCGCGCCGCTCCTCAACACCCGTGCGGCGCTCGAGAGCCAAGCGGCAGGCCCACCGGTGAGCGAGATCGAGATGGGGCATGTGGGCATCGACTGGAGCCAGCTCGAGTCCCGCCTGGGGAATCTGACTCCGCTCGCGCTCGCGCACGAGTTGCCCACGGACCTGGCGGGCTTCGTCGCGGGCCGGACCTACGCGCAGCTCTTCCAGCTCGCGTTCGGCAGCAGCGGGGTCTCCGCGGCGCGGGTCGCCATGGCGATCGCGACGTATGAGCGCACGCTGGTCTCGGCGGACTCCCGATTCGACCGCTGGGACGACGGGCGCAATCCCCAATGGCTGTCCGCGCAGGAGCTCCGCGGCCGCAACGTGTTCTTCGGCCGGGGGAACTGCAACTCCTGCCACTCCGCCCCGGCCTTCACGGACCACAACTTCCACCGTCTGGGACTGCGCCCGGAGACCGAGGACCTCGGACGATTCGCCGTCACCGGCAGCAACGGTGATCGCGGCAAGTTCAAGACGCCGACGCTTCGCAATGTCGGCCTGCAGCGCCACTTCATGCACAACGGCGCGCTCGCGAGTCTCGAGGAGGTCGTGGAGTTCTACGACCGCGGTGGCGACTTCCCTCCGACGCAGATCAACGCGCTGGGGCTGAGCGCCCAGGAGAAAGCCGATCTCGTCGCCTTCCTCCACGCGCTGACGGACGAACGCGTCCGCGACGAACTGCCGCCCTTCGACCGGCCGCGCCTGTTCATCGAAACCGATCTCGTCCCCGCGGAGTACGGATTCGGCAGTGTCGGGAGCGGCGGCTTCGTCCAAGACCTCGTCTCGATCGAACCCGCGAAGCTCGGCAACCCACGCTGGACGATCGGCGTGGAGCGTGGCTTGGGCGGGGCACCCGCCGTGCTGCTGCTCGACTTCCAGCCGGCTCCCGCGGGCGGACTGCCGGTCGCGGGGATGACGCTGTTCCTCGGTGCTCAGGCGCTGGTCGTGGTGGGCGTCTCGACGATGGCTGCGGACGGACCGGGCGCCGGGTGGAGCTCGTTGTCGCTCGGGATCCCGTCGGACGTCGGTCTCGCGGGCGGCCAGCTGTTCCTGCAGTGGATCTCGTTCGACGGCGCAGCGAGTCTTGGTCTGAGCGCCTCGGAAGCGGTCCGCGTGACGCTGTTCTGAGTGCGCGACGAAGCCGTCGAGCACTCACCCAGGGCCTTCGGCGACGCACGGCGGTTCAGCCCGCGCGCCGCGCGGATCGGAAGAATCGATCGAGCGTCAGCACGACGAGTCCGGCCAGCCAGAGCTCGGGGTCGAGATCGATCGGCACACGCGCTGCCGTGACGCCGATCTCGGTCGCGAACATCACGCCTGCGAAGAGCCCCGCGTAGATCACGGTCACGGTGCGCACGACGCTGCGCCGACCGAAGGGCAGGAGCGCGAGGGCGCACGCGAGCGCCGCCAGCGAGGCGAACGGCGGCGTCAGCTCGACGCCGTCGATCTGCACCTGCACGAAGACGAGCACGGTGCACGCCAGCACCGCGAGCACGTTGCCCGCGGTCCGTCGGGATCCCGTCGCGAGACCGCGTGCGGTGAAGCCCACGAGCGTCAGCACGACCAAGAGCACCGCGGACCACCACGCTGCGCTCGCGCCGTCGCGCTCGGCAGCCTTCTGGCGGATCGCCGACGCGAGTCCGGGAGAGAAGCCTGCACTGCCCAGGTCGAGGCCCGACAGCAACGTCGATGCCGGTCCCGGCGCGAGCGCCATGCCGCGATCGGCCTCGAGCGCGTCGCGCGCGAGCGCACGCACCTGCTCGTTCGGACTGCCGAGCAGGAGGCGCACGGCCTGCACGCCGCGATCCTCGGCGACGGGCGTGATGCGTTCGCCGGCGAGCGGCGCATCGCCGGCGAGCAGCAGCGCGGGGCGGAGCTGCTCCGCGAACGACGGGAGCTGCTTCGTCAGCTCGTGCAGAGCCTGGATCGCCGCGGGCGTCGGCCACACGGCGGCATCGATCCAGTTGACCGTGCCGGACTTGCCGAAGCCCTCGCGGCCGGCGCGCTCGAACGGCGCGGCGAAGCGGGCCTGCCAGTCCGCGAGCTCACCCCTCGCGACGTCGCTCTCGTCACCGAGCCGCATCAGCACGATGAAGTCCGTCGTGCGGCGGCCCTCGTCCCAGACGCAGCGCTCGACCTGCGCGCCGCCGGCCTCACCGAGCCGCAGCCGCAGGCCGCCGGCACCCGCGGACTGCCATGCGACCAGCCCCGGCAGACCGCTGCGCGTCGCGGTGAGCAATTCGCCCCCGCTGTCCAGCGGCAGGTAGGGACCGAGTTCGTCCTCGCGGATCGCGCCTGCGGCCCAGGCCATCGCCGTGAACAGGCGTGCGCGCAGTTCGCGTGGCCTGCCGCCCTCGGATGAGGTCGCGCGCCGCTCGCTCGAGAGCGGGCGCCGCAGTCCGGCCCAGAGACGACTGGGTGTCAGCGGTGCGTCCTCGACGCGCAGCTCGAAGCGCTCGTCGATCGCCGCGCTCGTCGACGCCGTGCCGAGCAGCCGCGGCACGGGCGAGCCATCCTCGAACGCGAGCAGGGCGAGCTGCACGGTCAGGCGACGCGCGTCGTCGATGCCGAGCGCGCGCGACCAGGCGCGACGCCACTCCACGGTGCCCTCGCCGCGCGGCGGCGCACCCTCGGGAACCACGCGCTCGGGCGGCACGCGGAAGCGCAGCAGATGGCGCCAGAGCATCGCGCGGCTCTCGTCGGGGTCGGTGCAGGTGCGCTGCAGCAGGTCCTCGCGATCGAGCACGGTCGCCGCGTCGATGCCGAGCGCGGCGCGGATCCAGAACTCCGGATCCTGCGCGCGCACCGAAGTCCACCAGGCCGCCAGCTCCGCGGGATCGCCGAAGCCCGCGGCTCGCCCTGTCCAGCGCCGCATCGTCGCCTCGACGCGCAGCGTCTGGGAACCGAGCGCGAAGACGTCGCGGCTCAGACCTTCGGCGAGCAGATCGAGCTTGGCACGCAGCGCGTCCTTCGGTGTCAGCCCCCGCCAACGCGCGGACTCCGTCGCGAGACGGCGTGCCGCGGCGACGACCGTCGCCGGTGAGGCACGCTGCTCATCGAAGCGGGTCTCGATCTTCCGAAGGCTCGGCAGGTCGTGCAGGACGCAGAGCGTGCGCAGGACCAGCGCGTCGAGCACCCAATCCGCCTCGCGATCCGAGACGAGCTCCGCGAGAGCCGCCTCGACGCCGTGCCCCGACCAGGCGATCCGCGTGCGCCCTTCGCGGTAGCCATCGAGGAAGCCGTCGACCGGCAAGGTCTGGTCCTCGAACATGCGCAGGGCCTCGTCGCGCAGGAGATGCTGCACGATCGGCCTGCGCAGCGAGTCCTCGAGGGCGCCGAGTTCCGGAGCGTTCGGGACGAAACTCGCCATCCGCACGGCGACCGCACGCTCGATCGCCGAGCCGTTGCGCAGTTCGTCGATCAGTCGCTCGAGACGCACGAGGTTCTCGGTCTCGGCGGGATTCGGCTGAGGTCCGCCGACCGCAGCGAGGCGTGCCATCTGCCAGGTCCAAGACCTCGGGTCGGTCGGGTGCGCACTCCGTGCCTGCGGTTCGGCGAGCGCGCACGCCTCGGTGGCCAGCGGCTGCGCCTCGGCGTCGCGTCCGTCCAGGACGAGCTCGCCGGCGCGATCGATCAACGCGCGCACGAGGCCGAACTCGAGTTCGGGTCGGCGCGCGTCGTCCGCGGCGAGCTCCGCGAGCACGCGGCGATAGGTCTCGACGGCGGCGCCGGGGAAGCCGCTGCCACGCGCTTCCTCGGCGGCGGCGATCGCCGCCTCGCGACGGATGTGCGGCAGCACGAAGGCCGACAGCGCGAGCAGCGCGACGAGCAGACCGAGTGC
Source organism: Planctomycetota bacterium (assembly GCA_020848735.1). Taxonomy (GTDB): domain Bacteria; phylum Planctomycetota; class UBA1135; order UBA1135; family UBA2386; genus JACRLW01. Next base: position 10,777 of record JADLHO010000008.1, on the reverse strand, counting down.
CGCGGCGCCCAGCAGCCTGCGATGCCGCCACGCCCGTCGCAGCACCCGTCCTGCGCGGCTCGGCACGCGCGCCAGCACATCCTGGCCCTGCGCGAAGCGCTCGAGCTCCTCGCCGAACGCGAGCGCCGTCGCGTAGCGGTCCTCGGGCCGCTTGCTCAGGGCCTTGAGACAGACCGCCTCGAGCGCCTGGGGCACGCGTCGATCGAGTCGGCTCGGCGGCGGCGGGTCGTCCGCGAGGATCGCGCGGATCGTCTCGTGCAGCGGCTTGCCCGCGAACGGGCTGCGGCCCGTCAGGCACTCGTAGAGGACCGCGCCGAGCGCCCAGACGTCGCTCGCCTCGCCGATGCGCGCCGTGTCGCCGCGCGCCTGTTCCGGACTCATGTACTGAGGTGTGCCGAGCAACTGACCGCTCAGCGTCTGCGGACCCACGGCGGCGGCATCCCGCGCGAGACCGAAGTCGACGACGAATGCGTCGCCGTGCGCGTCGATCAACACGTTCTGCGGCTTGAGGTCGCGATGAACCACGCCCTGCGCGTGCGCGTGGGCGATCGCCGACGTGACCTGCCGCATCAGACCGAGCGCACGCGCCGGCAGCAGCCGACGCTGTTGCGCGATCTCGACGGCGAGCGTGTCCCCGACGACGAGATCCATCGCGTACCAGACGAGACCGTCCCGCGTCTCGCCGACGTCGTGCACCGACACGATGTGCGGATGACGCAGGCGCGCGAGGCTGCGCGCCTCGCTGCGGAAGCGCCGCAGCGCGTCGCCGAAGACCAGGTCACCGGGGCGCATGACCTTCACCGCGACGTCGCGACCGAGCGCGAGCTGCCGCGCGCGGTAGACCACCCCCATGCCGCCGCGGCCGAGCTCGGCGGCGATCGCGTAGCCGGGCAACTCGGGGCGCGGGAACTCGGGCGGACCGTCCTGCTCCTCTTCGCCGAGACCGATCTCGATCGCATCGAGCGCGCGTTGGCACGCGATCACGTCCTCGACCGCGACCCCGTACTCACGGGCCCAGCGCTCCGGCTCGATGGGTTCGCGGTCCGCGAGTGCCCTCGCGAGTGCCTCGCTGAGACGACCGAGCGCATCGTCGTCGGACGACGTCGGATCCTCGTTCACGAGGTCTCCTTCGCGCCGATCGCCTTGCCGATGTCGCGCGTCGCACGTCCCAGCGCGCGGCGAACGGCCGATGCGCTGCGCAGGAGCCTTGCCGCGATCGCGTCGAGGCTCAGTCCTTCGAAGTGACGCAAGACGAAGACCTCGCGGTCCTCGTCGTCGAGCGCCTCGATCGCCTCGGCGAGGTGATGCCGCTCCTCACGTCGCACGAGGCTGGTCGCAGGCCCATGACCCTCGCGCTGCAAGGTCGCGAGCACCTCGCTGACCTTGCGTTCTTCGCGCTTGGGATCACGCCGCTTCGCGCCGTGCAGCGCCGCGAGATCCTTGATGCGGTTCTCCGCGACGCCGCAGAGCCACTGCGCGAAACCGCGCTCGGGATCGCCGCTGCCCGGCTCGAAGCGCGCGACGTCGCGATGCGCGTGCAGGAAGGTCTCCTGCAGGACGTCCATCGAGTCGACGCGCGCGCGCAGCGCGGGGCCGAGCCTCAGCCGCACGAAGAGGAGAAGCCGGTCCGCGGCGCGCGCGAACAGGCGATCACAGGCCTGCGGGTCGCCGTTGCGCGCCGCCGTCAGCAGGTCGTGGGCCCTGGAACCGTCGCTCATCGTCTGGAAGAGAGGCGAAGCGTGGCGGATCCGCCGCCTGACGTGAAGAAATCCGCGGGTGGGACGCGGGCGAGACGCGGCCCCGGGCATCAGCACCGGTCTCCGAACCCAGAGCCCGTCAGTCGGGAGCGAGGGGCAAGCGGTTCAGCGCATCCCGCGTCTGCCGCCACTGCGGAAGCAGCCGATCGAGCAGGGCGACGAAACGGGGGCCGTGCGTCGGCTCGTGCAGGTGGACGAGTTCGTGGGCGACGACGTACTCGAGGCAGTCCCGCGGCTTCTTCGCGAGCTCGGTGTTCAGACGGATCGTGCGCCGTTTCGGGTTGCAGCTACCCCACTTCGTCTTCATGCGCCGGACGTGGATTCCCTGGAGCGCGATACCCAGATCCCCCGCCCAGCGCTCGACCAGACCTTGCGCCGCGGCGCGGACCTGCTGGCGATACCAGCGGGCGAGCAACACCTCGCGATCGCCGTGCGGCGTGCCGCTTCGCACGAAGAGGATGAGAGTCCGTGGACCGAGCTCGACGCGGGCAGCCTTGGCTTCCACGACCTTCAGGAGGACGCGCTTGCCCCACACGTGGTGGCTCTCCCGGTCGACGTAGTCCCGCGGGGCTTCGCGGGACTGCGCGCACAGGCGGCGTTGCTGTTGTCGGATCCACGGCAGTTTCGCGATCGCGAAGAGCCGGATCGTCTCCAGCGCCACATGCTCCGGCGCCGTGACGCGCACGCGCCCCGTGGGCGGGTGGATGGTCAACTGCACCCGTTTGACCTCGCGCCGCACGATGTCCACCGCGGTCTCGCCCAGATCGAGCCTCGTCACCATCAGTACTCGGCCTGCTGCCAGATGACCCTGAAGATCCGTTCGACCTCCTGCTCGTCGCCGTCGAGAAGCGGCAGCAGGGCACACTTGATGACGTTTTCTTTGACCCGATGGCCGCGCCAGTCATCGGGTCGCACCCGACGGACCTCGGCGTCGATGCGTTGAGCGAGCGCCATACGCGCCGTGTCCCCCGCATCACCGTCAGTGGTCTCGCCCACCCGCGTTGCATCGCGAGGTCGGCGCAGGTTGCTGAAGATCGCGCGCGCTCCCGGCGTGTGCAGCTCGTCGCTCGCGCTCTGGTCGTGGCCTGCCACCACCTGCCGGGCCAGGTCGGCGATGCGGCGCAGATACGCGGCGTAGTCGATCTGCTCGGCTCGCAGGGCGTCGATGACCTCCTGCAGCAACCGGGACATGCGGTCGAAGTACGCCGGGTCGTGCAGGTGCTCGCGCTCGATTCGGGCCCGGACGTTGTTCGCGATCGCCTCGGCCACGGCACGCTGGTTCTTCCGCAGGCGCTCCGGCAAGCGCTCGATGGCCCGATCGATGCCGAGTCGCTCAAGTAGCTCCATGAGGCCCATGCCGTCGAACGGCGAAGTCGTCCGCGGCTCGGCGGCCTCGATGTAGGTGTCGAGCAGGTGCCGCATGTCGGCCTCGTACGGCTTGAGGTCGAGGAGCTCCCCGCTGGCGCGGCGCACGATCTCACGGAGGTCCACGTAGTGCTGGAGTCGCTGTTGGAGCCGCGCGGTCTCCGCCGCGGTGTAGCCGGCGCCCGGCAGCTCGTCGGCGAGGTTCGCATACGCGCGCACCAGCCCAGCGACCGCCTGGTAGAGCGCGACGCGTCGTGGCTCCGTCTGCGCGAGATCGGCCGGGTTCTCGACGTTGCCGCAGAAGTAGCGGATGTGCTACAGCTCACCCATCGGCGGCGCCACCTCTTCGCAGAGCCGCTCCAGCACCTCGAGCGAGTCGTCCAGGCGGGTCCTGCCGGCGGCGAGCCGATCCTTCAGCAGCACCTGCGGATCCTCCTCGCCCGGAGCACGGTCGAGCTCCGAGGAGTACACCGCGATGGCGCTCTCGACCTTCCGGAACAGGTCCTTGTAGTCGACGATGAAGCCGAACTCCTTGTCCTCGCCGTCGAGGCGGTTGGTGCGGCAGATCGCCTGGAACAGGCCGTGGTCCTGCATCGACTTGTCGATGTAGAGGTAGGTGCACGGCGGCGCGTCGAAGCCGGTCAGCAGCTTGTCGACGACCACGAGCAGGCGCATCGCCGCCGGCTCCTTCACGAAGCGGGTCTTGACCGCATCCTCGTAGACCTCGGTCTTGGACTTCCGCGGCTGCGGCTGCACGTCCGTCAGCAGTTCGGTGTAGGTGTTGTAGACGAACTGCTTGTCGGTCTCCGTGTTCGCGCCGACCTCCTCCTTGGTGATGTCCCTCACCTGCGGGTCGTACGAGGTCACCACCGCGCACTTGCCGCGCAGCGGCGTCTTCTGGAACAGCGTGAAGTACTTGCAGGCCTCGTAGATGCTCGAAGCGACCAGGATCGCGTTGCCGCGCTCGCTCGCGAGGCGCGGCTTGACGCCGAAGTCGAAAAGGATGTCCGCGACCACTCGGTCCATGCGCGCCCTGCTGCTGAGCACGTTCTGCATCGTGCCCCACTTGCTGCGCAGCTCCTGGCGCTGCCACTCGTTGAGCCCGCGCGTCTTCGCCTCGAACCAGGCGTCGATGCGCTCCTCCGGCCCGAGTCGCTGTTCGATGGAGCGCGCCTCGTAGCAAAGGTCGAGCACGACCTTGTCGGCGACGGCCTCCTTGAACTTGTAGGTGTGGATGTAGCCGCCGAAGACCTCGAGGCTCGTCTGCTTGTCGGTCGTGAGCAGCGGCGTGCCGGTGAAGCCGATGAACACCGCGTTCGGCATCATCGCCTTCATCAGCTTGTGGAGCTTGCCGCTCTGGGTGCGGTGACACTCGTCGACGAAGACGAAGATCTCGCCGACCGTCGGGCTCGGCCGGGCCGAGAGTTCGGCGAGGAAGGCGTCGAGGTCGTCGACGCCGCGGCGTCCGAACTTGTGCACGAGCGAGCACAGCAGTCGAGGCTTCGCCTGTGCGAGCAGCCGCATCAGCTCGCGGCCGCTGCTCGTGCGCTCGATGGTCTCGCCGGCGTCGCGGAAGATGCGCGCGATCTGCTTGTCGAGTTCGTCGCGGTCGGTGATCACCGCGACGCGCGCGTTGGGGTTGTGCTCGAGGATCCAGCGCGCGAGCAGCACCATCACGAGGCTCTTGCCGCTGCCCTGGGTGTGCCAGATGACGCCGCCCTGGCGCCGGCGAGCGTGTTCCTGCGCGGCCTTCACGCCGAAGTACTGGTGGACCCGCGGCAGCTTCTTGATGCCGCCGTCGAAGATCACGAAGTCGCGGATCAGTTCGAGGAGCCGATCCTTCCGGCACATCGCGAGCAGGTACTTGTCGAGCTTGTGCCGTGCGTCGTCCTGTTCGTTCTCCTTCCAGCGCAGGAACAGTATCTCGGGCGTGCCGATCGTGCCGTACTTGAGCCCCTCGGAGTCGCTGCCGGCGAACACGAACTGCACGGTGCTGAAGAACCACGCGTGGAACTCCTTGTGCTGGTTCGACAGCAACTGGCGGATGCCGTCCCCGATGCTGACGCGGCTGTTCTTGAGTTCGAGGACGGCGACCGCGATGCCGTTGAGGTAGAGCACGAGGTCGGGGCGGCGCTCGCGCTCGCCTCGCAACGTGACTTCCTCGGCGATCGCGAAGTCGTTCGCTTCGGGATGCTGCCAGTCGACGAGCGGCACGGTCTCGGCGCGGGCCCCCGGCTCGGCGGGCAGGCTCACGCCATAGCGCAGGAGCGACCAGACCTCCTGGTTGTTCCCGTACAGCGATCGGCCGTGGTTGCTCGCCTCGGCACGCAGCCTGTGAACTGAGCGGTTGATCTGCTCGGCACTGTGGCCCCGCCGGGCGAGCCACGGGACCAGCAGCTCGTCCTCGATGTTGCTGTTGTCGCGTTCACTCCGATCGCCGAGCGGGCGGTACCGGAGCTCGTCGCGGAACAAGGCGACGAGGCGCCGCTGGGTCGCGCGCTCGGGCTGGCCGACGTGGTTCACCAGAGCACCTCCCAGGCGCCGCGCTTCCTGGCTCCACGGTGGCGGATGCGGCCGGCATCGCGCAGGTTCTTGAGGTGGTACTTCACGCCCCCGAGCGACAGGCCGAGTCGCTTGGCGAGCTCGGGGGCGCTGATCTCGGGGCTCGCTCGCAGAACCATCACGACCAGTTCTAGGGTAGTCGCACCACGCTCGAGGCCGGTTTCCAGGCCAGTACGAGGCGCTTCCAGGCCAGTACGACCAGCTTCCGGGACACCCGTCCGGGCATCGCCGTCGCCCGGCATCCGCCCCGCAACCGCAGCCACGTGCGCGGGGTCCGCCCGGAACGTGACCATCAACCCCGCCTGTTCCGAGTCGTAGACCGGGGGCTCGATGCCGTGCTCGCGGCACTCGTGCTGGATCTTCTCGATGCCGCGCCCCCAGGCCTCGATGAAGCCGGCGCGGAAGAAGGCGTTCGCGAGCAGCGGGTTGAACGGACGCGAGGCGTGCTTGCCGAGAAGCTGCTTCACCGTCCAGCGCTCCGGCAGTTCGCCGGGGTTCCAGATCACGAGCTGGTCGTCGTAGACGCTGACCTGGATCGGGATCCCGCTCGCGTAGTCCTTGTGCACGACGGCGTTGAGCAGCGCCTCGCGCATCGCCGCCTCGGGGAAGGTCAGCTTCTCTTCCCGTTGGATGCCGCGGTAGCTGATCGCCGCCTTCAGGTACTTGAGCTTGAGGATGGCGAGCGTCTCTTCGACCTGACCGAAGAGGTGGCCGTGCACCTCGTCCTGGTAGCGCAGGTCGTGGTTGCTGACGAAGAAGCCGATCCTGATCCAGGCACCACTGACGATGCGTTCGGGGCGATCGGAGAAGAGGAGACACGCTGCCCGCTTCAGGCCGTGGCGTTCGACCAACTCGAGGTCCTCGAGGATCGTCTCGCGGCCGTCGCGCAGCACGGCGCGATCCATGCGTCCGCTGCGTGAGGCGCGCTGCTTGAAGAGGCGGAATGCGGCACCACTCAGCTTGCGGACGGCAAACGACGGTTCGGGTACGTCGTCCCAGTGGCGGCCGCGCTTGCGCAAGAGGAAGCGTTCGAGTGCAGCGCCCTTGAGCTCCTGGTTGGTGCTGCCGCTGCGGTACTGGTACTCGCCCTTGGAGCTGATGGGGCTCGGGTAGGGCTCGACGTGGATCTCGACGAGATCGTGGCCAGCGTCGTGGACGAGGCGGACGTCGACCATGATGCCGAGCACATCGCGGACCTTGTTCGGCAGATCGACGAGCAGCTCCTCGGCGTCGCGCGCCCCGACCGGTTTGCCGTCGTCGTCGCGGCCGATCACGATCACGCCGCCGTCGGCGTTGGCGAAGCCACAGATCCAGCGCAGGTACTCGTCGCGCCAGGTCTCCTTCCACTCGAGCTGCTGCGACTCCTTCATAGCAGGCGGATCCTGCCGCTCAGCAGCTCCTGCATCATGCCCTGCTTGATGGCCCGGGCCTTGGCGAGCTTCGCAGCCGTGGCGTCGATGTCGGCGTCCATGTCGGCGAGGACTTCGGCGATGGCAGCTTGTTCGTCCGGCGGCGGCAGGGCCACCTCGATAAGGCGTAGAGACTCCTGATTCAGCGTGTAGCCCTTCACCGCTTGCTTGCCGTAGAGCGAGAAATCCGTTCGGGCAAGCGCGTGGTACAGAAACTCTGCGTTGGCCCTGAGGCTCGTGAACGAGCAGATGGCTTCGTTCGTGAACAGATCGCAGCCAGCGAAGCACAGGCGACCGATCGAGAGCTTGAAGCTCATCATCAGCGTTCCGGCCTTCACGATCTGCATCGAAGATGCCGCACTTGGAGTGATCTGCTCCTTCGACTGCGAAACACGCTTGCCCTGCAGGTCGCCGATCGTCAGCCACACGAAACCGGAGCCCCAGCACGATTCGATTGATCGCGGGGGCGTTCGTCCGACCGCGATCTCTGCAACCCGACCGAGTCGTGCAACTTCCCAGGCGTCGCTGAAGCCCGGGAGCCGCTTCGCACCGGTCAGCAGCGCCTGCATCGCGCCTTGCTTGATCGCGCGCTTCTTGGCGAGACTCGCGGCGACAGCGGCGACATGGGAATCGATGTCCGCGAGGACCTCGGCGATGGCGTCCTGCTCGGCTGCAGGCGGGACAAGTACGCGGATCTTCCGAATGCTGCTCTTGCTGACACCAACCACCTTCGTGCCGACGGCGTAGAAGCGAAACTGCCTTCTCACGGCTGCGGTCTGAAAGCAGAACCGTTGGTAGATTGGGCTCAGCGCTCGGTGACGGGGCTTCGCCACGATCGTGTGCAAGCCCGAAATGACGGGAGTCCGGTTGGGGTTCTCAACGACGACGAACTTGCTTGTGCCTTCCACGTCTTCGGATGCATCGACAAACACGATGTCGCCATGGTCGAGGAGCGCGCTCCGCGAGACGTCGGTAAGTGCAATCGGCAGCTTCGGCATCGTCTCTCGTTGGAGCGTCACGTCGAGGTAGGGAAGGTGCGCCTTGTGGATGTCGCCGTAGTGGAGGTAGCAGACTCCATGCGTGCCAAGCTGATCGCGTGATGCGGAGTGTCCGCCACTGAAGTCAAACAAGTCACTCAGTTGCGGAGCGCCCCAGTCCACGGGAATCTCCCCGAGATCGGTCAGCTTGTAGCCGGGCCTCACCACGCGAACCCCATCTTCTCCAGGTGACTCCTGACCTTGCCTTCGAGGTCCTCAACTCGTCTTGCGATCTCCGGCAGTGGGGCCTCGTAGCGCTCAGCAAGCTCGCCGCAGCGCTCCGTCAACCGCTGGCCGATCCGTTCGAACTCGCCGCGCACGTCGCGCGCCAGCGTCTCGAGCCACTTCGAATCAACCACCAGCTTCCTGATGTCCTCACTCGTCAGATCGCGATACCGGCGAGCCATGGATGCGTGCAGCTCGGCTGTTGCCTCCTTCGCCGCCGACTTCAATGATGCCTGCTGGGCTTGCAGGGCGGCGTAGCCAGCGACAGCGACGCGCTCTTCCGCGGTGCTTTCGTCGTCCGCGTTTTCCCTAAGCCATGCCTTCACGGCCTTCGCAGTGATCTTCGAGTTGTCCCCGTCGATCTCGACGACGTCTTCGAGCAGCCCGCCCTCGTCTGCGTGCTCGTTCCGCTGCTCCTCCATCAGTTGCTCGACGCGGTCGAGCTGCAACTTGGCTTTTTCGAGCCGGCTCTGCTGAGGCATCAGGAACTTCGCGATGAGGAGTTCTCCTGGCACCAGGTCGGAGCGAAAACGGCGTCGACCTGAGGTGAAGTCATGGGTCTCCGGCCAGACGAGCTTGCCGTTCTTGTCCTTCACCTGGAGGATCTCGCGAGGGACCACGCCTTCAATCCACCCGGCAGCCGAAATGAGGTAAGCGTCGTCCTGCATTGTCTCGACCCAATACTCCATGAGCTTCTGGTAGACGTCGTACGCATCGAGCAGCGGCTGCCCGCGGTAGTGCTCGAGCAAGCCCTCCGAGAGCTCGGCAATCACGTCCTTCGGTTGGCAGGCTCGTTCGAGCTGCCGCAGCGACTTGCTCGCGCGCTGCCGCCACGTCGCGAAGTGGGCTTCCTGCCCGCGCACGAACGCGACGAACTCCGTGTGTTCGAGGATCGTGGAACGGATCGCTCCCTTGTCGACCGCGAGCTGCACGTAGCCCTTGCGCAGCGGCGCGAAGAGCGTGCGGCGCAAGCTCGGACACACGGCCCAATACGCGCCGAGCGCATCGACGTCGGCCAGCGGGATCCCGCCCAAGAGGTGCCCCGCGATGTCCTGTAGGTCCTCTCTCGCCTGGCTGTCGATGTACCGCGTCAGGTTGAGGTTGAACTCGTTCTTCTCGATCTCGGCCGCACTCACCATGCGCGCGTAGCCCGGCACGTCGAGACGCTTGCGCCAGGTGTCGACGATGCGGTGGATGTCCTGCGCGCGCAGCCGGTTCTTCGGCCCGTCCTTCGCGAAGCCGCCGCTCGCGTCGATCAGAAAGATGCCCTTCCGCGCCTGCGCGTGCTGTTTGTCGATCACGACGATGCAGGCCGGGATGCCCGTGCCGTAGAAGAGGTTCGCCGGCAGCCCGACGATGCCCTCGATGTAGCCCTTCCGGACCAGCGCGCGCCGGATCTCCGCTCCGCGTTGCCGCGGAACAGAACGCCGTGCGGCAGGATGCAGGCCCCACGCCCCGTGCTCTTCAGCGAGCGCACGATGTGCAGGAGGTAGGCGTAGTCGCCCTGCTTGGCGGGCGGGATCCCGAACGGCGTGAAGCGCTGGTAGGGATCGTGCGTCGGGTCGAGGCCCGTGCTCCAGCGCTTGTCGGAGAAGGGCGGATTGGCGACCACGAAGTCGAAGGTCTTGAGCGCGTCGCCATCCAAGAAGCGCGGGTCGGTCAGCGTGTTGCCCTGCTCGATCCGTGCCGTCGGATTGTCGTGCAGGACCATGTTCATGCGCGCGAGGCCCGCGGTCGTCGCGTCCTTCTCCTGCCCGTAGAGCGTCGGCTTGTGCGTCGCCTCGTCGCTGACCTTCAGCAGCAGCGAGCCCGAGCCGCAGGTTGGGTCGTAGACGGTGGTCTGAGCGCTCGTCTTCGCGGCGCGGATGCCGAGCAACTGCGCCATCACGCGGCTCACCTCGGCGGGCGTGTAGAACTGCCCCTTGCTCTTGCCACTCTCGGTGGCGAAGTGCCGCATCAGGTACTCGTAGGCGTCGCCGAGGATGTCGTCGTCGCCCGCGCGGTTCTTCGAGAAGTCGAGGGCGGGGTTCTCGAAGATCGCGATCAGGTTGCTCAGGCGCTCGACCTTCTCCTTGCCGCTGCCGAGCTTGCTGTCGTCGTTGAAGTCGGGCAGCCCGGACAGCTTGTTCGCGTTCTCGAGCGGTCCGAGGATCTGCTTGTTGATCCGGTCGCCGATGTCGGGCTTGCCCTTCAGCGCGACGAGGTCCGTGAAGCTGGCGCCCTTGGGGACGCTGATCGGCGCGAACTTCTGCCCCGCGTACTTGTCGCTGACGTACTTCAGGAAGAGCAGGACGAGGACGTAGTCCTTGTACTGCGAGGCGTCCATGCCGCCGCGCAGCTCGTCGCAACTCGACCAGAGCGACGCGTAGAGTTGGGACTTCTTGATGGCCATCGCGGAGTGCGTGAGGAGTCGGGACTGCGG
>JADLHO010000007.1 GCA_020848735.1 Planctomycetota bacterium | reverse complement strand
TCTCCTCGAGCAGGGCCTCGAGCGAGTCGCGGGAGTCGCCGGCGACGCAGCCGGTGAAGCAGCCGAACGGCAGGGCCTGGCGCGCCGCCTCGTCGTCGGGCTCCGCGAAGAGCTCGAGCGGCTCCTCGACGTCCGCGAGCGGCGGCCGCTCGGTGGGGAGCTTCGCGGCACAGGCCGTCAACATGAGGATCGAGGCGTACGCAACGAGGCGGCAGGCGATCACGGCACACGTCTCCGCAGCAACAGGAAGGCAGCCAACGCGGTCGACGACACGAGCCACGCACCGGGCACGAGCCACGCCGTGTCCTCGAGGTGGAATCGCGCGTCCGCGCTGCCGAGCGCGAACTCCTTGAAGAACTCGAGCTGGCTCGTCTCGCGCGCGAGCAGCTGCGAGGGCAGATACGCCGCCGGCAGGAGGCGCTCGAGACCGAGCGGCTCGCCGAGACCACGCGAGAGATCGAGGACCACGACCGCGCCCAGCGCCGTCGCGAGTGCCCAGATGGATCGCCGCGCGAGCGCACCGCAAAGCAGGCCGATCGCGCCGTACGCGAGCATGGGCAGCGCGAGCGAGAGCAGCGCCGGCAGGAAGAGCGGCGCGATCTCCTCGGCGGGCATCAGCACGGCGCTCAGGCCCTCGTCCTGCCCGAGCTCCAGCCGATCGCCGAACGGGAACGCGATCGCCGCCGCGGCGAGCGCGACGAGCACCAGCACCGCCGTGACGAGCAGGCTCCCGGCGCCGACCGCGAGCGCCTTGCCCAGCGCCACCTGGACGCGCGTCAACGGCCGGAGCAGCACGTTGCGCAGGGTGCCGAGCGAGAACTCCCCGGCGATCGACTGACTGCCGAGTGCCGCGACGAGGACGATCGCGAGCGGCGCGCTCGTGATGAGCACGCGCGCGGTCGCCTCGTAGGCCGTGATCGACGAGATGCTCGCCACGCGATCCGCGCCGGTGCCGTGCAGGCGCGCGTGGTTGCGGGCGTCGTGCGCGACCAGCGCGACCATCCGCCACACCGCGAGCATGGCCGGTGCCAGCGCGACCGCGATCACCCCCGGCCGCAGCCCGCGCGCGAACTCGTAGCGGAACATCCGCGCGAGACCGCCTTTGGGCGCGAGCGTCTCGCGCGGCACCCCGTCGCGGACGAGCGGCGTCCCGACGGCGAGCGGCGCCGTGCGCGCGTCCTGCGCGCCGAGCCGCAGGTAGACCTCCTCGAGCGTCGTCGGCCGCGCGGCGAAGTGCGTGACCCCGACGCCCTCGGCGACGAGCGCGGCGAGCAGGGTCTGCGGTGGGACCGCCCCGAGCTCCACGAGTCCGCGCACGGGTTGCGCCTGCGCCACCGGCGCGTTGCCCATCGACACGAAGGGCCTGCCCAGCCGCGCGAGACACGCGGCCGCGCGCGCGGCGTCGTCGATCTCGATCTCGTAGCGCTGCCGTGTGTCGTGCAGCAGCTCGTCCATCGGCGCCTCGACGAGCATCCGGCCGCCCTTGAGCACACCGATGCGGTTGCAGAGGGTGCTGATCTCGTGGAGCTGATGGCTCGAGAGCAGGGTCGTGACCCCCTCGCCGGTCAGGCGCTCCAGCACCACGCGCAGCTCGGCGATGCCCTCGGGATCGAGGCCGTTCGTCGGCTCGTCGAGCAGGACGTAGCGCGGCTGCCCGATCAGCGCCTGGGCGAGCGAGAGCCGCTGCCGCATGCCCTGCGAGTAGCCGAGGACCGCGCGATCCCCGTGCGGCGCGAGCCCGACGAGTTCCAGCAGGCGCGACGCCTCGCGCCGCGCCGCGCCCCGTGCCAGACCCTGCAGCCGCGCGAGCTCGAGGAGGTTCCGCCACCCGCTCCAGGCGGGGTGGAAGCCGGTGATCTCGATCATCCCGCCCATGCGCGCGCGGGCTTCGCGCGGGTGGGCGGCCGCGTCGAAGCCGTCGACGATCACCTGGCCCGCGCGCGGTCGCAGCAGCCCGAGCGCGATCCGCAGGGCCGTCGTCTTGCCGGCGCCGTTGTGGCCGAGGAAGCCGTAGCGGTCGCCGTTCTCCAGGTTGAGGTCGACGGAGTCGAGGCTCGCGTGCCGGCCGTAGGCGTGGGTGATTCGGACGAGCTGGAGGGGCACCGCGGGCGATGCTAGCCGACGGCTCCGGGATCCGATCCCGCAGACCTCGCCGCCCGCGGCGGGGACCGCGCGGTGCGCGGTCGTGCGAGGCGCCGCCCTGACCCTGCGATGGCGCGGCCCTCACGCAGGACGCCGCAGTCCCTCGGGCATCCACCCCTCAACCCGGCAGTCCGGATCCTCGATGGGGGACCCGGGAGGCGGGCCGTGCTCGCGAGTTCGCGAGTCCCCGCCCCTCGCCGATCCCCCACGCCCACCCGCATGCGGCTCTGCACCATCACCTACCGGCCGCGTCGCGGCTGGTCCGCTCCCTTCCCCACCGACGCCGATTCCGACGCCACGCTGGTCGTGGTCTTCGGCGCCGAGAGCTTCGCCACGGCCCCGGCCCCGATCCTCGAGGTGCTGGCGGCATTCCCGAGGTCCCACGTGATCGGGTGCTCGACGTCCGGCGAGATCGCGGGCGACTGCATCCACGACGGCACGCTGACCGTGGCCATCGCGCGCTTCGCGACGGCGACGCTCGTGTCGGCGTCGACCGCGGTGAACGGCTCGGCGGACTCGTGCGCGGCCGGGGAACGCATCGCCGAGGCGATGCTCGGCGAGGCCGCCACCGCCGCGGCGTTGCGTGCGGTGTTCGTGGTCTCCGACGGACTGCACGTGAACGGCAGCGAGCTCGTGCGCGGGCTGAACGGGGTCCTGCCGCCGGAGATCGTGGTGACGGGTGGCCTCGCGGGAGACGGCGATCGCTTCCGGCGCACCTGGGTGCTCAACGCGGATCGCGACGCCGAGGGCCGGCCACGCGGACCGCGCGAGAACCTGGTCGCCGCGATCGGCCTCTGCGGGACCGGCCTGCGCGTCGGTCACGGCAGCCGCGGCGGCTGGGATCGCTTCGGGCCCGAGCGCGTGGTCACGCGCTCCGCGGGCAACGTCCTGTACGAACTCGACGGCAAGCCGGCGCTCGACCTCTATCGGACCTACCTCGGGGAGCGCGCGGCCGGACTGCCGGCGACGGCGCTGCTCTTCCCGCTCGCGTTGCGCACCGACGCCGCCGACGACAAGCGTCTCGTGCGCACGATCCTCTCGATCGACGAGACGGAGCGCTCGATGACCTTCGCCGGGGACATCCCGCAGGGCTCGCGGGCGCAGCTCATGCGCGCGAACTTCGAGCGCCTGATCGAAGGCGCGGGGCGCGCGGCCGAACACGCCCGCGGCATCGGTGCCCATGGCACGCAGGGCGACACGCTCGCGATCGCGATCAGCTGCGTCGGTCGCCGGCTGATCCTCGGCGAGCGCGCCGAGGAGGAGGTCGCGGCGGCGCTCGAGGCGCTCCCGCCGGCCGCGAGGCAGATCGGCTTCTACTCGTACGGCGAGATCTCGCCGTACGCGACCGGCGCCTGCGACCTGCTGAACCAGACGATGACGATGACGACGCTGTCGGAGGCGTGACCGGATCCGCGCCAGGCCCGCCCATGTCCAGTCCACCGAGCGTCGGCGCGCCGCTGCACCGCCTCCTCGAGCGCCAGCTCCGGCGTTGCGGCCTCACCCCCGATGCTCCGCCGACGTCGCCGGAGGCGTGGCGGGAACTGCTCACGCGCATCGGTCGCGCCTACACGGAGTCCGACGAGGACCGCTACCTGGTCGAACGCGCCATGGAGGTCTCGTCGGCCGAGCTGCGCGCGCTCAACGCGGAGCTCCTGCGCTCGGAGCGGGTGCTCGCGGCGGAGCGCGATCGCCTGTCCGCGATCATGGGCTCGCTCGGCGACGGCCTGATCGCGTTCGACCGCGGCGGCGGCTGTCTCCTCGCGAATCGCGCCGCCTGCGATGCGCTCGATCGGAGCGCGCAGGACCTGGTGGGGACCGAACTCGCGCCGCTGCTCGACGTCCGCGGCGGACGCGCCGCTCCGGGGCGATCGCTCGTCGACCTCGTGGCCGCGCCCGCCGCGCTCACCGCGCCGTACCACGACGACGATGCGAGCTTCCGCCGACGGGACGGCACGCGCCTGCCGGTCGCCTACACGTTGACCCCGGTCCTCGACGGCGACGCGGTCGTCGGCACCGTGCTCGTGTTCCGGGACACCACCGAACGCAAGCTGCTGGCCGAGGCGGTCAGCGAGCACCGGCAGCTGCGCAGCATCATCGCCAACGCCCCCGTGGCGATCGCGATGCTCGACACCGAGCTGCGCTACGTGACCTGCAGTCGCCGGTGGCGCACGGACTTCGGGATCGGCGACGTCGAACTGGTCGGCCACGCCCTTCCCGAGACCTTCCCCGACGCCCCACCGCAGTGGCACGACGCGTTCGCGCGCTGTCTGCAGGGAGAGCTCGTCGTCCGGCCGGAAGACGTGTTCAACCGCGCCGATCGCTCGCGCGTGCACCTCCGCTGGGCGATGCATCCCTGGCAGCGGTCCGACGGCGCGATCGGCGGCATCGTGATCGTCGGCGATCGGATCGACGAACTGGTGCGCGCGCGCGAGGCGGCGCTCGAGGCGGCCCGCGTGAAGAGCGAGTTCCTCGCGACGATGAGCCACGAGATCCGCACGCCGATGAACGGAGTGATCGGCATGAGCTCGTTGCTCATGGACACGGCGCTCGATCACGAGCAACGCGAGTTCGTCGGCGCCATCCAGCACTCGGCCGAGAACCTGCTGACGATCCTCAACGACATCCTCGACTTCTCGAAGATCGAGGCCGGCAAGCTCTCGATCGAGGACGCGGAGTTCGATCCTCGCCAGACCCTCGACGCGGTGCTCGAGCTCGTCGCCGAGAGCGCGCACAAGAAGGGCCTCGAGCTGGTCGGGCACTGCGACGGCAACGTGCCGGCCGCGCTGCGCGGCGACTCGTTGCGACTCCGGCAGGTGCTGCTCAACCTGGTGGCGAACGCGATCAAGTTCACGGCCAGCGGTGAGGTGATCGTCACGACCCGCGTCGACGCGCTGCAGGGCGACAGCGCCACGCTCGTCTTCGAGGTGCGCGACACGGGCATCGGGATGACCAAGGAGGTCCTCGGGCGACTCTTCCAGCCCTTCAGCCAGGGCGACGGCTCGACGACGCGGCGTTTCGGCGGCACCGGCCTCGGTCTCGCGATCTGCCGCCGCATCGTCGAGCTGATGGGCGGCGTCATCGAGGCACACAGTCAGCCCGGGGCCGGCAGCACCTTCCGCTTCGCGCTCCGCTTCCCCCGCGCGGGCGATGCGGCGCCGGCCGTCACCACGCCGACGGCCGTGCTCGCCGGACTGCGCGTGCTCGTGGTCGACGACAACGCGACGAACCGTCGCATCCTCGAGCTGAAGACCAAGGCGTGGGGCATGCGTCCGGTCACCGCCGAGAACGGCCCGACCGCGCTCGTGCGGCTGCGCGACGCGGTGCGCTCCGGTGCGCCGTTCGACGTCGCGGTGCTCGACCACTGCATGCCCGGGATGGACGGTGTCGAACTCGCCGCGGCGATCCGCTCCGATCCGTTGGTGGCAGGCACGCCGATGATCCTGCTGAGCTCCCTGCATCGGCGGAACCTCGCGGAGACCGCGCGCGCCGTCGGGATCGCGTGCTGCCTCACGAAGCCCGTCACCGATGGCCGCCTGCTCGCGTGCCTCGCGGAGCTCCGTGCCGGGCGTCACGCTCCGCCCGCGGCGCCGGCCGCGACCGCAGCCGCCGAGGTCCCGAACTCCGAACCCGAGCCGGTGACGCCCCCGTCCCGTCCGACGCGGGCGCGCATCCTGGTCGTCGAGGACAACGCGGTGAACCAGCGCGTCGCACGCGAGATCCTCGTCAAGGCCGGCTTCGACGTCCTCGTCCGCGCGAACGGCCGCGAGGCGCTCGACGCCCTCGAGGCCACGCACTTCGACCTCGTGCTCATGGACTGCCAGATGCCGGACGTCGACGGCTTCGCGGCGACCCGTGCGTTCCGCGCGCGCGAAGCGCTCGCGACCGGGCACCTGCCGATCATCGCGCTCACCGCGAGTGCGATGGCCAGCGATCGCGATGCGAGTCTGGCCGCGGGGATGGACGACTACCTCGCGAAGCCCTTCCGGCCGCCCGAGCTGCTCGCCGCGGTCGAGCGCTGGCTCGACCCACACGGCTCGGCCTGAGACCGGGTGTCACGTGCGGGGCTTGGATGCGCTATGCGCCGCACCGAGTTCGCGGCTCCGCATCGCGAACTCGTGACGTCCGAGGCCAGCTCGTGGCGCACAGCCCCCCCAGCCCGCGCTAGATTGCGGCCATCGCCGGCCCGGCGTCGTCGACCGCGCTCCCTGCACGCGCGGCGCCCGGCAGCGAACTCGTTCCTCATCCCACAAGGGAAACATGCACAAGACCCTGTTCTCTGCACTCGCGTGCGCGGCGATCGCCGCCACCTCCACCGCCCAGCTCGTGATCGACCCCTGCGGTCCGGCGGTCTTCGGCACGCCGCTCGGCAACACCGACCTCGGCAACCTCAACTTCAACGTGACCGAGGTCAGCCAGGTCTGCCTCATCCCGAACCCCGCGGGCCCCGGCTACCTCGGCCATGCGACCGTGAAGAAGATCGGCGCGACCGACTGGGACGTCCTGTCCTTCACCTGGGCCGGGCCGGGCTCGGCGCCGACGGTCACCACGGACTGCGACGCGCTCAACGGCACCGCCGACGAGTTCCAGTGCTCGCTGAGCTGGGACGGCCTCGCCACCGTGCTCGACTGCGGCACGGGCAACCCCAACTCCGGCGGTGCGAACCGTCCGATCCTCGCGACTCGCGCGACGCCTTCGGGCCCGTTCACCGTGGTCGGCCTGCTCGGCGGCTCCTTCCCCGCGACCGCGGGCTACTACGACCCGCAGCTCGGCCACTTCGACATCGACCGCGACGGCACGCTCGACGACGTCGTGTACTGGGCGGCCGCGAGCGGCGGCATCAGCGCCGGCAAGCTCAACCGCACGACCGGCGCCGTGACGAACGTGATCACCGCGATCGCGCCGCAGACGCAGGTCCCCGGCTTCCAGTTCTGCCACTCGCCGACGCCGCAGAACGACTCGATCGGCATCACGCGCGGGCTCTACTTCTCGGTCTACGCGCTCAACACCGGCTCCGACGCGCACTACTTCCCCGGTGAGGCGATGGCCCACTACCTCACCGCGCCGACGGCCGCGTATGCGCTGTTCGACGACGGCACGTCGTGGGACGCGAACCCGGGCATCCTCAAGGGCAACGCGTATTACGCGCGCGCCGTCGCCGGCTACGGCGACCCGCTGCTCATCGAGAACTTCACGCTCTCGAGCTGCTCCATCGCGGCCGCGACGGGTGGAACCGTGACGCACTTCGGCTTCTTCCCGCTCAGCCTCTCGAGCGCGACGATGTTCTGCGCCGTCAACTACGGCTTCTCGATGCTCCCGACGCCGCTGCCGCCGAGCTTTGCCGGTCTGGTCGGCTGGGGCAACCTCTGCGTGGCCCCGTCGTTCTCGCTCGGCGTCGCGCCGGCCAACAGCGAGTTCGGCCTCGGCTACTCGCTGCCCGCCGGCCTGCCGACCGGCACCCTGCTCGCCGAAGCGGTCGCGCTCAACATCGCGACCACCGAGGTCTTCATCAGCAACGTGGCGATCCTCGAGCTGCGTTGATCGCGGCGGCGCGCGGGTGCCCGGCACCCGCGCGCTCGCTCGACGCCCGCTCAGCGGGTCTGCGCGACGCGCTCGACCTGCTCCAGGTACTCCGCCACGTTGTCGCGCGGCTTGATCGCCTGCGCGCGGCGCAGGAGCGGCAGCGCGTCTGCATAGCGGCCCCGCGCGACGAGCACCTGGCCGTGTCGCACCTTGGCGTCGGCCTCGAAGGCCTCCAGGCTCGCGGCGCGCTCGTACCAGAACACCGCGCGCTCCAGATCGCCGCCGCGCTGGGCGTGCTGGCCGAGGAGCAGCAGCGCCTCGCCGTCGAGCGGATCGAGCGCGACGATCTCCTCGAGCACCTTCGCCTCGTCCTCACCGGCACCCCTCGCGACGGCGAGCCGGGCCCGCAGCTTGAGCAGGTCCTTCCGGTCCGTTCCCTCGAGCTGGTCGGGGAAGAGCGCGGCGATCCGCTCGACGAGGCGTTGGGCATCGTCGAGCGCGCCGCGGCCGAGGAGGACCCGCGCGGCCCGGAGCGCCCGTTGCGGCGCGACCGCGGGCGCGCGCTCCATGGCGCGCACGTAGGAATCCGTCGCCTGTCCGAAGAGCTCGAGGCTGACGTAGATGTCGCCGAGGAGATTGAGGCTGTCGGGCGTCGCCTTGCCGAGCCGGTCGACGAACTCGAGGTTCTTGGCGGCGAGCAGCGGCTGCTCCATGCCGACATAGGCATTGCCCTGGAGCAGCCAGAGGTCCGCGCGGTCGGGGTGACGCTCGATGAGGACGCCGCAGAGCGCCGCGGCATCGGCGAAGCGCTTCTGGCGGAAGAAGCTCCGCGCCAGGCCCATCTGCCAATCCAGGGTCGCGGGATCGAGCAGGTTCGCCATGCGGTACGCCGACTCCGCCGCGAGGTCGTCGCCGGAGCTCGAGCACGCGAAGCCCAGCAGGCCATAGCTCACCGCGTCACCGCCGCCCAGTTCGATCACGCGGCCGAAGGACTCCATCGCCTCGACGAACCGCGAGTCGCGCACCTGGATGATGCCGAGGTTCTTCCACGCGCGGCGGAACTTCGGGAACTTCTCGACGGCCACGCGGTACGCCTCGGCCGCCTGCGACAGCTCGTCGCGCTGGAAATGCAGATTGGCGAGCTGGTAGTCGAACAGCGCCGAGTTGGCCTCGCCCCGCAGCTCGCGCAGCGTCGCCATCGCCTCGTCGATCCGATCCGCGCCGATGAGCTCCATCACCTCCTGCAGCGCCTCGGCCTCGATCACGGTGGCCCGCGGCTCGATCTCGGACTCCGCGAGGAAGCTCTCGGCGAAGCGCCTATGGAACTTCGGGTCGTTCCAGATCTCGAGCATCGCCTTGGGTGACTGGGGATCGACGTACTTCTCCCGCGCCGGCTTCTCCCGCTCCGGCTTATCCCTCTCCGGCTTATCCCTCTCTTGGGAGCCACCGCGCTTCGCCGAGGCCTCGACCGGCGCGCCGCGCGACGCGGGGTCCTGCTCACGGTTCTGCGGCGACGTCACCGCGGGAGCATCGCCGTCGATCTGGAGGACGGCAGGCACGCCGTGCGGCGCGGGCAGGGCGCAACCGCACGCGACGACGGACGCGAGGAGCGAGCTGAGGATGGACTTCGACATGGGAATCGGACGCGAGAGGAAGAGGCTGGGCGCGCGGCAGTGGATCAACTGCGCGGGAACGTGACCGGCACGCGCATGCGGAACCGCACCGCCTTGCCGGCGCGCATGCCGGGTTCGAAGCGCCATTGCCGGACGGCCGCGATCGCCGGGCGCTCGAAGACGGGATCCGTCGAACTCTGCACGGTGGGGTTCGCGACCCGACCGTCCTGCTCGACCACGAAGAGCACGTAGCAGGTCCCCGGCGCGCGGCGCTTCAGTTCCGCGGTGAGCAGCGGTCCTGGCTGGTGGAGCACGCGAGGCTTCTGGTCGAGGTCGGCGAGCGAGAAGAGATCCTCGTTGACCCGCTGCGACGCCGCTCCGGCGATGGCGCCGAGTCGCGCGGCAAGCTCCCCGTCCCCGAAGCCGTCGCCGCCGAGGGCCGGCCCGAGTGCGAGCTCGAGCTGCGAGAGGTCCAGGGGCTGCGAGTTCTCGTTCAGCTCCGGAGGAGCCTCCTCGGGCTCCGGCTCCTCTTCTTCGGGTTCCTGCTCGACGGGCGGCGGCGGCGGCGGGACCTCCGCGGTGGAGACCTCGGTGATCAACAGATCGGCCTCCGGCCCCGCGCCGACCATCTGCAGGATGGGCAGCACGAGGAACATGCCGGCCGCCAACATCAGGCCGCCGAGCACGTCGACGACGACGCCGATGGCCGAGCGCAGGGGCGAGCGGGTGCGGGTGCGGTCCATGGCGCCTCAGCCTGCCGCACGCCGGGTGGCGATGCTGACCTTGATGGCGCCGGCCAACTTGGCCTCGTCGATGACGCGCACCAGCATTTCCGTCGGCACGACGTTGTCGACCTGCAGGATCACGGGGATCTCCTCCTTCTGGATCATCCGCCGCACGAGCGGCTGCACACCGGCCACGCCGATGTCGCGCCCGCCATAGACGACGGCGCCCGAGCTCGTGAGCGCGAGCAGGATGCTCGTCTTCTCCAGCTGGACGGAGGACGCCGCCGGGGTCTTGTCGACCTCGACGCCGGTCTCCTCCACGAACGTGGTCGTCACGATGAAGAAGATCAGCAGGATGAAGATGCAGTCGATCATCGGCGACAGGTCGATGCCGCCTTCGCCGCTGTCGTCGATCGCCGCCTCGCGGAATCGTCCCATGGTCAAGGTCTCCGAGCCTGGTTGTCTGGAATCCTGGTGATCGCGGAGGCGCCGCGGCTCATGCCGCCGCCGTCTCCCGCTGCAGGCGCCGGTGGAGCGTCTGCGTGCAGACCGTCTCGACGTGCGCCAGGAAGACGCGGTAGCGATCGAGGAGTCGGGCGAGCGAGTACTGGAAGAAGAGTCCGGGAAGGGCCACCACCAGCCCGGTCTCCGTCGTGATGAGTGCCTCGGAGATGCCCCGCGCGATCGCGCTCATGGTCTTCTCGCCGCCGGATCCCGACGCGAGAGCGCCGAAGGTCGTGAGCATGCCCGTGACGGTGCCGAAGAGTCCGAGCAGCGGCGCCACGCCGACGCAGACCTTCATCACCCGAAGATCGCGCTCGAACGGCGCGATCTCGGCGGCACGCAACCCCTGGAAGATCACCGCGCTCTCGTCGATCGTGCGGCACTCGCCGACCTCGTCCAGCAGTTCGCCGATCGGTCCCTCGCGCAGCGAGGGGTGGTCGACCCAGCGTCGCCACGTGTCCTCCTTCACGGCGAGGAACGCCTTGCCGCGCAGCCGCCGCCAGACGTGCACGCCGAGGCCGAACAGGACGAGCGCATTGATCGCGATCGCGAGCATGCCCCAGCCGCCGGCGATCCAGATGCCGACGGCGCGCTCCCAGAGCACGAGGCCCTGCTCGCGAAGCGAGGCGAGCAGGGTCATCGAATCCGCGGCGGCGATCACGCTGCCGACTCCACCGGCTCGCGCGCCGTCGATTGCAGGCGATTGAGGAGGCTGACCGCCGCGCGGTCCATCTCGTCGGTGATGCGCCGCGCCTTCCGGGAGAGGAAGGCGTGGATGAGCAGCGCGGGGATCGCGACGATCAGGCCGTATTCGGTCGTGATCAGCGCCTCGGAGATGCCGCTGGACAGCTGCTTGACGTCACCGGCCCCGTACACCGTCATCATCGTGAAGGTGTTCATGATGCCGGTGACCGTGCCGAGCAGTCCCAGCAGCGGCGCGGACGCGGCGGTGATGGCCACGAAGGGCAGGAAGCGCTGCAAGGCGAGGCGCGTCCCGAGCACCTTCTCGTACATCACCTCCTCGATCAGCTCGCGGGGTTGTCCGAGCTGCTGCACACCGGCCTCGAGCATGCGCCCGACCGGGCCGCCCATCGTCGCCGCGTCGGCTGCGGCGGCGCGGCGATCACCGCTCGCGACCACCGTGAGGAAATCGCTCAGGCGACGCCGCGACGGCGTGCGCACGAAGGCCATCGTGAGCCACTTGACGAGCACGACCAGGAGCGCCGCACCCGCGAGCGCGAAGATCGGGATCATCACCGTGCCGCCCTTCCTGACGTGCTCCTCCCAGGTCTCCTGGGTCGCCTCGACCTTGAGCGCATTGCCGAGCGTCGGATCGAGGGGGAACTCCCCCTGCCCCGAACCGATGACCTGACCCGCGAGCCTGGCCGTCTCCGGATCCGCGAAGGGCACCGCCGTCGGCTCGAGCGAACCGAGTCGCTGCTCCACGACGCCGGTCAAGGTGCCGTCCGTCGAACGGAACAGCACCGCGGGGCCCATCATGGCGAAGGTCCCCGGCTTGACGATGCCGACGGGATCCACCGCGCGACCCTCGAAACGGGCTCCGCCGAGCGCATCGTCGAGGCGACCGATGGAGGTCTCGAGCAACGCAGCCTGCGCCGAAAAGAGCTCGGACTCGCCGAGCGTGGTGTTCTCCGCCGCGAGCTTCGCCGCGCCGAGCGCCGCGGCGTGTCGCTGGAGCTCCGCGATGTGCATGCGGGACTCGAGGTTGCGGCCGTATTCCCCGAGCAGGTTGCCGAGGTAGCTCACCTCGTCCTGACGGGTCTTCAGCTCCGTCCGCAGGTTGCTGAGATCCAGCGTGCGGCCGTCGAGCAGGCGTTGCGTCTGCTGGAACTCGAGGCGGGCCGCGGAGAGCTCGCCCTCGAGTTCACGGAGCCGCTTGCTCATCGGGACCTTCTCCGCGGCAATGCGCTCGCGGAGGGCCGTCAGCTCCTCGACGCTCGCCTGGAGCCTCGCTTCGACGCTGGAGACCGCGCCTTCGAAGGCCGCCGAGGTCTCCTGGGCATGAGCGCGTTCGCCGAGGGCGAGACCCGCGGTGGCGAGGCCGGCCAGACAGGCGGAGGAATTGAGGAGGCGATTCACGACGGACCTCGGACGGGGGGTGGAGCTCGATGTGGAACGCGGCGCGGCGCAGGCCGACCCGGAGCACAGGGGCGAGGGATTCACGGGCATGACCTCAATCGATGCGGATCGGGAGTCTGACGTACTCGGCGAGCTGTCCCTTCTCGAGCATGGCGATGGCGCGCTCGATCTCGCCGGCAGCGGCATTGGCCGACTGCCAGGTCCAACCGTCCCGCGTGGCGAAGCCGACGCCCGCCACGGTGCCGTTGGCGCCGGCGTAGTAGGCCTGGCCGATCCCCACATAGAGGGTGGTGACCTGCACCGCGCTGCCGTCCGGCAGGGTCCGGACCTCGCTCTCGACGCTGATCTCGCGATTGAACTTGTTCACCTCGTTGAGGATGCCGACGACGTTCTGGAAGCGCTCCGAGAGCGAGCGCGCCTTCGCATCGACCCCGTCCTTGGCGTCGGGGTCGGGCAGACGCTGGCTGAGCGGCTTCACGCGCTCGCGCAGACGCTCGGGCAGCCGCTTCAGCAGCTCCCGCGTGCGGCCCTCGAGCCGGGTGACGATCCCGGCGGCGGGCTCCGCGAACGTCTTCAGCCGGCCGGTCTGTGCCAGCAGCTCCTCACGCTTGCGGTCGGCATCGGCAATGCTGCCCCTGGCCTCGGCCTCGCGCGCGCGCAGCGTCGCGATCTCCTTCTCGAGGAGCGCGATGCGATCGGCGAGGAGCTCCTTGCCGAGCGCCCAGTCGCGCGACTCCCGTGACAGCACCTGCTTCGTCTCGACCCAACGATCGAGACTCGATCGCGCCGCTTCGACCCGCGCGGCGGACGGCGGGGCCGCGGGGGGCAGCTGCTGACGGGCGATGCCCTGGGCGGAGATGCCGAGCAGGGCCACGACGCTGCAGAGGGTCATGCGCCAGCTCGCACGTCGCGGGTTCGTCGGTCGGTTCGTCATTGGTCGTCCTGTACTGGCTGCAATGCGCCCCTTGGGCGGGGCTCAGAAGCGGATCTCGCCGCCGATGGCGATCGAGTAGTCGATTCCCTGGGAGTAGGCGGTCTTGAGCACGTCACCGCCGATGTAGGGCGAGCGATAGACCTGCTGGATGTCCGGATCGGTCAGGTTCTTCGCCTGGAGCTGGAGGTTGACCCAGCGATTGATGGGCTGCGTCACGCTCGCATTGAGCGTGCCGTACTCGAGCGTGTAGACGTTCGGGACCAGGTTGCCCGCGGACTGTCCGGCACCGGCGACCAGCGTGTCGCCCTGGATGGTGTAGAAGAGCGAGAACCGCGTGCCCGTCGCCTCGAGGTCGTAGGTGAGGAAGAGGTTGTAGAGATGCTCGGGCGCATTGGTCATGTCGCGCGAGTCCATCGGCGCGAGGATGCCGGGCGCCCGGAAGCCTGCCGCCTCGTCCGCGGGCAGCGTGACCTCGGAATGGATGAACGTCGCATTGGCGCCGACGGCGAAGCCATCGAGCGCATCGACGAAGCGCGACAGGGTCTGACGGACCTCGATCTCGACGCCGCTCAGCTCGCCCTTCGGGTAGTTGACGGGCGCGGTGAAGTCGAAGGTCGCCAGGCGCTGCACGTATTCGATCGGGCGCTCGATGTCCTTGCGGAACCACGACAACGAGACGAGCCCGCCGTCGTACGGCGCCCAATCCGCACGCAGATCCAAGTTCTCGAGCGAGCTCATCTCGAGGGCCGGATTGCCGATGAAGACCGGGCCGCCGAGGTACTCCTGCTGGAGGATCGGCGTGAGCTCCTTGAAGGTCTGGCGCGCGACCGTCTTCGACCAGGACGCGCGGAGCGTCAGGGTCTCGACCGGCTCGAAGACGAGCCCGAGGGCGGGGAGCACGTCGTCCTGCTCGAACGCGACGTCGGCATCGCCGGGATTGAGCTGCGTCGGCGACAGCGAACCCGGCGGGAACCACGTCGCCAGCGACTCGGGATCGTTGACGATGCCGATCCGCGTCGATTCGGACCGGACGCCGCCGATGAGGTTCAGGTTCGGGAGCAGCGGCAGATCGGCCATCAGGTACCACGCCGTGATGTCCAGCTCCCCGTGGTAGTCGACGTCGAACTCGGACGCGGTGATCGGGTGGTTCTCGAACGGGAACGACCCGCTCCAGAAGCGGTCGAACTCGCCGATGTACCCGCTGTTGTCGTTGAAGTTGCTGTATGTGTCCTGATCGAAATCACGCTCGAGCCGATCGGCGAACACTCCGAACTTCAGGGAGCCGTCGGCATCGCCCTCCCACACGTCGAAGGGGAGCTTCAGGTTCGCGGTCCCCTGGCTGCTCTCCTCCTCGATCTTCTTCCAGATCCGCTGGAAGTTGCCGAGCGAGAAGTTCGCCGAGGGCTTGTAGGGTGCATAGCGCGCCGGGACGCGGACCGGGCCGACGACGCGGCCCGGGCGCCAGGACGAACCGAACTGGCGCTTGTCGGGCTGGTCGAGATCCGCCGAGCTGCGCGCGAGCGACCAGTCGAACTCCGGAGCCTCGAAGATCGCGAAGCTCAGGGACGGCAGCGTGTGACGGCCACGCAGCTGCAGGGTGTCGGTGCCGCGCTCGGTGTACTCGAGGGTCTCGAGGCGGAGATACGGCGCGCCATCGAGCTGGTCGTGTCCCGGCGTGTTCGGGTCGTTCGGATCGTGCCCCGGATGGAAGTACGCCTTGCCGCGCGTGTCCTCGGCGAGGGTCGCCGAGTCCTCGGTCGTCAGGGTGTGGAGGAAGGCCAGCGAGAGGGCGTGGTTCTCGGTCTCCAGGCCGAGCACGCCGAGCCCTCCCCATTGGACCGAGGTCTTGCCCTGCACGACGTCGAAGAGCGAGGTCTTGAAGTTCCCATCCTGGGGCGAACCCTGCGAGGTCTTCGGCGTCATGCCCTGGCCCGGCTGCGTCACCCACCAGGAGTCGTCGATGCCGTCGTCGTAGGCCGAGCTCTCGCGCTCGTAGAACACGTCGGTGAAGAAGCCGACCTTCAGGTCGTTGGTGAGACGCTCCTTGCCGCCGATCGCGACCGAGAACTTGCGGTCGATCGGGGCATCGCCATACGCGACGCCCGCCGCGCCGTCCCAGTTCTGACCGAGCTTGTCGGTCTGGGGATCCCGCGAGCCACCGTCGCGGCCGAGCGTGCTCACGCCGCCGCCGTCATAGGTGAGGAAGCTCCCGCGCCCCGGCACCTGGGTATTGCCGCCGACCTGGCCCTTCACCTTCACGAAGAACGGCTCGTCGGGAATGCCCTTCAGACGCACGTCCACCGCGCCGCCGGAGGCGTCGCCCTGCTGGTCGGGCGTGAAGGTCTTCGAGACCTGGATGCTCTCGAGCACCTCCGCGGGGAACTGGTCGAGTTCGACCGCGCGTTTGTCCTCGTCGGCGGTCGGCAGCCGGAGCCCATTGAGCTGGGAGCTGACGTAACGGTCCGGCAGGCCGCGGATGACCGCGGACTTGCCGTCGGCCACCGACGCGCCGGCGACGAGGCGCAGCGCACCCGCGGCATCGCTCTCCCCCGAGCGACTCATGAACTCCGCGCCGATCGAGTCCATCATCGCCGGACTCTCGAGCCGGAGCTGCTGGAGCGCCGTCTCCGAGCTGCCGCCGAGCTGCAGGGCCTCCTGGACGACGAACTCCTCCATCTCCGTGAAGTCGCCGGACAATGCGGCATCGACCTCCGTGAGGATGCGCGCGGTGACGACCACGTCGCCCTTGACCTGGCGCACATAGCCGTCCTTCGCGAAGACCAGCGTGTATCGCCCGGGCGGGAGCTCGTTGAAGACGTAGTTGCCGAGGTCGGCGCTCGTCGTCTTCCTCGCGAGCTCGAGGACCGTGATCTCCGCGCCGCCGAGCGGCACGTCGAAGTCCTTGTCGCGGACGACGCCGCGAATCGAGCCCTGCTCGTCCTGCGCGACGAGGGCGAGGGGCATGGCGAGGACCGCACCGAGCAGGCGGAGAGCCGACGGGTTCGTCATGCGGGATTCCGGTCGGAACGAGGACCTGCGCTCACCACGGCTGTCCCAGTCCCGCGCGCAGGGCACGGAGCTGCTCGAGCGAGGACGCGTCGGGCTCGCAGCCCGAGAGGACGAGCGAGAGACAGGTCGCGACGAGGTCCTCGGCGCGAGGCCGGGAGTTGGGATTGACGTGCCCCTCGGTCGCCGCGCGCCGATAGATCGCGAGTGCGCGGTCCAACTCGCCGAGCGCGACGAAGCCCTCCGCGACCTTGCGCAGGGGGCGGGCGCGCCAGATGTCGACGATGCGTTCGCGCTCCGCGTCATAGCGCGCGAGCGCGATCTCCAGCTCCCTGCGGGCGCCTCCGGCGTCGCCGCCACGGGCACGCATGGCGGCGATCGCCGCCAGGGTGGCGACGTGATCCTCCGCGAGCCAATTCTGCTCGTCGAAGATGCCGCGCGCGGCATCGGCGAGTTCGCGGACCTTGGCGCCGTCGCCATGGCGTGCCGCCGAGCCCGCGAGTTCGAAGAGCAACTCGAGCCGGATCCCGGGAGGGAGCTTGACGCGATCGGGGCCCTTGCGGATCCGACCCTCCAGTTCCTTGCGTCGCGTCATCTCGGACCAGAAGCGGTCGTGCAGCGCGATCAGCGTGCTCAGCGCGCTCCGGGCCGCTTCGAGGCCGCCGGTCGCGAGAACGGAGTCGAGGGCGGCCAGGGACTCGGCATAGGTCGCATCGGTCACGAGCTTCGCCTTCGTCGCGTCGACGAAGCCGGTCTCCGAGTCCTCGACGTCGCTCGCATAGGGCGCCGCCTTCGCGGGTTCCCCGAGCACGAGCCAGGTCGCCGCAATGCGGGCGCGGATGCGATCGCGGCGCCAGGCCTGGCCGTCCTCAGCCTTCACGATCGCGTCGGCGATCTCGGCGGCGAGCGGCAGGCAACGCTCCGCTTCGGCGCGGGCACCATGGCCGGCACACCAATGCGCGTATTCGGCGAGGGCGAGACCCCGCCGCCAATCGCGGATCGCGTCGGCCCAGCCGCGCGCACGCAACGGCTGGTCGAGCGTGAGGCAGGCGGCGAGGACGTCCGCCTGGTGGCGCGAGCGCGTCTTCGCGTGCGGATCCATCGGGATCGCGCTCGCGGCCGAGAAGGCCAGCTCCAGCAACTCGCGACGTGCGGGCGAGAGCGGCGCATCGACGAGCGTCGGCGCCGGCTGTTCACGGGCCGACTCGTTCGGGGCCTTCGAGCACGCGGTCAACGCGACGAGCAGCGCGAGCCGGATCCCCCATCGCGCCGCGATGGGGACAGGGATTCGCCACGAGGGGCTTCGGACGGGGAATGCCATGAGCCTGCAGGAGGGCCTGCCCGCCGGATGGACGCGGCGGAGCAGGCAGGATTCGCGACTGCGATCGCCGCCCGAAGGACCGGACGTGGGCGGCGGATCGCAAAGGACGAGGCGGAGCGGGGGCGCGGGTTCGCCGCGCAGCGCTCAGGGCTGGATCGCGGCGAGGCCGTTCGTGAAGGCCAGGAGCTGCGGCGCGCCGGTGTCGATCACCACGTTCTGGAAGAAGGTGGTGAAACCGCTCGGCACGCCGGCCGGCCAGGCGAAGGTCAGCGACGAGGCGCCCGTGCCGTCCGCGACCGAGCCCGCGGAGAAGCCGGCGGCCGGGTTCGGGATCAGGGTGCCACCGAAGATCGGGAAGTCGAAGCGCGCGAACGCGATGACCCACACGAAGCCCGCGCCCGGCTGGGCGTTCGCCATCGCGACGGTCACGTTCGTATTGCCCGCGAGCGTGCCCGAGCCGCAGAGCGTCGGGTAGCCATTGGTGCCAGCGAGCGACTTGCCGAGATCGGCCCAGGGCTCACGCGGCGTGAAGCCGAAGGCCTCGGACGCGGTCCAACCCGTCAGCCAGTTGCAGCCGGCGGCGAAGGCGCCGCGGTAACGCGCACCGCAGAAGAAGCCGTCGTTCGGCGCGAAGCCGACGCTGACGAGCGCGTCGTTGGCCGGGCGCGGGTCGAGGAAGGTGACCGGCTGCATGACCTTGCCCTGGCCGCTCGAGATGAACGGGGCGCCGCGCGTGATCGCGGTGATCGGCAGCGTCGTCGCCTGCACGTTGTTGTTGGCCGGGGCGAAGACGCCGCGGGCATTGGCCTCGGTGTAGGCCGAGGAGTGGAGGTTGCTGTAGAAGACGCTGTCCTTGACCTCGATGAGGTTCCCCGAGCTCTGCACCGTGTAGAAGGCGGCCGGGTTGGCCGGCGCATTCACGGGCGAGGTCGTGGTGTACGGGGTCGTCCAGCGGGCGGCCCAGCTCAGCGTGCCGTTGAAGCCGTAGCCGTGACCGCCGTCACCGTCGACGTTGTCGTTCTTCACGACCGCCTCGCCGGTGTTCATGAAGATGCAGTTGCGGAGCTGCACGTTCGCGTTGTCGCGGAACGCCATGGCGTGGTCGCCATCGAGCGGCTGACCGACGAAGGTGACGTTGTAGATCGTCGAGGTCGTGACCGGCTGCCAGTCGGAATCCTCGGCGCCGTCCATCTCGATGCCGTTGTCGCCGACACCGGACCCCTGGTCCGCGTCGACGCTGTAGCCCTGGACGATGAGGCCGAACTGCGCCTTGCCGCGCCAGCCCTGGTCGACGTCGAGGCTGTCGTCGCCGATGTTCCAGATGCTGAAGTTCTTCAGGTTGACGGTGCCGCCCCAGATCTCGATGCCGTCATCCACGTTGTTCATGATCTCGACGTGGTGGATGTCGGTCTCGCGGCCGATGCCGCCGAGCGAGAGGCCGTTGAGCTCGTTGCCGACGCCCAACACCTTGCCGCCGTAGCGGATCGACAGGTAGCTGATGCTGCCGCTGTCGTCGTTGTCGTTGCCGCCGCCGTAGAGCACCTTGGTGTCACCGGGGCCGCTGGCGACGAGGCCTTCCATCGGTGCGACGTTCGCCGCGTTCGGCACGGCCGTGTTGCCGGCGACCGCGTTCTCCGAGATGTAGCCGGCGCCCATGATCGTGAGGTTGCCCCACTCATTGGCGGCCGCGCGCCAGGTGCCGGTCTTGGGGTTGCCGCCGACCCAGGTCGCGCGGTCCGAGGACGAGGTCATGACGACCGGCTGCTGGTCGGTGCCCTGGACGAAGATCTGGGCGCCCTTCGTGACGGCGAGGCTGCCGCCGCCGAGGCCCGGGGTCGTGTTCGAGGCGATGATCGTCCCGGCCTGGATCGTCAGGGTCGCGCCCGGGAGGACGTAGATCTGACCGGTGAGGCGGTAGATGCCGTTGGCCGGCGACCAGGTCGTCGAGGTGGCGATGTTCGTCGTGACGTCGACGAACTGGGCTTGCGCCGCGCCGGCAAGGCCGAGGGCCGTCGCCAGGGTCAAGGAGAGGGGGTGGTTCGAAAGGGAGCGCATTCGGAGTGGTCCTTGGTGCTTGGTGCGGGTCGAGCACGGGCGCCGCAGCCCTTGCTCGGGCAGGCACGCTAGGGACGACGGTGAATGCCGGATGAAGACCAGGAGAAGCCTCTCCGCCGCGCGCCGGGCGACCCGCCGCAGTTTTCCCAAGAGGGCGCGAACGGTGCCGCCCGGCGCGGGACTCCATGGGGCACCATGAAAGCGCTCCTCCTGCGAGTCTCCTGTGCGGCTCTCCTCGCGGCCGCCGCCGGCGCCCAGACGGCGTCGTTCACCACCCACGGCACGGCCTGCGCCCTCGGCGGGTCCTCGCGCGTGGTCGGATCCTCGACGATCCGACTCAGCGGCACCCTGCCCATCGTCGGGTCCACCTACACGGTGACCACGACCGGCCCCGCTCGCACGAGCGGGGTGCTGATGTTCTCGTCGATGGCGAACTTCGCCGGCATCGACCTCTCCCCGATCGGCATGCCGGGCTGCCGTCAGTACATCAGCTCGACCCACTTCACGATCCCGATCGTGTTGGACGCGCAAGGTGTCTCGCGCACGACCATGTCGAACCCGCTGTCGACGCCCTTGGGGACGACCCTCTACTTCCAGGCGCGGATCCTGGTCCCCGGCGCCAACGCCGCCGGCGCGCTGACCTCGGCGCTCGGCATCGCGCGCGCGGGCACCGAGCCGGACCTCAGCGTCGCGGAGATCGCGCAGTTCGCCCCGATCGTCCGCATCCATCCGGCCGAGGAGTACCGGCCGATGAGTCCCGACGAGTTCATCGCCCGCTCGCGCTTCCGGCATCACCGCGGCTGGCAGTCGGACCAGGGCTTCAACCGCAACACGCTGAGCTGGGTCACGACCAACAGCCACGATGCGGCCTACTACGGCATCCCGACGAACGTGCTCGAGGCGTACACGCTGCACGCCAACGGCCAGAACCGTCGTCCGCGCGACAGCAACTGCGGCGACTCCTACAACGTGTTCCTGCAGTCGCCGGGTCGACTGACCGGCCCGACGGCGCCGACCGGTGTGGTGCCGGCGTACTACCACTACCGCCGCGTCGGGAGCCGCCACGAGATCCAGTACTGGTGGTTCTGCGGCTTCAACGACTCGTTCGCGACCTTCAACCACCAGGGTGACTGGGAGCACGTCACGGTGCGCGTCGAGAACCGCGCGATCGTCAGCGTGTATTTCGCCTCCCACGAGGGCGGCAGCCACGTCGCGCTCAACGCCGGTCTGCGCTTCGTCAACGGTCGCCCGCTGGTCTACATGGCCAAGGGCTCGCACGCCTCCTATCCGACGACCGGCACCTGGATGGCCGGTGTGGACGTGACCTCCGATCTCGGTCCCCAGTGGGACACGAGCCGCCTGCTCCGCCCCTTGGCCACGCAGCCGTGGCGGAACTACGCCGGGGCCTGGGGAGAGGTCGGCTCGATCTCGACCACCACCGGCCCCCTGGGCCCGTGGCACAAGCGCAACGGTCAGTGAGCTCGTGACCCGAGCGCGGCCGGCCGAGGGGGTCCGCTATCGTCCGCGCCCGCATGACGGAACCCTCGCCGAGCAGCGCCACGGCCTCGCCCCCAGCGCAGGAGGTCCTCGTGGCGATCGCGGAACTCACGCGCCGCTTCGGTTCCTTCGCCGCCGTCGATCGACTGTCCCTCGAGATCCGCCGCGGCGAGATCGTCGCCCTGCTCGGCCCGAACGGCGCCGGCAAGACCACGACCATCCGCATGCTGATGGGGATGCTCGCGCCGAGCGCGGGCAGCGCGAGGATCGCGGGTCACGACTGCTTCGCGTCCCGTCCGCGGGTGATGGAGCACGTCGGCTACCTCCCCGACGAGCCGTTCTTCCACCAGCACCTGCGCGGCGGCGAGATCGCGCGCTTCTGCGGCGACATGCGCGGGATGCCGCGCGAGCTCGTCGTGGAGCGCACCCGCGTGTTGGCCGAGCGCCTCGCCCTTACGGAGGCGCTCGACGACTTCGCGGTCAACTACTCGATGGGCATGCGCAAGAAGCTCGCGTTGATCTGCGCGATGCTCCACGAGCCCGACGTGCTGATCCTCGACGAACCGACGAACGGCCTCGATCCGATCGCGACCCGCGCCCTGCTGGGGCTCGTGCGGGAGACCGCGATGCAGGGGCGCGCGGTCTTCTACAGCACGCACCTGCTGCACCAGGCCGAGCGCCTCTGCGACCGCGTCGCGATCCTCGGCCGAGGACGCCTCGTCGCCTCCGGCACGCCCGCCGAGCTGCGCGCCCTCCACGCGAGCGGCGCCTCGCTCGAGGACGTCTTCTTCCAGGTCGCCGTCGAGCCGAGCGGGGCGATCGAGCCGAACGGCGCGGTCGAGCCGAACGGGGCGGCAGGGCCCACGGCATGAGGTTCCGCCCGCCGGGCACGCTCGCCGTCCTGGCGCTGTTCTGCCGGGTCGCCCTGCTCCGCGTGGCGCGCGGCATCGGCGCGACGAACGCCCGTCGCACGGCGCGGCGCGGGCCACCCTCGCGGCGCGGGCGCTTCGGTCTCCTGCTCCTGTTCGTGCTGCTGGCACCGATCTGGTTCTGGCAGTCCTCGCAGATGGCGGTGCGGGCGCTCGATTCGCTGGCGGCGGCAGCCGCTCGGGCGAGCGATGGCGAACGGCGCCTGGCGGTCGACCGCGCGCAGCGCGCGCAGCTCGAGCGCTGCGACCGTCGGCTGGACGCCGCCGCGAGCGATGCCGAGCGCGAGCGCTGCTACGCGATCCTCCGCGACGGACTGCTCCGCGTGGGCGGTCCGGACGAACCGGGTCCCGACGCGATCGTGAGTCGCTTCCGCGCCGTGGGACTCGATGGCTTCGAGCGGGCACCGCGGGGTGCCGCGCGCTTCGAGACCGGCGCCTGGCCGGCCCCGGCGGACGAGCCCCGCTTCCTCGCCGGAGTCGCGGTCGTCGTGACGCTGATCGTCCTCATGCTGCTCGTCGCGAGCTTCGGCCTCGCGAACGAGGAGCTCGGCCGGGTCGAGCGTCGCTTCGTGCTGCTCTTCGAGTTCCCCGTCGCCACGCGCTCGCTGGTCCTGGCGGCGATCCTCCAGCACGCGCTCGTCCAGTTCTTCGCGTGGTTCCTGCTCGCACCCCTGCTCGTCCAGCTCGGCTTCGGCGCGGGGCTCGGGCTCGCCGCCCTGCCGTTTGCCGTCGTCGGGACGCTCGGCACGACCCTGGGACTCGCCGCGATCCGGGTGCTCCTCGAGACCTGGCTGCGGCAGCGCTTCGCGATCCAGTCGGTGCGCACGCTCCAGGCGATCGCCACGGTCTCGGCCATGGTCCTGCTCGGCGGCGGCTTCGCCGCGCTGAACGGCACCCGGGGCAACGGTGCAGCGCGCTGGTTCGTCGAGCTGGCACTCGCGGCGCCCGAGCTCGTGCTCTGGTCCCCGCAGGCCTGGCCGGTGACCGCGCTGCGGTCGCCGCTGCTCGCCACCGCGCTCGGCTTCGGCACGCTCGCGCTGCTGCTCGCCGTGGCCACGCGCGCGACGACGCGCCTGCTCGAGGGCGGGATCGAGGTCGTCCCCGGCGCGGCGCCCGGCACGCGCGGCGTCGCGGAGCAGCCGCGCTGGACGCGCACCGCGCTCAGCCGCGGCGTGCTGGGCAAGGAGCTCGCGCTGCTCGCGCGCGACCGCAACTTCTTCGCGCAGACGATCCTCGTGCCGATCGCGCTGCTCGTGATGCAGGTGCTCGCCAATCCCGGACTCGACGGCGCGCTGCGCCGCGGCGGCGAGACCTGGGCCGCCCCGCTCGCCTACGGCATCGGCGCGATGGCGCTCTCCGCCGGCTGCTTCCAGGTGCTCGCCGGGGAAGGGCGCGCGCTCTGGCTCCTCGTCGCGAGTCCCATCCCCCTCGAGACGGCGGTTGCCGCGAAGCTCCGGCTCTGGACCGCGTTCGGACTCACGTTCGCGGGCGGCGGCCTGTTCGCGCTCAGCGCCGGGGACGGGTTCGGCGCGCGCATCCCCCGCCTGCTCTACGACCTCGCCTTCGTCGTGCCCGGGGTGATCTGCGCCGGCCGGATCGCCGCCGGGCTCGGCGCGCTGCAGGCCGAGATCGCCGAGGAAAACGCCGCGCGCACCGTGCGCGGGCGCAGCGCCTGGGCCTACTGGTTCCTCGCGGGCACGTACGGGATCGGTCTCGCGAGCAGCGCGCCGACGACGCGCATCGCCACGCTCGTGCTCTTCTGGACCATCGCGTTCGCGATCCACGATCGGATGCGGGCGTTCCTGCCCTTCGTGTTCGACGCGCGGCCACCGTTGCCGCCGCGGGTGACGGTCCTCGACGCCGTCCTCACCTGCGCGGGCCTCTTCGCCGGCCAGGCGCTCTTCGCCTGGTTCGCGGGGACGGAGAACCCGGTCGCCGACGGGCGACCCGAGCTCTTCTGGCTCACGATCGGACTCGTGAGCGGCGGCGCGGTCGCCGTCGCCGTCGCGGCCCTCGTCTTCGTGCGGCGTGGCATCGACCTGCGCGCGCTCGCGGTCGTCGCGGCGACCCCGAGCGGCCGCGGCCGCGGGCTCGCCCTCGGTCTGGCCGCGGGGACGCTCAGCGGCGTGCTGGGGATCGGCTGGCTGCTGCTCGCCCGCCGCTTCGAGCTCGTCGCGCTGCCGGTGCTCCACGACGGCGTCCTCGCGCTCGTCGTCCTCGCCGTGCTCGCGGCGCCGCTGTTCGAGGAGTTCGTGTTCCGGGGGCTCCTCTTCCGCAGCCTCGCCGGGCTGGTGTCGGTGCCGCGGGCGATCGTCGGCAGCGCCGCCGTGTTCGCGGCCTGCCACCCGTCGGCATCCTGGGTCCCGGTCTTCGTGCTGGGCTGCCTCGCCGCGTGGGTCTTCCACCGCACGGGGCGGCTCACGGCGGCCATGCTGGCCCACGCCGTCCACAACGCGATCGCGATCGCCGCGCAGCTCATGCTGCTCGCCTGAGAGCTCTCGTCCTTCATCCCGTCTTTGCGAGAGGTCGCCATCCTCCGCACCCCACCGCCGTGCCCGACCGCTACCAACGCACCCTCCTCGACGAGCTCGTCGATCAGCTCGCCGAAGTCCGCCGCGCCCTCCACGACGCCGAGCTCCGCCACGCGAAGGACCTCGCGAGCGTGCCCCAGGACGAGCGCGACAGCGCGCGGAACCTCGTCCACTACCTGGCGCTCCGCCGCTTCGACCTGCGTCCGGTGCAGCGACGGCTCACCGCGCTCGGCCTGAGTTCGCTCGGTCGCTGCGAGTCGCAGGTGCTGGCGAGTCTCGATGCCGTGCTTCTGGCCCTGCACCGCCTCGGCGAGCGTCAGGTCGCGCTGGAGCCGGCGCCGGTGGCGCATCACGAGGACTTCGGCACGCCCGATCGGCTCGAGCGCCGTTCGGCTGAACTGCTCGGCGCGCCGCGCGAGGGACGCAACGTGCGCGTGATGGTGACGATGCCGGGCGAGGCCGCGAGGGACCCGTCGATCGCACGCGAGCTCGTGCGCGCGGGGATGGATCTCGCGCGCATCAACTCCGCGCACGACGACGCGGAGACCTGGGCGCAGGTCGCCGCGAACGTGCGACGCGCCGCGGAGATCGAGGGCCGGCCGTGCCGCGTGCTCTTCGACCTCGCGGGGCCGAAGCTGCGCACGGGCGAGTTCGGCGGCGGCGCGAGCGTCGTGCGCATCAAGCCGCGCCGCGATGCGCGCGGCCAGGTGCTCGAGGCGGCGCGGGTCCGACTGCACCGCGGTCCCGCGAGCGGGGCGCCGATGGTCGAGGTGCCGATCGAAGGCGAGCTCCTCGCGCACGCGCGGGTCGGCGACGTGATCGCGGTCTTGGAGCCCGTGATGCGCAAGCGCCGCCTCGTCGTCGAGGCCGTCGACGCCGACGCGGTCATCGCACGCTGCGATCGCTCGGTGCGCTTCGAGTCCGGCAGGCCGCTCTCGCTCGAGCGCGAAGGCGAAGCGGTCGGAGCGGGCCGCGTCGGTGCCCTTCCGCCGCGCCCCGAGCCGCTCCTCCTCTTCCGCGGCGATCCGCTCCTCGTCGGCGACGAGCGCCTCGCGCCGCGCGAACCGCTCCGCGACCAGGACGGGCGTGCGCTCGAGCCCGGCCAGGTGCCGTCCACGCTCGGTGCGGCGCTCGATCAGGTCCGCATCGGCGATCCGATCAGCTTCGACGACGGCCGCATCGGCGGCACGGTGGTCGGCAAGGAGCCCGGGCTGCTCCGCGTGCAGATCGAACTCGCCCCCGTCGGCGGCGCGAAGCTCGGCCCCGACAAGGGCATCAACCTCCCGAACACCTCGCTCGATCTGCCGCGGCCGACCGCGCAGGACATCGTGGACCTCGGCTTCGCCGTGCGGCACGTCGACATGGTCGGCTTCTCGTTCGTCGAGCGACCGCAGGACGTGCTGCGCCTCGAGGAACTGCTCGCCGAACGCAACGGTGCGCACCTCGGCATCGTGCTGAAGATCGAGACGCGCCGCGCCTTCGAGGCCTTGCCGCAGCTCCTGCTCACCGGGCTGCGCTCGCCGCCGCTGGGCGTGATGGTCGCGCGCGGCGACCTCGCGGTGGAGGTCGGCTTCTCACGCCTCGCCGAGGTCCAGGAGGAGATCCTCTGGCTCTGCGAGGCCGCGCACGTGCCCGTCATCTGGGCCACGCAGGTCCTCGAGACGCTCGCGAAGACCGGACTGCCGACGCGCGCCGAGGTCAGCGACGCCGCGATGGGCGTGCGCGCGGAGTGCGTCATGCTGAACAAGGGCCCCTTCATCGTCGACGCGGTCCGCATGCTCGACGACGTGCTCCGCCGCATGCAGGAGCACCAGCACAAGAAGCGGACGATGCTGAGGCGTTTGCGCAGCTTCGCGGACTGAGCCGGAGCTCAGAGGTGGAGAGACGATCCGTCTCCCGGGCGCTCAGCGCCTGCGCGCGATCGTGAGGAAGCCGCGGTAGAGCTTGCCGGTCGCGAAGCCGTCGATCAGCGGATTGGCCTGCGGCTCGAACTGCCGCTGCTCGATCGTGAGCGCATAGGGCAGCAGGTCCGTCACGTCGTCGAAGCGGAAGGCGTCCTTCGGCAGACGCTCGCGCTCCAGCACGCGCCCGAGGTACAGGTTGAAGAGCGCCTCGAACTCCCAGGGCGAGATGCCGAGCGCGTTGTGCGTGCGCACCTCGAAGCCCAGGTACCGCGCCAGCTTCACGATGAGCTGGTGGTAGAAGAGCGAGTTGTAGAAGAGCACGGCCATGCCGTCGGGCGAGAGGTGCGCGTCGAGTCCGCGCAGCAGCGAGAAGCCGAGATCCCCCTTGTCGATCTCCGGCGTGTTGACCGTGGAGTCGAGATCGAGGTTGTAGGGCGGGTTGCTGATGAGGATGTCGAAGCGTTCGTCGGCACCGATCACCGCGTACGCCGACATGTCGTCGACGGTCACGAGACGACCTTCGACGCGATCCGCGACGCCGAGCCGCGCCGCATTGCGCTTCAACGACTCGATCGCCCACGGGTTGATGTCGGTGGCGACCACCTTCTTCGCGCCGAGCTTCGCGCAGTAGAGGCTGATGATCCCGGAGCCCGTGCCGATCTCCATCACGGTCTTGCCCGCGAAGAACGCCGCGTGGTCGGCGACGAAGGGCAGCACGAAGAGCTCGGCCTCCTGCGGCGGGAACACCGTCGGCAGGAGTCGCATCGTGATGCCGAGGTGGGCGGAGGCGTAGTCGATCTCCTCCTCGCTCGGCGTCGAGGCCGCGAGGGCGAGCAGGCGACGCACCTCCGCCTCGTCGTTCGCCTTCGTCGCCGCGGCGAGCGCGTCGTCGAGCTTGGCGCCGCCGGTCTCGGGCGTGGCCTGCTGGACCCTGGCCGGCCGCGGCTCGGGTGGGCTCGGCTCCTGCGGACCACCCGCGCAGGCGGCGCCGAGTGCCAGGGCGAGGAGAGAGGACGCGATGCGACGGGCACTCATGGGATGAGGATCGGCGATCCTCGGTCACGCACCTGACCGAGTCCACGCCGGGGCTCCGGATTCAGTCGCCGTCCGCGTCGCGCGCGGGCGTCTCGCCGTCGCGGATCGAGGAGCCGCGGCGGATCACGCCGGTCCCGAATCGCCCGCGCAGCTCGTCGAGGACCTGGTCCAGGCGCCGGGCGCGCGTCCGGTCCTCACCGGGAGCGTCGAAGAGCTGGAGCTGCGCCGGCGCCGGTCGGCGCTCCGCGAGCTCCGCGGCGGCGACGCCGAGCAGCCGGAG
This sequence comes from Planctomycetota bacterium, assembly GCA_020848735.1. Classification (GTDB taxonomy): domain Bacteria; phylum Planctomycetota; class UBA1135; order UBA1135; family UBA2386; genus JACRLW01. Next base: position 8,322 of record JADLHO010000007.1, on the reverse strand, counting down.
CGGCTGACGGGGGCGACGCCCCTTGTCCAGCAGCCCGCGCGCGACGCGCAGCAGCTCGAGGTCCTCGTCGAGCGCCACGGCGAGGCGCTCCTGACGCGAGTGCGTGACGAAGGGTGGGAAGCGCAGCTTCACGCGCAGCACCCGCGCGCCCTTGCCCTCGGCGCGGAGCCGCCGACCGACCGATTCGCAGAGCTCGACCAGCACGCGGTCGACGGCGGCATCGTCGCGCAGGTCGTGCTCGAAGGTGATCTCGCGTCCGATCGAGAGCGGATCGCGATCGGGGACGACCTCGCGCGGATCGTCGCCGCGCGCGAGCGCGAGGAGCTGTGCGGCGGCCGCGCTGCCGATCGCCGCGGCCAGCGCGGCGGGCGGCCGTGCCGCGAGCTCGCCGATCGTGCGAAGGCCGAGTGCTTCGAGCTTCGCCTGCATCACACGCCCCGCCCCCCAGAGGCGTGCGACCGGGAGCGGGGCCAGGAACGCGGCCTCGTCGCCGGGGCGGACCGCGACGAGCCCACCGGGCTTGCGCAGGTCGGAGGCGACCTTCGCGACGAACTTGCAGGCGGCCACGCCGACCGAGACGGACAGCGCCGTCGCCTCGCGCACCTCGCGCTGGATCCGCGCGGCGATCGCCTCGCCGTCGCCGAAGAGGAGTCGCGATCCGCTCACGTCGAGGAAGGCCTCGTCAAGGCTCAACGGCTCCACCAGCGGGGTGAAGGCCGCGAGGATCGCCTGCACCTGCTCGGACACGGCGACGTACGCGGCCATGCGCGGCACGAGGAAGACGCCGCCTGGACAGCGCCGCCGCGCCTCCCCGATCGGCATGGCGGAGCGCACCCCGAACTGCCGCGCCTCGTAGCTCGCGGTCGAGACCACGCCGCGACGCCCCAGGCCGCCGACGATGACCGGACGACCGCGCAGGCTGGGATCGTCGCGCTGCTCGATGGCCGCGTAGAACGCATCCATGTCGGCGTGCAGGATCGTCCGCGGCACCACGGGGCGGAGCGTAGCGCGGAGCACCCTGCCATCGCGCCCTTGGCGCCGGGCCCCGACCGCGCCGCGCGGTCCGTCGTACCCTTCGACGCCAGGCTGCCCATGACCGCACTCCGTCGCACCCTCGTCGCCACCCTCGCCGCCACGGCGGCCGTCGCCGCCCAGGGCACGCCCTTCGTCTCGCCCGCCTACTACGCGAGCCTCGATGCGAACGCGGGCGACACCTGGCCCTTCAGCCCCGACAACTCCGGCAGCTACAGCGGCGGTCTGCGGCTGCAGCAGATCCACGGCGACTGCCGCGGGCACGCGATGACGATCGGCTCGCTGGCGCTGCGCGCCAATGCGCCGGGCGGCACGCTCTCCGGCGCCGCGCGCGCGATCGACGTCGAGCTCTTCGTCGGCGACGCGGACCTCGCGAACGCGGGGACGTCCTTCGCCGGCAACTTCGTCACCGGCGCGACGCTCGCGATGTCGCGCCGCATCGTGCAGATCCCGCACCGCACCGGGCTGAGCGCGGACTTCGTCGGCCCCTTCGACTTCGTGCTGCCCTTCGACCAGCCCTTCGTCTTCGACGGCAACCACGACCTCGCCTGGGACTTCGTCAACTACTCGACCGACACCACGCGCCGCACGGGCGCGATCAACGACCTCGCGGTGCCGACCAACGGCCTCGTCGGTTCGATCGCGGCCGGCGTCGCGATCCGCGGCAACCCCCACTGCTCGCCCTACGGCTTCGCGCCGAACCTGGCGCTCGTCGACCAGAACGGCGGCGAGCTCCTGCTCTCGTTCGGCGCGAGCGGCGTCGCGGGTCAGTTCGCCGCGATCGCGATCGGGGCGAGCGACCCGTCGATCCCCTATCCCGCGGGGAGCTGCAACCAGCTCATCCGCACCGATGCCCTGATCGTGCTCGGCGGCAACTACGGCGCGAATGGCCAGTTCAGCGTGAGCGCGACCTTGCCCTGGTCGCCGAGTTGGGCCGCGATGCGCGTGACGGCGCAGGCCTTCACGTTCTGGCCCGGCCTCAGCCAGGCGGTGCTCGGCGCGGGCTACACGCTCGAACTGCCGCCCGGACCGCCGCCGACGCTGAACGCGCGCATCCTCTACGGCACGGGTCAGGCCCCGCCGCTCGGCATCCTGCAGAACCCCGGCGTGCAGCTCGTGGTGCGCTTCGACGTGTGAGCACCGCGCGGATCGCTCAGGCCCCGACGACCGTCGTGAGCGCGTTGCTGAGCAGCACGCCGGCAGGATTCGCGGCGAGCTGCAGCACGAGACCCTGCGAGTGGAACCTCGCATCGAGCAGGGACGGCTCGGCCGGCACCGCGAAGCCGAACGCCGCGCGACCCGCGCCGATCGGCAAGGGGATCGCGTCCTCGATCGACACGAGGAGCGCACAGCCCGGCATCCCGAACGCGTCGAGCGGGAGAGGCAGGGCCACGCTGCCCGCGAGATCGCGGGAGAGACCGAGCAGGAGCGCCGCAGCGCTCGCGGCGGGGTCGATCGACTCGATCGCGACCGTGAACCCGGCGCCGAGGGTCGGTGCGCCGGCCGCGGCGTCCAGCGCGAGTCCGCCGCAGCCCGCGCCGAAGCGGAGTGCGAGGCCCTCGTCGCGGGCCGCGGCGAGCACGGCGCGCAGCTCCTCCCAGGCGCGCTGCTGCTCCGCGTCGAGCGAACCGGCCAGCAGCTCGTCGGCCTCGAAGGGATCCGCGACGAGGTCGTAGAGCTCGAAGGTCTCCGTGCTGCCGGATCGGCGACGGATGAGCTTGTGACGCGCGTCGCGCACGCAGGCGTCCTCGTCGCCGTCGTCGAAGCGCTCGGCGAAGACGCTGCGCCTCGATCCGGCCGCCGAGGGATTCGCGAGGACGTCGACGAAGGACACGCCATCGAGCGCCGTGCCCGCCGGCAGCGCTGCACGTGCATCGACGCCGCAGAGCGCGGCGGCCGTCGTGAAGACGTCGCTCGCCTCGACGAGCGCCGCGCTCTCCCGACCGGGCGCCGCGACGATCGGACCCGCGACGATCAGCGGCACGTTGACCCCACCCTCGTAGGGCGTGCCCTTGCCGTGGCTGCGCGTGAAGGGCGCCATGGCGATGGTCCCGGGCGTGCCGTTGTCGCCGAGGAAGATCACGTTGGTCCGCGCCCGCGCCGCGCCGAGACCGGCGAGCAGCCGCGCCAGCTCGCGGTCCATCGCCTCGACCATCGCGCGGTAGAAGGGGCGCGGCGTCGTGTTCGGGTCGAGACCCGTGAGGTCCTCCGAATGCAGCGAGGCCGGCGGCGCCTCGTAGGGCGTGTGCGGCGCATGGAAGACGACGACGCAGAGCCAGGGCCCGCTGCGCGCGCCGATCCAGGCCAGAGCGTCGTCGACGCTCGTGCTCGTCGCATAGCTGGTGTGCATGCGCGCCGTGCCATCGACGACGCGCACCCATTGGTAATAGGACGGCACCGCTCCCGCGAGCGCGCCCGCGAAGTGCGACCAGCCGGCGGCATTGGGGGCGAGCGCCCCACCGATGCCGTTCGTGCCGAGGTGCCACTTGCCGATCAATGCCGTCGCATGGCCGGCAGCGCCCACGAGCTCGGGGAGCGTGGTCTCCGCGAGCGCGAGCACCGGGTCGTTCGCGCCGGCGAGCGCGGTGCCGATGCCGGTGCGGAAGGGCCGACGGCCCGTGTGCAATGCGGCGCGCGTCGGCGAGCAGAGCGGATGCGCCCAGGCATTGCGGAAGAGCACGCCCGACGCGGCCAACGCGTCGATCGTCGGCGTCGGCGCGGTCCGCGTGCCTTCGCCATAGCAGGCCACCTGATCCACGCCGAGGTCGTCGGCGATCACGATGAGGAGGTTGTCACCCGTGGCCTGCGCGGCGCCGGAACGGGCGGCGGCGAGCGCGGCGAGGAACGTGAACGCGATCGCGCGGATCGCACGGCTTGGATCGGACATCGGACTCCGTCCCGCGGGCACGGGCTGGGCAAGGGTGCGCGGAGAACGCAACCGCCTCGCCCGCTCCACCGCAGCCCACGCGCGGGACCCGCGCGGCTCGTCCCTCAGGTCCCGATCACGAGGCGGAGTCCCGGGGAGAAGGCGAGACCCGCGCCGGCGCCCGCGTCGAGGTGGAGCGCCTGGAGGTAGAGGCGTCCGCCGCAGAACGTGAGGTCGTTCGGGATCCCGAGGAGTTTCGTCATGCCCTCGACCGGGAAGGCGAGACCCTCGAGCAGGAACGGCTCGACCAGGATGCGACCGAGGAAGCCCGAGTCGAGGTCGGCCGGCGCGAAGCCGTAGAGCAGCACGCCGGCACAGGGGACTCCGGCCGCATTGCCGCCGACGATGCTCAGCGTCGTGCCGATCTGCGGGAGCGAACTGCCCAGGCCCGGCACACCCAGGCTCCCCGCATAGCCGAGGCCGTAGTTCACCGTGCTCGCCGTGCAGCCCGCCTGGAAGGCGCTGTACGTCACCGTGCCCTGCGAGAAGTTGTAGAAGCCGAAGCGGCCGATCGGGAAGACGCCGCTCACGGCGATCTCGAGCACACCGTCGACCCAGACCTCGAGGCGGCTCGGATCGAAGACGAAGGTGAACGCGTAGTCGGTCTGGTTGACCCAGCCGCTGTCGCCGAGGTTCGTCGCGCGCGCGAGCTCGTCGACGCGGTCGGACGGCCCCGAGCAGGGTGCGGTGTCCAGGTTGACGTGCCCCCAGAACTCGTCGGCCGTGGGGATGCCGTGGACGTGGGAGACCGCGAGCCCGCGGTCGGCCGTGCTGCCGGACGTGCACGACGGTGCGCCGAAGTCGTAGAGCTGCGTGCCGCGCTTCCAGTCGATCAGCAGGTACTCGGCCGCGGGATTGGCCGGATCGCCGGGCCGGACCCCGATCACGAAGCCGATGTAATCGTTGTCGCCGCTCGTCCCGACGCGGATGCGCCCGTCGATGCGGAGGCTCATGACGTCGAAGGGGCTGTAGAAGAGCGTCGGCTGACCGTTGACGGATTGCGTGACGCTCGTGCCGTCCCCGGAGACCGTCCAGCGGCCATTGTCGAAGCCGCTGACGGCGGGATAGGACTCGGCGGTCCAACTGCGGAGATCGAGCGGGACCTGGGCGCAGAGGCCCACGGCGATCCCGCCCTGCGCGACGAGGGCGAGGACCCACGCGGGGAGAGGAGACACACGGACGGAGCGGATCATGGCGATTGCAGGCCTCACGGGATCGCCGAGCCGAGGGTCCGGCCCGGCGCCTCTCGGGACAACCCGCGCGACCGCGCCCGCGTTTCACCCGGCCGCGGCCCGGGCGATGCGCTCGATGGACCAGGCCCCTCGCGCCCCCAGGGAACGCCGCTCGCAGAGCTGGCGGCCGTGCGAGCTCATCCGGCCGAGGGCATCGACGACGAGCGCGGAGCCGCTCGGGATCACGATCCCGCTCTGCGCGAGGCCGGGTCGCCCCGCGACGGCCTCCAGCAGGAGACGCATCTCCGCCCAGTCGTCGTCCTCGCTGTGCACGTCGAGCGGCTCCGCGACACCCATCGCGAAGCAGGGCGAGGCGAGCGCGCGCTCGTCCGCGTCGTAGCCGATCGTGAAGGGTGCGACCGCGCAGCTCCCGGCCGAGACCCCCGCGACCACGATCGCGCCGCGCGCCGCCTCGGCGAAGGCATCGTGCAGTCCGCGCGCGCGCGCATGCGCGACGAGCCCGACGGTGTCCCCGCCGTCGAGGAAGAGCAGCGAGGCGCCGAGGATCGCACGGCGTGCCGCGTCGACCTCGAGCGCGGGGTCGGAGAGCCGCGGGGCCTCGCAGCGCAGGCCCAGTCCGGACGTGAGTTTCGCCCGGCTTCGTGCCGCAAAGTCCAGGTCGTCGTCGTGCGCCGCGCCGATGTAGCAGGCCCAGGTTTCGCGGACTCGCGACGCGACGAGCAGCGCGCGCACGGCGTCCAGATCGAGGGCGCGGTGGTCGGCGGCGAGGAAGAAAGTGGCGGCCATCGGCGGAGGATACGTGTCGTCGCGCCCGCTACCATCCGCCGCGTGTTGCGACACGTTCCCGCGCACGGCGCGCGCTCCGGCCCTGTCCGCCCGTCGGACTCCCACTGGCTCGCGCTGCGGCAGACCCTGGAGCACTGCGCGACGCGCGTGCCCCTCTACCGCGGGATCGCGGCGCCGTCGCGCGACCTCGAACCCGCGGCCGCCTGTCGCGCGGCACTCGCCCGCTTCCCGGTGCTCGACAAGGCCGCGCTGCGTCGCGCGTTCCCGCACGGCCTCGTGCCCGACGGCGCCTCGCTCCAGGACGCGCTGCGCGACGGTCGCATCGCCTTCGTCGGCACGAGTGGCACGACCAGCGATCGCGTCCAGGTGCTCTGGCACCAGCCCTGGTGGGACGAGCAGGAGCTCGACGGCTTCTCGATCCACCCGCTCAGCGCGCGCTGCGTCGCCACCCCCGGCTACCGCGAGGCCGTGCTCACCACGCCCGTGTGCTCGGGCAATCTCTGCCACGTCGGCGCCGTGCCGATGGCGGAGCGCGTGCTCGACGACCGGCTGCTCTTCCTCAACCAGACGCCCGACCCCGCGCTCTGGACCGACAAGGACGTGCTGCGCATGGCCGACGAGCTCGAGGCCTTCGCCCCGCACGCGCTCGAGGCGGATCCCGCCTACCTCGCGTTCTTCGCGCTGCGCCTGCAACGCCTCGGGCGCCGGCCCTGGCAACCGGAGTTCATCGACGTCAGCTACGAGTTCCCGTCGCGACGTCACCTGGCGGCGATCGCGCGGAGCTTCGCGGCGCCGATCCTCGATGCGTACGGCTCGACCGAGTGCGGCTTCGTGTTCATGGAGTGCGCGCACGGCCGCCATCACCACAACAGCGCCTGGTCGCACGTCGAGCTGCTGCCGCTCGATCACGTGGACGGACTCGCGGGCGTCGCGCGGCTGCTCGTCACGACCCTGCGCAATCCCTGGCTCAACCTCGTGCGCTTCGACACCGGGGACCTCGTGCGGCCACTGGAAGGTCCCTGCGCGTGCGGCCGCGACGACGGCGTCGTGCTCGCCTCGCTCGAAGGCCGGAGCGCGGATCTCGTGCGCGCGACCGACGGCCGCCTCGTCACCGTGCGCACGATCGACAAAGCACTCGCGCGGCAGGATGGGCTCCTCCATTGGCGCCTGCGCCAGAAGGGCGCCCGCGAGTTCGAACTCGATCTGCTCGGCGACGGCACGGCGAGCCCCGACGCGGCGGCGGCGGCCGCGATCGTCGGCGAGCTGCTCGGCGCGAGCCCGCGCGTGCGTTGCGTCGCGACCCTGCCCGTCGAGGCGTCCGGCAAGTTCCGCCTCGCCGCCGCGCTGCACGACGACCTCGCCGCGTGCGTGACGGCATGACGCTCGACGTCGTCGCCCTGCGCCGCGAGTTCCCCCTGCTCGGCCGCACGCTCGCGGGACAGCGGCTCGTCCATCTCGACTCGGCCTCGACCGCTCCGCGCTCGCGGCGCGTGCTCGAGGCGATCCGCCGCTATCACGACGAGTACACCGCGAACGTGCACCGCGGCGTGCACCCGCTCGCCGCCGAGGCGAGCGGCGCCTACGAGGCGGTCCGCCACGTCGTCGCCGCCCATGTCGGTGCGAGTCCCGGCGAGGTCGTCTTCGTGCGCGGCACCACCGACGCGATCAACCTCGTCGCCGCCGGGCTCGGGCTCGACGCCGAGGACGAGGTCATCGCCACGCTCGCGGAGCATCACGCCAATGCACTGCCCTGGCGCGCGCACGCGACGCTGCGCGTGATCGGCTCCGACGACGACGGCACTCCGCGCTGGCACGAGCTCGCCGCGGCGATCGGTCCGCGCACGCGGCTCATCGCCGTGCACCACGCGAGCAACGTGCTCGGGACGCTCGCCCCGCTGCCGGCGATCCTCGAGCTCGCGCATGCGCACGGCGTGCCGGTGCTCGTCGACGGCGCGCAGGGCGCAGGGCATCTGCCCGTCGACCTCACCGCATTGGATTGCGATTTCTATGCGTTCTCCGGCCACAAGCTCGGCGCGCCGGGCGGTGCCGGCGTGCTCGTCGCGCGGAATGGCTGGCTCGAACGCCTGACTCCGTCGCTCTGGGGTGGGGGCATGGTCGCGCGGGTCCAGCGCGAGGCACTCGAACTCCGCGACGGCCCCCACCGCTTCGAGGCGGGGACGCCCAACGTCGAAGGCGTGCTCGGTCTCGCCGCGGCCCTCGAACTCCTCCGCGAGATCGGGATGGAGGAGCTGGCCGCGCACGGCCGCGAGCTCGCCGCCGCCTTGCTCGACGGCTGCCGCAGCCTCCCGGGCGTGCGCGTGCTGGGCGACCTCGATGCGCCGCGCATCCCGCTGGTCTCCCTCGCGCTCCCGCCGTTCGGCCTCG
>JADLHO010000006.1 GCA_020848735.1 Planctomycetota bacterium | reverse complement strand
TCGGCGCAGCTGCCGCTGGTCGTCGATCCGATGGTCGCGACCGTCACCGGCTCGACCTCGAGCACGCGCGAGCTCCGCGCGCTCGACATGGTCTGGGACGCGGTCGCGTCGCGCTACGTCGCGTGCTGGGAGCGCGTCTGGTCGCAGACCGACAGCGACGTCTTCGCCCTGCTGCTCGATGGGGTGCTCGCCGAGCAGGGCAGCGCGCTGGTCATCGACAGCTCGACCGTGTCGTGGCGCGACTGTGCGATCGCGGGACTCCGCAGCTCCTCACGCTGTCTGGTGGTCGCGGAGGTCAGCGCCGCGAACGCGTCGCCGTTCGGGGTGCGCGGGCGGATGATCGCGCTCGCGCCGGTGCCGAGCGTGCTCCCGGCCTTCGACATCGCCGGCGCCGCGGTGCCGGGTTCGTCGGTGGGAGATCGGATCAACCCCGATGTCGGGGGCGACCCGTGGACGAGTCCCGTGCACTTCACCGTGGTGTGGGAGCGCGTCTACGGCGCCTCCGACCATGACATCCAGATGATCCAGGTCGCGGCCGACGGCACGCTGCGAAGCGCGACCGCGCGCACCTTCGACAGCTCGCTCGCGCTCGACCACACGCCGCGGATCTCGCGCTCGAACGGCGCGGACGAGGGCGCGACGCGGGCGTGGGCGGTCGTCTGGCGCCGCGAGAACGGGGCGGGCTCGGGTCACTTCCGGGCCGGCGTCGTGAACCACGACGGCACGGTGCGCACGTTCGGCGCCGCCGCCGCGACGAACCTCGCCATCACGCTGACGGCGCCCAGCTACGGCACGGTCTTCGACGTGTCCTCCCCGACCGACGCGATCGCGGGTCGCTGCTTCCTCCTGCTCGATCGACGGATGCCGACCGGGGTCGGCCCGGACGAGGTGTGGGGCACGGTCTTCGACCGCGACCTCTTCAACATCGTGCCGTCGACGCTGATCCACTCGGGCTCGCGCAACCACGGCGCCGGTCCCGTGCACGGTCTGTCCGTCGACAGCGATGGCGTGCGCTTCGCGATGGCGAGCTCGATCGCGGTCTCCGCGAGCGACGACGACGTCCTCGTGCGCACCTTCGCGGTGAATGGCGGCACGCTCGTCACGCACGACGAGGCGACCGCGGCCGCAGGCCCCGAACGCGCGATCTCCCCCGTGGTCGTCGCGTTGCGCGGGGGCTGGGGCCCGGCCCTGCGCTTCGGCCTCGCCTGGATCACGCGCGACGCCGCGTCGTCCCACGGCATCGGGTACGGCCGCTACAACGGGATGGGCCCCGGTGCCTCGAGCTTCGTGCGTGACACCGGCTGCGGGAACGCGTTCGTGAGCCTCACGGGCATCGTCGCGCTCGGACAGGACGTCACGGTCCACGTGTTCGGATCCGGTCAGATGCTCGCGATGATCGTCGGCTCGCCGCTGCAGGTGCCGGTTCCCGGCTGCAATGGCTGCGTGCTCGGCGTCGACGGCTCGGTGCTGTCCGGATCCTCGCTCTCGCTGACGGTGCCCCACGATGCCGCGTTCTTCGGCGGCGTCGTGTCGATCCAGGGGCTCGGCATCGGCACGGGTCCGTGCCTTTCGGGGATCGCCCTGAGCGACACCATCGACCTCGTCGTTCGCTGAGGGTCTCCGGCGCGTCCGCGCGGAGGTCCGATCGAAGCGAGCGCGCGCGATCAGTCCTTCGTCTTCGCGAGCAGAGCCTGGAACTCCGCGATCCCATCGAGATGGAGTTGGGCGCCGAGCGCGCGGAGCTCCGCGGTGCGCAGCGGTGCGATCTCCTGCAGGCGATCGAGGACGCGCACGGCGTCGTCCGGGTGGTCGGTCGCCGCGGCGATGTCGGCGGCGATGCGCGCGGCATCGCGCACGATGCGCAGGTCGTCCGGGGTGGGCGACGAGTCCGCGATCGCGCGTGCGAACTCCTCCATCGACAGCTTCAGCGCGGTGAGCGCCGCGTCGGGGTCATTCGCGCGGCGCAGCAGGAGGCCGCGGTCGAAGCACGCGCTCGCGTGCTGGCGGCGACGGAACGCGTCGTTCGGCGCGAGCTCGACCATGGCCCGATGACCGTCCACCGCGGCGTCGAGCTCGGCGCGCGCACCCGCGCGGTCGCCGCTGCGCTCGAGCGATTGCGCGAGCGAGCGCCGGATCTCGGCGAGCTCGCTGCCGACGTCGGAGGTCGCCGGCATCGCACGCGCGAGTTCGGCGTGGTGGAGCGCGGCGCTGCGCAGGCGTCGGACGGCCTCTTGGTGGTCCTGTTGATCCTGCGCGAGCAGTCCGGCCCAACGCTCGGTCAGGTTCCGCTCCCACGCGTAGTAGCTGCGGTCGGGGAACGGCTCGACCAGGGCGTCGAAGCCGAGCACGGCCGCGTCGATCTCGTGCCGCGCGCGCGCGGGGTCGGTGCCCGCGAGGATGCGCGCCAGGTTGATCCTCATGCGCGAGATCTCGCGGCGCAGCTCGGGGTCCGGCGACGTGCCCGCGATCGCGGCCGTCACCTGGGACAGGTCGCTCTCGAGGGTCTGCCGCGCCTCCTCGAACTTGCCTTGCGCGACCAGCACGACGGCGAGCGAGTTGCGCAGGCGGAGATGGCTCGGGTCGGCCTGCGGCACGCCGTCGCCGAGCGCCCGGACATCGACGGCGAGAGCGCGCCGCTGCAGGGTCTCCGCCGCGGTGGAGTCGCCCGCCATCTGCCTGGCCATGCCGAGGTTCGAGAGGGCCGTCGCGAGGTTGCGCGCGATGCTCGCCCCGATCCCGGCGCGGGTCTCGAAGCGCTCGAGCCAACGGACCGCCGCGCCGAACTCCGCGAGCGCGCCCTCGACGTCGCCGCGGCGTCGCCGCAGCTCGCCGCGTGCGGTCGCGGCGACCCCGCTGATGTGGGCGGTGAGGTCGTCGTCCGGTCGCTCGGCGCTCAGCCGCGCGAGTTCGGTGTCCACCCGCCGCTGCGAGGACTCCGCCGCGGCGCTGCGTCCCAGCTCCTCGTAGACGCCCGTCGCACGCACGAGCCCCATCAGCAGCGCGAGTCGGACCTCCGCACTGCCGGGGTTCTCGGCGGCGAGGCCCTCGAGCATGGTCATCGCGGACTCGAGCTGCGCGAGCCGCAGGCGGTCCATGCCCGGGGTGGCGAGCATCAATCGATCGTTCGCCTGCCCCACGAGCCGGTCGATCGCCTCCATGGCCCGCGCGGCGTTCGCGCGCACGTCGCCCTCCAATCGGGCGGAACGTGCGCGCGCGAACTCGAGACCGGCGACGAGCAGGGGGCCGGCGATCGTCGCGGCGGCCCAACCGGGGTGACGGCGCGACCAGCGTCGCGCGCGCAACCAGAGCCCCGCGGGCCGCGCGTGGATCGGCCGGTGGTCGAGGAAGCGGCCGAGGTCCTCGGCGAAGTCCTGCGCGCTCGGGTAGCGGCGGTGCGGGTCGCGATCCATCGCCCGGCGACCGATCGTGTCGAGGTCGCGGGGCACGGCGCGGTTGAGGCGGCAGGCGGACGGCGCATCACCGGCGGCGATGAGCGTGCGCAGGCGCGCCGCGTCCGGAGCGTCGTACGGCGGGCGGAGCGTGAGCAGCTCGTGGAGCAGGACGCCGAGCGCATACACGTCGGTGCGGGCATCGGTCGCGCCGCTCGCGAGCTGTTCGGGAGCCATCGCGTGGAGCGTGCCGAGCTGCACGCCGCTGCCCGTGATGCGTGCGGTGCCGTCGGCGGCCGCGAGTCCGAAGTCGAGGAGCAACACGCGGCCCTGCAGCGTGAGCATCGCGTTCGACGGCTTGATGTCGCGGTGCACCACGCCGCGCTCGTGCGCGTGGTGGAGCGCTTCGGCCATGCGTCGCACGAGACGCGCGCAGGCCACGGTCCACGGACCGCGCAGGTCGTCCGGAGTCGACTCGGGGAGCGAGACACCCAGTCGTCGCGCGACGCTCAGCAAGAGGTCGCGACCCTCGAGCTCGGCGGGGTTCCGCCCCGCGTGGTCCGCGATGAGCTCCGCGAGGGTCGAACCCTCGATCCACGCCATCGCGAAGTAGGGGATGCCCGAGTCCTCGCCGACCGAGTGGATCGGGACGATGCCGGGATCCGCGAGCCGCGCGATCGCCTCGATCTCGCGCTGGAAGCGCTCGCGTGCCCGGGGGAAGTAGAGGAGCTCGGGCCGCACGAGCTTCAGCGCGACGTGCCGTCCCAGGGAGACCTGCTCGGCGAGGTAGACGACGCCCATGCCGCCGGCTCCGAGTCGACGGATGAGGCGGAACTCACCGAGACGTTCGGGGATGGCGTCCTCGCCGCTCACGATCGCGCGCGGGGGTGCGTCGCTCCCCATGAGTCCCGCGCGTTGCAGCTTGGCGATGCGCGCACGCAGTTCGGCGGCGAAGTCCGGGTGCGCGCGGCAGAGCTCGTCGAGCGCGGCGCTGCCCTCCTCGGCAATGCGGTCGACGCACTCGGCGACGAGGGCGCGCACCCGCTCCTGGCGCATCCCGTCGGAGTCCTGGTCGCCGCCCGGCGCTGGTGCTGCGTGCTCGCTCATGGTCGGACGTGGGGCCGCGGATGCTATCGTCGCAGCCATGCCGGACCTCCCCGACCTGGTCGCGCAGGCCTCGCGCGGCGACCAGAACGCCGTCGAATCGCTGATCGCCGCGCACCTGCCCGCGCTCCGCGCGTTCGTCCGCGTGAAGGCGGGGGCGCTCCTGCTCGAGAGGGAGTCCTGCTCGGACCTCGCGCAGTCCGTCTGCCGCGACCTGCTCGAGAACCTGGATCGCTATCAATGGCAGGGCGATGCCGAGTTCCGCCGCTGGCTCTTCACGACGGCGATGCGCAAGATCGCCGACCGCTATGAGCATTGGGGCGCGAAGCGTCGGCGCGCCGACAAGGTCGTTCCCGTCGACGACGAGGGCGTGCTCGAGGGCTTCGCCGCGATCTACACCCCGAGCCAGCACGCGATCGCGCGCGAGGAGCTGAAACGCGTGGAGGACGCGATGACCTCGCTGACACCGGAGAAGCAGGACGTGATCCTGATGGCGAAGCTGATGGGATTGAGCCACGCCGAGATCGCGGCCCAGCTCGGGAAGAGCGAGGGTGCCGTGCGCACGATGTTGAGCCGCGCTCTGGCCGAGCTCTCGGATCGGCTTTGAGGGCGAGCGGGTGTGCGGTGGGGCGGGCGTGGGCGGGACGATCCTGCCACAAGCCGGCGGAGGAGGACCCGCGGGGCGCATGGCTAAGGTGCGGCGATGCGAAGCGCCCTCTTCGTCGTCGTCGCCGTGAGTTCGTTCGCGGCGGCGCTCCCCGCCCAGCGCCCTGACCGTGCGCGCCGCGCCGAGCCCGACGGTCCGCCTCCCGTCACGGCTCTCGACCCGCGCTTCGCCGAGCAACTCGCGTGGCGGGAACTGGGACCTTCGAACATGGGCGGGCGCATCGTCGACATCGACGTCGTCGCGAGCGACCCCTCGACCTTCTGGGTCGCGACCGCCTCGGGCGGTCTCCTGAAGACGACGAACAACGGGATCTCGTTCGAGCACCAGTTCGACCGCGAGGCGGTGGTCTCGGTGGGGGCGATGGCCGTGGCCCCGAGCGACCCGAACGTGGTCTGGGTCGGCACGGGTGAGAACAACCCGCGCAACTCGGTCTCCTATGGCGACGGCGTCTACCGGTCGCTCGACGGCGGCAAGACCTGGACGAACATGGGGCTGCGCGACACGTTCCAGATCGGCGACGTCGTGATCGACCCACGCGATCCGAACGTCGTGTGGGTCGGGGCGCTCGGTCGTCTCTACGGTGCGAATGCGGAGCGCGGGCTCTATGTGACGCGCGACGGCGGTGCGACCTGGGAGCGACCGCTCTTCGTCGACGAACGCAGCGGCGTGATCGACATCGCCATGCACCCGGATGACCCGGACACGCTGCTGGTCGCCACCTGGGAGCGGGCCCGCGACGGGTTCGACGGCAACGATCCGGCGACCAAATGGGGTCCGGGATCCGGGATCTGGCGCACGCAGGACGGAGGGAGGACCTTCGAGCGGGTGCGCGACGGCCTGCCCTCGTCGGTGCTCGGCCGCGTCGGCTTCGATTGGTATGCGAAGGACCCTGACGTCGTCTTCGCCATCGTCGAATGCGAGGCGATGGGCAAGGTGGATCCCGAGGTCGGCTGGTCAGGGGCGGAGACGAGCAATGCCGAGGCCGGCGCGAGGCTGACCGCCGTCGCATCGGATTCGCCCGCCGAACGCGCGGGGCTCCTGGTCGGTGACATCGTCGTCGCCGTGAATGGGACCGCGATCGTGAACGACCGGGCGTTCCGCGAAGCGATCGCCGGCCATCGCGCCGGCGCCGAGCTCGAGATCGAGATCGCGCGCAACGGCGCGCGCAAGGCGCTCGGGCTCACCCTCGGTGAGCGGCGCTCTCCGACGCGCGCGCTCCGCGGCAATGCCGGAGGCACCGCGGAGGGCGGTGCCGAGAGCAACGCGGAGAGCGGTGCGGAGAGCACGGAGGGGCAGGGGGCGCGGCCGCGCCTCGAGGTCGCGGACCGTCCCTATGGCGAACGTCTCGGCGGGCAGGTCGCCAACGTCCACCGCATGCAGGGACGCGACGGCCACGAGTTCGGCGGCCTCTATCGCTCCGACGACGCCGGTCGGACCTGGCGTCGCATCAACAGCATCGACCCGCGCCCGATGTACTTCAGCCAGGTGCGCGTCGATCCGAACGACGATCGACGGCTCTGGGTGCTCGGCATCGCCATGAGCCGGAGCCAGGACGGCGGTGAGACCTTCACCGCCGACGCCGGACGCGGCGTGCACGCGGACCAGCACGCGCTCTGGATCGATCCGCGCGACGGCCGTCACCTGATCGTCGGCTGCGACGGCGGCGTCTATCACAGCTACGACCGCGGCGAGACCTGGGACCACCTGAACCACGCGGCCCTCGGCCAGTTCTACGACGTCGCCCTGGATCCGCGGCGCGGGGGCTGGGTCTTCGGCGGACTGCAGGACAACGGCACCTGGGGCGCGCCGACGCGCATCGACCGCGACTCCGGCCCGACCAATGGCGATTGGGTGCGGATCGGCAGCGGCGACGGCTTCGAGGTGGCCGTCGATCCCGAGGATCCGCAGCTCGTCTATTACGAGAGCCAGAACGGCGCCACGGCGCGCACGCACCTGCTGACGATGGCCGGCGGGCCCATCCGGGCCCAGGCCGGGCGCGACGTCCGCCATCGCTACAACTGGAAGACGCCGTTCCTGCTCTCGCAGCACAACAGCCGCATCTACTACAGCGCCGGCAACCACGTCTTCCGGTCCCTCGACCGCGGCAATGGCTTGACCGCGATCTCCCCCGAGATCACGCGGACGCGGCGCGGCAGCGGGACCGCGCTCGCCGAATCCCCGCGCGACGCGTCGGTGCTCTATGTCGGCAGCGACGATGGCGCCCTGTTCGGGACCCGAGACGGCGGGCATACCTGGAGCGATCTCTGGCCGCTCGCCGCCGACGCGGCGGTGGGCACCGCCGAGGCCGCCGCATCGCGGGGCCATGTGCCGCTGCGGGAGCTCGTGCCCGCACCGCGCTGGGTGAGCTCCATCGAGGCCTCGCGTTTCGCGGACGGCCGCGCGTACGTGACCCTGGACGCGCACCGCAGCGACGACGACGAGCCCTATGTGCTCGCGACGGAGGACTTCGGGCAGACGTGGCGCTCGCTGCGCGCCAATCTGCCGAGGGGTTCCACGCGCTGCGTGCGCGAGGACCTGCGCAACGAGAACCTGCTCTACGTCGGGACGGAGTTCGGCTTCTGGGTCTCCATCGACCGCGGGCAGAGCTGGACCCGCATGCACGGCAATGGCGCGAGCGGTGGCCTTCCGACCGTCGCCGTGCACGACCTGGCGCAGCATCCGAGCAGCGGGGAGATCGTGCTGGCCACGCACGGCCGCAGCCTCTGGAGCTTCGACGCGAGCTGCCTGCGGCAGTTCGGAGCGGCCGCGACCGCGTCCACGCAGCTCTTCACACCCAACGACGTCGTCGTCTGGCGGAGCCGCCATCGGCGGGGCTCGAACGGGACGCGTCAGTTCACCGGCGACAATCCCCGCGCCGAGGCCGAGTTCTGGTACCGCCTCGGGGCCGACGCCGAGCGTGCGACGCTGATCGTGCAGACCCTCGACGGCAAGGATCTCGCCCGGATCGAGGCCAAGGCCACGGCCGGCCTCCACAGGTCCACGTGGGATCTGCGTGCGTCCGCGGCGCCCGCGGGCGACGGCGCGCGCGGAGCGGGTGCCGGCAGTGGTGCGGCCCGGCGCGGCGGAGCGCGCGGTGGGCGGAGCGCGACGCCCGGCAGCTATCGCCTCGTCCTCGACGTCGACGGCGTGCTCAGCGAACAGCGCTTCGTCGTCCTCGCCGATCCGGAGCTCGGCGCGGCCCAAGCGGCCGGCGGCAATGACGAGGAAGACGGGGAGGACGAGGACCGCGGCGACCGCGACGGCTGATCGCGGCCCGGCGCTTCCGACGCATCGTCCGGCGGCGGCGCACCCTCGCGGCGGAGGCGACGGGTCGCTATAGGACCTGCGGTCCAGACCCTCGGAAACCTCGGGAACCCATGAGCGTCGCCGCAGCCATCCTCCGTTCGTCCCTCGTCCTCGCCGCGTACCTGCTGCCCGTCGCCCATTCGACGGCGCAGGAGGAGGGTGCCGAGTCGAAGTCGGCCAAGGAGGTCCTCTCCCGCTACAACCCGAGCGAGGGCGTGGCGAAGCTCGGTGAGGTCGCCGAGGTGAAGCTGACGGAGGGCTGGCTCTTCCTCCCCGGCCCGGGCGGGCGTCGCTTCCTCACCGAACTCGGCAATCACCCGGGCCCCGAGATCCTCGGCGTCGCCATCCCGCCGGACTTCCTCGAGTCCGAGTCCTTCGCCGTCTTCAGCCACGTCGCCGACGGCTATGTCGACGACGACGAGGCCCCCGACTACGACCAGCTCCTCGCCGACATGAAGGAGAACGCGCGCGCCCAGAGCGCCGAGCGCAAGAAGCTCGGTCAGGGCGGCGTCGAGCTGCTCGGCTGGGCCGAGCCGCCGCACTACGACCAGGCGCAGCACAAGCTCTATTGGGCCGAGAAGCTGCAGTTCGAGGGCAATGAGGGGCTCACGCTGAACTACAACGTGCGCATCCTCGGCCGCGGCGGCCACCTCGTGGTGAACGGCGTGGGTGGGATCGAGCAGCTCGAGCTCGTGGCGGAGCAGAACAAGCACCTGCTCGCGGTCACGGACTTCGTGCCCGGTCAGCGCTACGAGGACTTCGACCCGTCCTACGACAAGGTCGCGGCCTATGGCATCGGCGGCCTGATCGCCGGCAAGCTCGCGCTGAAGGTCGGGCTCTTCGCCAAGCTGGCCCTGTTCCTCAAGGCGTTCATCAAGCCGATCCTCTTCGGTCTCCTCGTCGTCGGCGCCGCGGTCGCGAAGTTGTTCTCCGGCCGGAAGAAGAAGGACGCGGCGGCCGGGGCGTGAAGGTGTGCCGTGCGGGCCCTGGCGACCGGATCGCGTGGGTCGCCCGCACTCGAAGGGATGAGGGGATTTCGGAAACCGCGGGATGGCCCGTGGACGTGTCGGTGGCATGAGCACACCTGACGCGAGACGTTCGCAGTCCGAACCCGACGACAACGATGTCGGTCCCGCCGGGACCGGCGCTGAGGCACTCGGCCCCGCGTCGAGCAGGTCCGTCGCTCCGGGGGATCGCCTCGACACCCGACGGAAGCTGCTCGGCATCCTGGGCATCGCCTTCCTCACGGCGGGCTTCGCGCGAGCCGCCGGTCCGACCTTGCTCCGGACCACCTGCGGCTCACCCCACAGCAGCGGCATCGGCTACCAGGAGGACAGCACCTGCGACCAGATGGACAACGACTGCGGGAAGGTGACGAGCAACCCCTCCTTCGGCGGTGCGGGAGGCGCCTCCTACAACGATGCCGATTGCAAGCCGTCCGCGACGACCGCCACCGACGGCAAGGACAACGACTGCGGCAAGCTCCACTCCTGGGGCCTCGGCGGTCAGCGCGATGACGACTGCGGCAAGCCACAGGGCGACGGCTCCTTCGCCACGGACCAGGACTGCAACATCGACAACGGGCAGATCCCGAACGGCGGCTGGCAGGACCAGGACTGCAAGAAGATCAAGGCCGTCGGGGAACCGAACACGCTGCATACGGACAGCAACCCCGGCTACGACGACGACGAGGATTGCACGTACTGGGACTCGAACTGCACGTGGTTCGACACGCGGGCGCGTCCGAAGCGTGGTGACGATCCGCAGTGCATCCACCTCGACAACGACTGACGCCATGCAAGCACCTGCAATCCGTGAGCACGAGAGCGTCGTGCACGTCTTCGAGGCGCTCGGTCGGCACTACGCCTACTTCGGCAAGACCGCGGACGTCGCGGAGATCGACTCCGCGTTGTTCGCGGTGCTCCGCCGCTACGAGGACGGCGCCGCGCCGGAGCCGCGCGCGGCGCTGACGGCCGAGTCCATCGAGCAGGGCGAGCGCATCGCGGCCCTGTCGGATCTGGGACTCCTCGAGCCCCAGCCGGGTCTCTCCGCGGAGCAGGTGCAGTCGCGCATCGACGCGCTGTTCCAGCACAGCCCGCGCAACCTCATGTTCCTGGTGACGGAGGCCTGCAATCTCGCGTGCACCTACTGCTACGAGGTGGCGAACGGTGTCCACGATCGGCCGGCGGTCTTCCGTCGCGACGACGCGCGGCGCGCGATCGACGGCTACCTCGAGGAGGCGAAGCCGCGCGGCTACGCGTGCATCACCTTCTTCGGCGGCGAGCCGTTGCTCAACTTCAAGGTGATCGAGGACATCGTCGTCTGGTCGAAGGCGCGGGCGCACGAGCTGGGGATGACCGTGGGCTTCTCCATCACGAGCAACCTCACGCTCCTCACCGAGTCGATCGCGGACTTCCTCGCCCGCGAGCAGTTCTCGGTGATGGTCTCGATCGATGGACCGCGGCACATCCACGACCGTCACCGGGTCGCCAAGTGCAGCTCCTTGCTGGAAGGCACGCACGATCGGGTCGTCGACCGGCTGCAGCTGCTCATCGAGCGCTGTCGGGTCCACGGCACGCGCCTGCCGCGGCTCCGTGCGACCCTGACCCGCCCGGAGGAACACGAGGAGGTCGAGGCCTACCTGACCAGCCTCGGCACCGGACTGATCGAGATCGGGGTCGCCGACGACGACCGGGGGATCCTGGAGAAGGACGGCCCGAGCTGTCCCAGCAAGGCGCAGCCCGAGGCTGGGGCGACTGCGCCGAAGGCGTCGCCGATGGTCGAACTCGAGCGGCGTTTCCGCGAGCTCGCGGAGCGGCTCGGGCGCGGCGACCTCTCGGCCATCCCCCTGTCGATCGCACGCTCGATGCGCATGCTGCGCGACCAGCTCGAGCAGGCGCGGCCGCGCAGCGTCTCGGAGCCTCGCCTCTGTGGAGTCGCGCGCAACATGAAGGCGGTGACGCCGACCGGCGACATCTATCCCTGCCACCGCTACGTGGGGATGCCGGCCTTCCGGCTGGGCAACGTGTTCCAGGGCGGGCTCGACGAGGCCCGCACGCGCGACTACTACGAGAAGATCTACGCGTCCTTCCGCGCGAAGTGCGCGCGGTGTTGGGCCCGTCATCTCTGTGGCGGTCAATGTCCCTGGCAGCTGTCCAACGACGCCGGCGAGGTCACGCGTCCCCTGGACGAGGCCTGCATCGACATCAAGCGCGGCTTCGAGCTGAGGCTCGCGCTCTATGCGCAGACGCGCCACGTGGGACCGGACGGCACGCTCGCCGCCGAGTCGGCGTGAGACGGCCGGAGCTCAGAGCGCGACCACCGCGATCTCCGTCGCCTTGATCGCCGCGAAGACGCGCCGGCCGGGTGCGAGTCCGAGCCCGTCCACGGCGCCGTGCGTGAGCTCGGCGACCAGCGGGATCGGTCCCTCGAGACGGACGCGCACGCGGTCGATGGCGGGCTCGATCGCGGCGATCCTCGTCTCCCAGACATTGCGCGGCGAACCGGCCGGGTGTTCGAGGAAGAGCGCGATCGCGCGGGGATGCGCGGTCGCCATCGCCGGGCCGGAGAGCTCCGAGACGACGACGAGCTGTCCGCCGTGCTCGAGCTGGAGCACGCCGTGGGCGAGCCGGCCACGGAAGACGTTGAGCCCGAGCAGATCGGCGACGTACCGCGAGCCGGGCGCGCTGCAGATCCGCGCGGGGACGTCGACCTGGACCAGGCGACCCTCCTCGAGCACCGCGAGGCGATCGGCCAGCGCCAGCGCGTCGATGGCGTCGTGGGTGACGAGGATCCGTGGACCCGCAAAGGCCGCGAGGTGATCGCGGAGTTCGCGGCGCAACGCGATGCGCGCGCTCGCGTCGACGGCGGCGAGCGGCTCGTCGAGCAGGAGCACGCGTGGGGCCGGAGCGAGCGCACGGGCCAGCGCCACGCGTTGCGCCTGGCCGCCGGACAACGCACGCGGCCGCATCGCCGCGCAGTCCGCCAGACCCACGCGCGCGAGGAACTCACGCGCGCGGGCGCGCGCCGCGGAGCGAGCGAGCCCCTGCGCGCGCAGGCCGAACGCGACGTTGTCGAGCGCGCTCAGGTGGGGGAAGAGCAGGGGCTCCTGGAAGAGGCAGCCGATGCCGCGGTCCTCGGTCGGCACGCGGCGCGTGCCCTCGTCGAGGAGTCGGCCGTCGAGGGCGATGTGACCGCGCGCGATGCCCACGATGCCGACGATCGCGGCGAGGCAGCTCGACTTGCCGGCGCCATTGGGACCGACGAGCGCGAGCGTCTCGCCCGGCGCGACCTCGAGTCGGATCGCGAGATCGAGCGTCCCGCGCCGCAGGGCGAAGTCGAGGGCGAGCGTCATCGGGGGAGGATCCAGCCCCGGCGGAGGAGGGCGAGGACGACGATCGAGCTGGTCGCGAGCACGAGGCTCAACCCGATCGCGAGCTCCGGATCGACCTCCATCGCGACGGCACAGGCGAGGGGCAGCGTGCGCGTCTCGCCGGCGAGATTGCCCGCGAACATCTGCGTCGCGCAGAACTCGCCGAGCGCGCGGGCCCAGCAGAGGAGCGCACCCGTCCGCAGCGCCGGCGCGATCATCGGCAACGTCACGTACCAGCCGCGCCGCCACGGTCCCGCCCCGAGCGCGGCGGCGGCATGCAGATAACGCCGGTCGAGCGCACGCAGGCCGGCTTCGGCGCTGAGCACGAAGAAGGGCAGACCCATGTAGGCGGCCGCGACGACGATCGCGCTGGTCGTGAAGGGGATCGTGACGCCGAACCAGTCCGCGAGGCAGCGTCCGACGAGACCCTGCCGGCCGAACGCGAGGAGCAGGGCGATGCCCGCGACGATGGGCGGCAGCACGATCGGCAGCGTCACCACGATGCGCGCGGACTGGCGCAGCACCGATTCGCCGGACGCGAGCCAATGCGCGAGCGGCAGTCCCAGCACGACGGCGATCGCCACCGCGCCGAGCGAGCTGACGAGCGAGAGGAGGAGGGCGTCGTGCACCGGCCCCGAGGCCAGGAGCTCGATGAGCCGCGACCACGGCGCGGCGAACAGGATGCCGAGCAGCGGCAGCAGGAAGAGGAGCAGCGCGGAACCGGTCAGCACTGCGAGCAGGGTGCGCAGGACGCGCGGCGAGCTGGACGTCATGGCGCCTCGAACCCTGCGGCTTCGAGCGTCGCGCGACCCGCTGCCGAGAGCAGATGGTCGACGAAGAGCTGCGCGAGCGTGCGGGACTTGCCGCTGCCGAGCACCGCCACCGGGTAGCTCGCGACGACGTCGTGCTCGGCGGCGAGCGGGATCGCGTCGAGGTCCGCCGCAGCATCGGTGCGGTACGCGATCCCCGCATCGAGCTCACCCAGGCGGACCTTGCTCGTGAGCGCCTTCACGTTCGTCTCGTCGGAGCGCGAGCGCACGCTCACGCCGGCCTTCGCGAGGGCCTCGCGCGCATAGCGCCCCGCGGGGACCTCGGGCCCGCAGAGCGCGACCCGCAGCTCCGGGCGCGCGAGATCGGCCAGCGTGCGGACGGCGTGTGGGTTGCCCTTCCCGACGAGGATCGCCAGGCGATTGCGCGCGAACTCGCGCGGGGCACCGACCGCGAGGCCCGCCTCGACGATCTTCTGGAGATTGGGCAGGTCCGCGGACGCGAAGACATCGGCGCTCGCCCCTTCGCGAAGCTGCAGCGCGAGCTGGGATGAGCCGGCGAAGACCAGCTCGACGTCCACGTCCGGGTGTTCGCGTTCGAAGTCCGCGGCGAGTCGCTCGAACACGGCATGGAGGGAGGCGGCGGCGAAGACGCGCAGCGGCGTCCGCCTGGCATCGCGTTCCCGGCAGGCGCTGCACGCGAGCAGGAGCAGTGCGGCCGAGACGAGGAGCCGGGCACCCGCGCCGAGACCCCCCGCGGGCGCAGCTGGTCGGGCGTCGGTCGCGTCGCCACGGTCCGGCGCGGGCCGGATCGGTCCGTGCCGCCTCGCGTCGCCGTGGTCGTCGTGGCCCATGGCGGAGCTTCCTAGGCAGTGGCACTCGCCCGGGCAAGGCTCGAGGGCCGTCGCCTCGGACTGGGTCGCGTCGAGCCGCGCGAACTCGGGGGGAACGCTTCGTTGACGCGCCCGCCGTGCTCTGCGATGAAGCGGCTGCGCCGCATCGCGGCGCGGCCTCGCGATGAACCTCTCCTTTGCGCCCTGGCACCGCCTGCCGGGGGACACGCTCGTGCTCGACGGTCGCAAGCTCTGCATCGACGACGTCGTCGCCGTCGCGCGCCTGCGACGACGGGTGGCGATCGCCGAGGGCGCCCGCGAGGCGGTGCGGCGCTGCCGCGCGATGGTCGAGGTGCTCCTCGAATCGGGCCGCAAGGTCTACGGGCTCAACACGGGCTTCGGCCAGCTCCGCGACGTCGTGATCCGGCCGGACGACACGCTGCAACTCCAGCTCAACCTCGTGCGCAGCCACGCCGCGGGGGTGGGCGAGCCGTTCGACGAAGAGGTGGTGCGTGCGGCCCTGCTGCTGCGGATCAACACGCTCTGCCTCGGCGTGTCGGGCGTGCGCGAGGTCACGCTCGATCGGCTCGTCGCGATGCTGAACGACGACGTCTATCCCTTCGTGCCGCAGCAGGGCTCGGTCGGAGCGAGCGGCGATCTGGCACCGCTCTCGCACCTCGCCCTCGCCGCCCTCGCGGATCCCGGTGGCCGCTTCCTGCCGCGCTCGGCCCGCCACGATCCGGTGCGCTGCGCGACGCGGGCCCGCCGCGAGGACTTCGTCGCGTTCCCCGGGACGCGCGAGGGCTTCGCCGAGCTCGCGGCCCGCGAAGGCTGGCGTGACTTCCAGCCCGTGGAGCTCCAGGCGAAGGAAGGTCTCGCGCTGAACAACGGGACGACGTTCATGGGCGCCATGCTCGCGCTCGCCGTCTACGACGCCTCGTTCACGCTCCGCTTCGCCGAGCTGGGCTGCGCGATGAGCCTGGAAGCCCACCAGGGACAGCCGGCATCGCTCGATCCGCGGATCCATGCCGCGCGGCCGCAGTCGCACCAGCGCGAGAGCGCGGCTCGCATCGCGAGCTACGTGCGCGGCAGCGAGCTGCTCGCGCTCGAGTTCAACAGCGCGGCCTTCGGCGCGGCGCTCCACGAGCTGGAACTCGCGTCGCGCCCCGCGGTGGCGGGCACGGCGCGTGAGGCCCTGCTCGGACTGCTGGAGAGTGCGGCTTCGTTCGTCGCGCGCGATCCCGCGAGCGGGAGGCTCGGCGCGGAACTCGAGGCGGCGCGGCACGCGCGCCGCGCGGATCAGCTCGACGAGTTGCGCGCGCAGCTCGCGCCGCTCGTGCGGGAGGCACGGCGCCTGGCCCAGCACGCCTCGGACTCCGGGCAGACCGCGCTCGCCGCGGCGCTCGAACGCGTGGTCGCACGTCTGCGCGGGGCGGTGCCGGACTCCCCGCACATCCAGGACGACTACTCGCTGCGCTGCTTCCCCACGGTCGTCGCCACCGCGTGGCGCTCCCTCGAGGCCGCGGCGGAGGTGGTCGTCTGCGAGATGAACTCCGCGAACGACAATCCGCTGCTCTTCCCCCCCGATCCGCGTGCGCGTCACGCGATCACGGCGTCCGAGCCGCAGGCGCTCGCCGCCGACGGCTACGCGGCGTGGCTGCGCACCGTGATCGACGAGTGCATCGACGGCGTGATCGGCGGCGGCAACTTCCATGGGCAACCGCTCTCCGCGGCGGCCGACGCGCTCGCCTGCGCGCTCGCGGCGACCGGCAACATCGTGGAGCGGCGCATCGCGCACCTGATCGATGCGAACCACTCGCGCGGCCTGCCGGCCTTCCTCGTCCGCAACAGCGGCCTCGACTCGGGCTTCATGCTCGCCCAATACAGCGCGGCGGCGCTCGTCGCGGAGAACAAGGTGCTCTGCCACCCGGCCAGCGTCGACTCCGTCCCGACCTGCGCGAACACGGAGGACCACGTGAGCATGG
The DNA here is from genome assembly GCA_020848735.1 of Planctomycetota bacterium. Classification (GTDB taxonomy): domain Bacteria; phylum Planctomycetota; class UBA1135; order UBA1135; family UBA2386; genus JACRLW01. The sequence continues at coordinate 22,532 of JADLHO010000006.1, read as the reverse complement.
GGACGCTCGCCGCGCGCAAGCTGCGGCAGGTCCACGAGCACGTCGCCACCATCGTCGCGATCGAGCTGCTGCTCGCGGCGCAGGCCATGCCGTTCCGGGCGCCGCTGCGCCCCGGCCACGCCGTCGCGCGCGCATGTGCGGTGCTCGGTTCGCGCATTCCACACCGCGAGCACGATGTGGTGCTGTACCCCGCGATCGACGCCGCGCGCGCCGCGATGGCCGCCCCCGAACTGATCGAGGTCCTCGCGGACCGGGATCCCGTGGACCGCGTCGGGACGATGAACCCATGAGCACGAACAACGCACCTCCCGCCGGCACGCGCGACTTCCTCCCCGAGGACGTGCGGCGCCGCGAGCACGTGATGACACGCATCAAGGCCGCGTACGAGCGTCACGGCTTCGCGCCGCTCGAGACGCCCTCGATGGAGCGCGTGGAGACGCTCAGCGGCAAGTACGGCGACGAAGGCGAACAGCTCGTCTTCCGGATCCAGAAGCGCGGCGAGAAGCTCACCGAGGAACTCCAGAGGTCGCCCGTCGATCCGAAGCAGCTCGCCGATCTCGCGCTCCGCTATGACCTCACGGTCCCGCTCGCCCGCGTGGTCGCGCAGTACCAGGGCAAGCTGCCGAAGTTCTTCAAGCGCTACCAGATGCAGCCCGTGTGGCGGGCGGACCGTCCGCAGAAGGGCCGCTTCCGCGAGTTCTGGCAGTGCGACGTCGACTACGTCGGCACGACCTCGCTGGTCGCGGAGATGGAGGTCATGCAGGCGGTCGGCGATGCGCTCGCCTCGCTGTCCTTCGATCGCTTCCACCTGAGGGTGAACGACCGGCGCCTGCTCACCGGGATCATGGAGGCCGCCGGCATCCGGAAGGAGATGCACGACCTCGCGATCATCGGCGTGGACAAGCTCGACAAGATCGGGCCCGAAGGTGTGCGCAAGGAGCTGGTCGAGCGCGGCATCACCGGGTCGCAGATCGAGGTGCTCGCGCCGATCCTGTTCGCGTGCGAGGGTGGGGTCGCGGGCAACGCGGCGCGGCTCGACGCCGTGGCCGAGGCGGTCGAGGGTCGCAGCGCGACCGGGACCGCCGGCCTCGCGACGCTGCGCGAACTGCTCGGCCTGCTGGACTCCGTCGGTGGACTCGCAGGGCGTCTGCTCTTCGATCCGTCGCTGGCGCGTGGCCTCTCGTACTACACCGGTCCGATCTTCGAGCTCGCGGTCGAGGGCCTCGCCGGATCGATGGGTGGCGGCGGGCGCTACGACGAGCTCGTCGGCATGTTCCTCGGTCGGCCGATCCCGGCCGTCGGCTTCTCGCTCGGTCTCGAACGCATCCTCGTCGTGATGGAGGAGCGCGGCATGCTGCCCGCGCTCGACGTCGCGAGCGATGTGATGGTCCTCCAGATGGACCGCAAGCTCCTCGCGCACGCGGCGGAGCTCGCGGACCGGCTGCGCCGCGCGGGCTTCCGGACCGAGGTCTTCCCGGAGGCCACGGCCAAGCTCGGCGCACAGTTCCAGTACGCCGACACGCGCCGCATCCCGGTGGTCGCCTTCATCGGTGATCGCGAGCTCGAATCCGGAATGGTCGCGATCAAGTCGCTCGCGAGCGGACAGCAGGAGCTCGTCCCCCTGGCAGGAGCGACGGCGCACGTCGCGCGCCTGCTCGGTCGAACGCCGGCGTGAGCGGCCTCAGGCGAGCGCCGCGGCGAGCGCGCGGGCGAAGCGCGCGGCGACGACCTGCCGACCCTTCGCGTTGAGGTGTCCGCCGTCGTCGGAGAACGCGGGCACGAGCGAGCGGGCACGGAGCGCGATGCCGCCGTCGCGCACGCGGAACTCCGCGGCGCGGCCGCGGCCGTCGACCGATTCGGCGGCCGCGAGATCGACCGTGGGATCGGCGGCGAAGGTCGAGAGCAGCTCGTCGTTGAAGAGCGCCCGCGCCGTGTTGTCCGCGTCGGTCCAATCGCTTCGGCCGAGGCGGCGCTTCAGCATGAGGCGCCAGCCGCGCGCGCCACAGGTGAGCGGAACGGTGACGTGCACGAACCGCAGACCGGGGTGCGCCGCGCGCCAGCCGCGGAGTGCCGCGCCATACGCGTCGAGGAGTGCGCTGCGATCCGTCGCGGCCTCGACGTCGACGTAGCAGAGCTTGAGGAGCGCCGAGTCGAGCGCGGCGCCCCGCAGTGCGAGCAGGGCATCACCGAACGCGGCGAACTTGGACCGAGGGTCGCGGTTCGTACCCACGCGCGCATGCAGGAGCACGCCACCGGAGGCCGGCGGTGTCGAGCTCGCGTCGAGGATCCGCAGCTCCACTCCCGACTCCGACGCGAGTTCCCCGAGCCCGAGGAGGAGATCCTCGCCCACCGATCGATGGCCGAAGAACACGCGACGCCTCGCGATCACGCGCAGCGCGTCGACGAGCGCGAGATCGCCGCTGTGAGCCTCCGGCTCCACGCTCAGTCCTTCGCGCCGGGCTCGCGGACCCACTCGGGCTTCCGGACCCGATAGCGGGCGATGGCGTCGACGAGGAACTGCGCGAAGGCCGGGCCCGCGAGGTCGTTGGCCTTCGCGTTCGGATGCGAGTCGTCGTCCTTCGGATCGAGCTGGTACTCGGCTTTCAGGAACTGCGTCGCGGGGTCGGCCCAGAGCGAACGCACGTCGAAGACCGTGGCGTTCACCAGCGCCGGGTCCTCGGTGAGGAAGCCGTTCGCCAGCCACTCGCTGAACTGCTGGGCCCGTCGCGCGCGCTCGCTGCGCCCGGGCTCTTCGCCGGCGAGCGGATGGAGTGGTGGCAAGGTCCAGAAGACGAAGAGCGTCTCCTCGTGCCGCTTCAGCTTCTCGCGCAGCGCGCGGTAGTAGGCCTGGTAGTTGGCGAGCGTGCGGACGTCCTGCGATGGGTCGACCTTGCCGTCCTCGGCGACGATCGCACTGGCGGGATAGCAGTGCTTCACCACGACCACGTGCTGGCCGGCGATCACGCGCTCGAACTCCCCCGGGGTGCCGAGCCACAGCGCGTGGTAGTCGGCCGGCATGTTCGAACCGTCCGGTGGATACCAGGTCTCGTCGAAGTCGATGTCGAGCGGGTGCTGCGCGTTGTAGGCGTCGAACCAGGCGGGCACGCCCTGCGCGGGGAAGAACATCACGTTGCGGCCCGTGCTGTGGTGGAGGAACAGCACGCGCACGCCCGGGTCACGCGTGAGGAACCACGTCGTGGCCGCAGCGAGCCCCAGGACGAGGAGCGCTGCGCCGGTTCGCAGGATGGACTTGGATCGAGGCATCGTTCGTCTCGTCGGGCGCAGGTTCGTCTCGTCGGGCGCAGGCTCGTCTCGTCGGGCTCAGGGGTTCTCGCGCATGGGGTCGTTGGCGGGAGGAGCCTTGCGCCAGCCGACGATGCGCGCCGGATTGCCTCCGGCGATGGAGAAGGGCGGCAGCGATTTCGCGAGCACGGAGCCTCCCGACACGATCGCGCCGGGCCCGATGCGCACGCCGGCCTTCACGATGCTGCCCGAGCCCAGCCAGACGTCGTTGCCGATGGTGATCTCGCCGTACTCGTAACCCTGCTCGAGGAAGGGGCGTTCGGGATCGGAGAAGACGTGATTCACGGACCAGAGTCCCACGCCGGGGCCCATGCCCACGTGGTTGCCGATGCGGATGACGCCGCCTGCGGAGATCACGCTCCCCGAGCCGATCTCGACGTGATCGCCGACGTGCAGCTTCTCGGGACACTCGAAGCGGACGTTCTGGAAGATCACGACGCCACGGCCGCAGGACGCGAAGCGGCGGCGGTAGAAGTGGTAGCGCAGCTTCACCCCGAGCTTGCCGGGGAGATGGAGGAGCATGCCGCGCTTCCAGGACTCCCATTCCTCCAGGCAGCCCCAGAAGAACCGCTTGAGCGGGCCGCCGGGAGGAGTCATGCGTCGCGCCTCGTCATCGCATGCCTCAGCCGAGCCGATGCGTGATCTCCGGCACGTCCGCGACGAGCTGCGGAGCGGCGTGCAGATACTGCGTCGCGTGGCGCTTCCCGTCGATGTCGTGGTAGACGCGCTCGACCTGCTCGGTGTCGAGCCCGACCACCGGCGCGGCCGCTTCTGCCGGCACTCCGTGGTTCTTCGCCCAGAGGCAGAGGTCCATGCGGTCGTGGGGCAGGGAGAAGTAGAACTCGTCCTGGCCCTGCGGCAGCGAATAGGTGTCGGTCGTCGGCGGGCGCTCGAGGATCGCGGCCGGCACTCCGAGGTGCGCGCCGAGCGCGTAGACCTGGGACTTGTAGAGATGGGCGATGGGCTTCACGTCGGCGGCACCGTCGCCGAGCTTCACGAAGAAGCCCTGGTCGTACTCGAGTCGGTTGGGCGTGCCCGTCGTCGCGAAGTTGAGCCGATCCGCGTGGTAGTACTCGAGCAGCTTGCGCACCCGTTGTTTGAAGTTCGTGGCCGCCACGACTCCGAGGTACGCGTCGTGTGTGAGCCGCCGGCGTTCGGTCGCTCCGTGCGGATCCTGAACGACGACGGAGTAGAAGTGCAACGCCTTCGACTCGACGAGGTTCGGCAACACGATCTTGGATCGCCAGCCCGGTCCGTACTCCGGGACGACGCTGCGGATGGCCTCGTCGCGCCGGCGGTAGCAGCCGAGCGCCTCGAGGATCGGGGTGATGTCCTCGACCGCGGACTCGCAGCCGAAGCGGGTCGAGACCGAGCGGCTGAGCTCGAGCGTGCTCGGCGACGAGTCGCGTTCGGGCATGTGCAGCCCGAAGACCCGCTCCTTGCCGAGCGCGGTCACCGCGAGCGCCGCGGTGACGGAGCTGTCGATGCCGCCCGACAGGGCGACGACGAGGCCCTTCTTGCGGAAGCTGCCGACGATGGCCCTCAGGCGCTCGGCGATGCGCTGGGTCTCGGCGGCACAGTCGAGCGCGAGCACGTCGCGCGAGAATGCCGGGCGGCTCATCGCGGGCCCCTCAGGCGCGCGAGGCAGCGGGGCTCGCCCCCACGCGTTCGCGGGCTCATGCGCGGTCCTGACGCGCCGTGAGCTTGCGGCGCACGAAGGCCGCGAGGCGCTCGATGGAGTCGAGATTCTCCGGCAGCATCTCGTGGTCGCTCACGTCGACGTCCCAGGTCACCTTGAGGAAGTCGACGATCTCGAGGACTCCGGTCGAGTCCATCACGCCGGTCTCCAGCAGGGAGTCGGAGTCGGACGGCTCGGAGTGCTCCCTGCCGAAGAGGAAGTTCGCGCGCACGAAGGCGCGCAGCCGGGATTCGAGTTCACTCTCCGTGCGCGGCATCGTTGTCTTGCGGCGGGAGCATGCCGCGGGAGCCGCACGGGAACCACCCTCCCGACAGCCGCCCCCGCGCCGATCAGCTCGCCGCCGTCTTTCTTTCGGACTCGCGGAGCGCGGCCTTGAGCACCTTGCCGGCGGCGTTCTTCGGCAAGTCCGCGCGGAGCTCGAGCCACCGGGGGCGCTTCGTCGGCGGCAGCCGAACCGCGAGCCAGCGCTCGAGTTCGGTCCGATCCAAGCGGACGCCCTCCTTCGGCACGACGAAGGCCTTGATCGCCTCGCCGAGGATCGGGTCGGGCACCCCGATCACGGCCGCCTCGAGGACGCCGTCGTTCGCGACGATCGCCTCCTCGATCTCGCGGGCGCTGACGCGATTCCCGCCGCACTTGATGATGTCCTTGATGCGACCCTCGACGAACAGGAAGCCGTCTTCGTCCTCACGCCCGAGATCGCCGGTGAAGAAGGTCCCGTCGCGGAGCACCGCCGCCGTTCCGGCGGGGTCGCCCCAGTAGCCCAGCATGATGTTCGGCCCGCGCGCGGCGATCTCCCCGACCTGTCCCCTTTCGAGCCGCCGGCCGTCCGGACCGGCGACGAAGACCTCGACGCCGGGAACCGCCTTGCCGATCGAGCCGAGCTTCGTCTGGAGCATCGCCGGGTCGAGCCACGTGAGGCGGGGTGAGGCCTCGGTCGTGCCGTACATCACGAAGAAGCGGGCCGGCGCGAAGGCCTTCGCCGCCTCGGTCAGCACGCCGGGCGCCAAGGCGCCGCCGGCCTGCGTGACGTAGCGCAGCGACGGGAAGCGTCGTGTGCGCAGGGTGCTGCGCGCGAGCAGGATCGAGAACGTGGATGGGACGCCCGCGAAGCCGGTCGCGTGCGTCCGCTCGAGCGTGTCCAGCGCGACATTCGGGTAGGCGAAGCGGTTCTCGATCACGACGGAGCCGCCGACGAGCAGATGCGTGTAGAGGAGTGAACGGCCGTAGCTGTAGTGGAAGGGCAGCACCGCGAGGACCCGGTCGTTCGCGTCCAGCGCGAGGTACGTCGCGATCGCGCGCGTGTTGCTGAGCAGGTTCGCGTGCGAGAGCATCACCCCCTTCGGGCGGCCGGTGCTGCCGGACGTGTAGACGAGGGAGGCGAGCGCGTGCTCGTCGTCGGCGTGGACCTCGACTGGGTCCACGGCGGCCGTTGCCGGAGGCGGGAGCTCGTGGATCGCGACGCGTGCGGGCAGCGTCGGCATCGCCTCGCTGCGCGGCAGGGAGTCGAACACGACGTGCTCGAGTCCGGGAGCGCCCGCGAGCGCCGAGGGCAGCATCCCGGCGAAGCGCCGACCGCAGACGAGCACGCGTGCGCCACTGTCCAAGAGCAGCCACGCGAGGCTCTCCGCCGTGACGTCGGTCGCCAGCGAGACCTCGACCGCACCCGCGAAGAAGGCGCCGAACACCGCCACGACGTGGTCCGGCGAGTTCTCGAGGAGGATCGCGACGCGATCTCCTGGTCGCACCGCACACGCATCCGCGAACTGCCTCGCCGTGCGTTCGGCGCGGTTGGCCAGCGCGGCGTAGCCGTGCCAATGGTGCTCGTGCCACAGCGCGTTCCGCTCGGGGTGAGCCCGGGCGGCATGGCGCAGGAGATCGCCGAGCCTGTGGCAGTCTGTGGACATCACCGTGGATCCAGGCGGAGCTGCTCGTGCAGCAGATGCAGCGACACGATGCCGGCGATCGCCATGTCCTCGCGCGCGCTGCCGGCACCGCTCGGATGGGAGCGCAGCTTCTCGACCAGCCGCGCGACGGCGCCCGGCTCGAAGTACCCGTACCGCTTCACCGCGTCCGGCGCGAGCATCGCGGCCGCCGGCGAGTCCGCTGCGAGGAGCGACGCGCCGATGGGGGCGCGGTAGGGCTGCTTTTGGCGCTCGCGAATGGCGCGGGGCACGAGTTCCTCGCACGCCTGCTTGAGGACGAACTTCTCCGCGAGGCCGCGCAACTTGTGTCGCGGTGGGATCCGTGCCGCGAATTCGACGAGGCGGTGGTCGAGGAAGGGGAAGCGACCTTCGACCCCTCTGCCCATCATCATGCGGTCGCCCTGCGACGCGAGCAGGTAGCCCGGCATGAAGAGCCCGAGCTCGAGGTACTGCGCGCGGCAGAGCGGATGCCAGCTCATGAGCTCCGGATCACGCCACGCATCGAGCTCGGCGCGCACGTCTTCGAAGCTGCCGGTCGCGGCGGCGAACTCGGGATGGAAGAGCCGCTGGATCCAGGCGGTGTTCGTCCAGCGCAGCAGGTGCGAGTAGTACGGATCGTCGACGGCCTCGAGGCCCGTCTTGAAGAAGGCCTGCCAGAAGGCCTGGGCCGAGGGACTGCGGGCGATGTAGGCGTAGAGCCGCGAGAGCAGGAGCGGCCGCGACTTCGATCCCGGGGAACGCGCCCAGAAGCGGCGCACCTTGTCCTCCCGGAAGATGTTGTAGCCCGCGAAGATCTCGTCGGCGCCTTCGCCGGTGAGCACGACCTTCATGCCGCTCCGCTGGACTCCCTGGGCGAGCAGGAGCATCGGCGCGGGAGCCGTGCGCAGGAGCGGGCGCTCCGCGAGACGGACGACCTCGGGGAAGGCCGCGGCGATGTCGGCGGCGTCGATCTCGAGGGTGTGGTGGTCGGTGCGCAGGTGTTCCACCATGCGCTGCTGGTGTTCGCGTTCGTCGTACGCGGGATCGCGGAACGCGACCGACCAGGTGACGAGGCCCGGGTCGTGGTGTCGCTTCACGAGCGCGGCGATGGCCGAGGAGTCGAGGCCGCCGCTGAGGTAGGAACCCACGGGGACGTCGGCGCGGAGCTGGAGCCGCGTCGCGTCGTGCAGCAGCTCGCGCGTGCCCTCGGTCCAGTCCGCGAGCGGGCGATCCTCGTAATCGCGAGCCGCCGGGAAGCTCAGGCGCCAATAGCGATCGATGCGCTGCCCCCGCGCGTCGGTCGCGAGGCGGTGGCCCGGCGGGACCTCGCTCACCCCGGCGAAGACGGTGCGCGGCGGCACGTTCACCCAGAGGCTGAAGACCTGTCCCACGCCGACCGGGTCGATCCGGCGCGACAGCCCGCCGTGCTCGAACAGCGCCTTCACCTCCGAGGCGAAGAGCAGGGTTCCGTCGCCGAGCCGCGCGTGGAAGAGCGGGCGGATGCCGAGGCGATCGCGGGCCAGCAGCAGGCGGCGACGACGGGAGTCCCAGAGCGCGATCGCGAACTGCCCATTGAGCCGTTCGACGAATGCATCGCCCCACTCCTCGTACCCGTGGACGATCACCTCGGTGTCGGTGTGCGTCCTGAAGCGGTGACCCAGACCCTCGAGCCGCTCGCGCAGCTCGAGGTAGTCGAAGATCTCGCCGTTGAAGACGGTCCAGACGGTCTCGTCCTCGTTGGCGAGCGGCTGTCGGCCGGCCGGCGAGAGGTCGATGATGCTCAGTCGGCGATGGCCGAGGGCGATGCCCGGCAGGACCAGGTGGCCGGAGTCGTCGGGACCGCGATGGGTGAGCGCCGCCGTCATCCGCCTCAGGGCTGCGCCGTCGGGTACGGAGCCGTCGCGGTGGAGGATGCCGGCGATACCGCACATGGAGGGGGCGAAGCCACGGCTACATCGGCCGGCGGCGGCGCGCGACTCCATCCTCCGATCTTGGCGTCGGACCATCGGCTCGCCAGACTCCCACCGACATGCCCGCAGATCCCGGTTTCCCGCCACCCTCGCTCGCCTCGGAGCTCCAGCGGGAATTCGCCGCGACGAGCCGGGCCGCCGGCCTCGCGATCTTCCGCGGCGGCGGCGTCTCCAGCTTCCGCGCCGCGGACGGCGGCGCAGGTGCCCTGGTGTTCGGGGCCGACGGCCTCCACGCCTCCGCCGCGATCCAGTTCTTCGGCACCGCGATCCACGCGAGGTGCAGCTGCCCGGCGGCCCGTCGTTCACCGACCTGCGGACATCTCTACGCGTTGGTCCTCGAGTTCGATGCGTTCCACGCGGCGAACGCGCTGGCCGGACGCGAGCCACGCTGGTTCGTCAGCGAGGGGCGACCGCCCGTGCCGGTGGCCTGGCGTGACCCGCTTGCGCGAGGCGACGCGCTCCATGCCCTCGCGAGCCGGGGCTGGGTCGCCGCCGGTGCGGAGACGATCCAGGCGAGCGAGGACGACTGGCGCAGCGCGGTCGCGAGGCTGAAGCGGATGCACGAGCGGCGTCCCCTGACGAGCCGTACGGAGCGCACGCTGAGGCTCGGCTTCGCGTTGCGCGTCGACGTCCGAGGTCGTCTGTGCGTCGCGGTCTTCTCGACTCCGTTGCGGGGCCGCAATGCCGACAAGTGGAGTCCGCGGTTCCTGCCCACGGACGCGAAGCGCGAGTCGCTCGATCCGCACGATCGGCGACGACTCGCCCTGCTGATGGGGCAACCAGCAGTGGACCTGGAGCCCTGGGGCGATCCTGATCGCTGCGACCGCGTGCTCGTCCCCGAACTCCTCGACCTCGTGCTCGCCGAGCTCGAAGGCAGCGCGGAGCTCCGCTGGCTCGACCCGGACGAGGGCGAGACGGACTTCGGCGCGGCCCCGCGCTGCGAGATCGACTGGGCTGAGCCGCTGCGATTCGTGGCGGAGCTCGTCTCCAAGGCAGAGGACTTCGAACTCGTCCCGCGGCTCGTGCGCGGCGATGAGGTCCATCCCTTCAGCGCAGTCCTCGCGATCGCCGGGGATCGCGTGCGCATCGGCGTCCGACTCCTGCGATGGGATGCGGGGAGCGCGTCCGGACTGGTCACGCAGCTCACCCTCAACGCGCCCCTGCGCGTCCCCGGCGGGGAGCGCGACGAACTCCTCGCCGAACTCGCGGCATTGCCGGACGCCGCGGCGATCGCGGCACCGGCGATCGTCGCGGGCGGCGTGCCACCGCGACCGAAGCTCGTCGTGCACGCACCGGCCAGCGGCACGTCGAAGTCCGTCGCGGTCGAGCTCGCGTTCCGTTACGGCGACCACGAGCTCCTCGCCGATGCCGCCGACGGACTCGTGCGCGTCGACGAGGGCTGGCGTCGTCGCGATGCGCATGCCGAGCAGGCGGCTGGCGCTCGTCTCGCCGAACTCGGCGTCGCGCCGCAGAAGCAGGCCGGGCTCGGACTGCCGCGCGCCGGTCTCGGCGCGGTGCTCCGCACGCTCCTGGCAGAAGGCTGGCTCGTCGAGGCGGAGAAGCAGGCGCTGCTGGCATCGGGCACGCCCCGCTTCGCGGTCCGGTCCGGCATCGATTGGTTCGAGCTGCAGGCCGAGCTGCCCTTCGGCTCGAGCACGGTCCGGCTCGCGGCCGTGATCGAGGCGCTCGCGCGCAAGCAGGACTTCGTGACGCTCGCCGACGGCCGACGGGGCCTGCTGCCCGAGCATTGGGTCGGTGGTTGGGATCGGCTGCTGACGCTCGGCGAACGCTCGGCCGACGGGCTGCGCTTCCGACCCGCGCAGACCGCCCTGCTCGATGCGTTGCTCGCCGCTTTCCAAGGCGAGGTCGACGTCGATCGGAACTTCGCCGAGCACCGCGAGCGATTGCGCTCGTTCTCGCGCATCACGGCGGAGCACGAGCCCGCGGGTTTCCGTGGCGCGCTGCGGCCCTACCAGCGCGAGGGTCTCGGCTGGCTTGCGTTCCTCGCGCAGATGGGCTTCGGTGGCTGCCTCGCCGACGACATGGGGCTCGGCAAGACCGTGCAGGTGCTCGCGCGTTTGGCCGTGACCCATGCGGAGGCGAAGCGCGCACCGAGCCTCGTCGTGGCTCCGCGCTCGCTCGTCTTCAACTGGCTGCGCGAGGCCGCGCGCTTCGTGCCGGGGCTGAGGGTGCGCGAGTTCTCGTCGGCGACGAGGTTCGCCGAGCTCGGGATCGCCCCCGGGCAGCGGCCGGATCCCGAGGCCTTGGTGCGTGCCTTCGCCGACTGCGAGGTGGTCATCACGACGTACGGTGCGCTCCTGCGCGACATCCCGCTGCTCCGCGAGGTGCCCTTCCACTACGTCGTCCTCGACGAGAGCTCGGCGATCAAGAATGCGCAGAGCCAGACCGCGAAGGCGGTCCGCCTCCTGCGCGCCGAACATCGCCTCGCGCTCAGCGGGACGCCGGTCGAGAACCACCTCGACGAGCTCTGGTCGATCTTCGAGTTCCTGAACCCCGGCATGCTCGGTCGCTCGGCGGCGTTCCGCGAGCTCAGCAGCGGCGATGCTCGCGGCGCGGTCGCAAGCGCCGGGCTGCGCGATGCGCTCCGGCCCTTCGTCCTGCGCCGCACCAAGGATCAGGTGCTCACCGAACTGCCGAAGAAGAGCGAGCAGCTCGTCGAATGCGCGCTCGAGGGTCCGCAACGCAAGTTCTACGACGAGCTCCGCGACGGCATCCGCGCGAGCCTGCTCGAACGGCTCGACGCGGATGGTCTGGCCAGTTCGCAGATCCATGTCCTCGCCGCGCTCCTGCGCCTGCGTCAGGCCGCGTGCCACCCGGCGCTCGTGGGGGCGGAGTTCGCCGAGATCGAGTCCGCCAAGCTCGCTGCGCTGCTGCCCATGCTCGAGGAGCTCGCCGAGAGCGGGCACAAGGCGCTCGTCTTCTCGCAGTTCGTCCAGTTCCTGGGTCTGCTGCGCGAGCAGCTCGACGCGCGCGGCCTGCGTTACGCCTATCTCGACGGCAAGACGCGCAGGCGCGCCGAGGAGGTCGAGCGCTTCCAGGGCGATCCCGGGCTCCCGCTCTTCCTGATCTCGCTCAAGGCCGGGGGGCACGGACTCAACCTCACGGCGGCCGATTACGTCTTCATCCTCGATCCCTGGTGGAACCCGGCCGTCGAGGCGCAGGCGGTCGACCGCGCGCACCGCATGGGCCAGACCCGCCACGTCATGGCCTACCGATTGATCGCGCGCGACACCATCGAGCAGCGCGTGCTCGACCTGCAGGCGAGCAAGAAGGAGCTCATCGGTGCGCTCTTCGCGGAGGACGGCGCGGCCTCGATGCGCGATCTCTCGCGCGAGGACATCGAGCGCCTGCTCGAATGACTCCGGCGTGTCCCGCAGCCCCTTGATCCACCGCGGCCTCCTCCGGATCCTGCGCGCTCGTTTCGCGCTGGATTGGCGTGGCATCCACGGCGCCCCGCACTGGGCGCGGGTGCGCGCGAACGGACTGAGGCTCTGCGAGAGGACGGGTGCCAATCCACGCGTCGTCGAGCTCTTCGCCTTCCTGCACGACGTCTGTCGGGTGGACGACGGCACGGACCCCGATCACGGCCGGAGGGCCGCCGAGCTCGCGATCGCGCTCGCCGGCCATGCGTTCGTCCTGGACGACGCCGAGCTCGACGATCTCACGCTCGCGTGCGAGGCACACAGCGAGGGTCGGCAGAGCGCCAGCCTGACCGTCCTCTGCTGCTGGGACGCCGATCGCCTCGACCTCGGCCGCGTCGGCGTGCGCCCCGATCCCCGCCGCCTCTGCACGGCGGCCGCGCGCGATCCGGGGCTGCTGGATTGGGCGTATCGGCGGAGCGTCGCGGTCTGGACGCGGTAGCAGGCGTGGACCGGACTCCGCTGGCAAGGGCCGGGCTTCGGATCCTCGTTGCCCGGGCAGATCGAGGAGAGCACCCTGGGCGACATGCCGCGCGAGAAGCGATACATGGTCTTCATCGCCTCGACGACGTTGGACCTCGGGGCGCATCGTCAGGAGGTGAGCAGCCGGCTCGACAAGGCCGGATTCGACGTCATCCGGATGGAGGACTGGACCGCCGACCCGGACCATCCGGCGGAGGTCTCGGTGCGGAACCTCGCCCGCTGCGATCTGTGCATCGCCCTGATCGCCTTCCAGCGCGGCACGATCTCGACGCGCGACCGCCGTCGGCGCTCGATCACGCAGCTCGAGATCGACACCGCGAGGCGCAAAGGAGTGAGAGTCCTCGCCTTCGTGCTCCGGGACAATGCCGCGAACCGGGAGGCGTGGCCCGCCGAATTCAATCGGTTGGATGACCCGGCCGTGGTCGCCTGGCGGAGGGACTTCGAACGCGAGGTCACGTCGCAGTTCTTCGACGCCGGCGAGATGCCGGATGTGCTACCGGCGGTGACGCGTCAGATCGTCGAGATCGAGCGGGGCCGTCGCGCTCGGCTCTCGCGGGTGATCACGCTCGGGGGAGCTCTTCTCGTGGTCGTCATTGCCGTGTTCGGTCTGTCGGGAGGCGCTCGCGCCTGGTTGATCGGGCAGGTCCTGCGGTATCACGATCCCGTCGTCATGAGTGGCGTTCGCAACAGCGAGTCCTCCCTCGCGAGATTGATCGAGTCCAGGGCGGACCTGCTCAGCAACACGAACTTCGCCACGGAAATCCTGGGGACGCGCGAGGCCTTCGACATCTTCGCCAACGTCTTCGGCACGATCCGAGATCATCGCAACGAACTCGAGACCATCCTGGCCAAGGGCGCGCGCGTGCGGATCGTCCTCACGGACTTCTGGCAGCCAGACGACGTGGGATGGCGCGCCTTCCTCGCGGCCACGGAAGACGAGGCGAGGGCCGGTGAGGTCCCGGGGACGGGGAGCCGGACCAGCCTGGAGACGGCGACCGTCGCGAGCGCCGAGAGCGTGCGCGAGATCATCGGCGAACTGCATCGACGGCATCCGGACCGCATCGCGCTGCGCCTCAACCGGCGGCCATTGCTGTTCACGCTCTGGCTGAGGGATCCGGACTCCGGGTCGGGAATGGCACACCTGGGCGTGCATTACTACGGCCAGAAGGCGGATTGGCCGGCCTTCCGGACATCCCGTCGCACGGGCGGCAGGAATCTGCAGGCCGCGCGCGACCAGTTCGAGAGGATCTGGTCGATGTGCGCGGATGCGGAGGTCTATGGCATGCGGTAGCCGGCAGGGCGCGTCTCGCAGGTGACGGCTCGGCCGGCGTCGCCCTCAGCCCCCTCGCCGCCGCGCCGCCGCCGCATGCCCGGCCAATCCCTCGAGCTCCGCGAGGCGGACGGCATCCGCGCAGGTGCCGGGGTCGGCGCTGTCGAGCTCGAGCCAACTCCGCAGGCGGAGGAACTGGAGGACCGACAATCCGCCGTGCACGCGGGCGGCGCCGCCGGTGGGGAGGACGTGATTGGGGCCGATGCCGTAATCGCCGAGGACCTCGGCGCTCGCGGGGCCGAGGAAGAGGCCAGCGCAATGGCGCAGCGGCGTGCGGAAGCGCCCCGGTTCGCGGGTGAGGACCTGGAGGTGCTCGGGGGCCAGGCGATTGCAGACCTCCACCGCAGCCGCGTCGTCGTTCACGTGGACGACGCCGCCGTTGCGCAATGCCGCGCGGGCGACCTCGCGCGTCGGCAGTTTCGCGGGTTCAGCGCGACCCACCCGCTGCCGTCGCGGCGGCCGCGAGCTGCCGCACGAGATCGTGATCCTCAGGCAGGATCGAGCGCGCCGCGACCAGGGCGTTCGCCAGCGCAGTGCGCCGGGCTGCCGGATCGGCGAGTTCGGGCACCGCCCGCAGCACGAGCTGCAACGCCGCGCCGGTCCGCTGGTCGCCGCTGTGGTGGACGACCTGGATGCGCAGCACTTCGGCGGCGAGATCGATCGCGTCCTGCGGGCGCTGCTGTAGCTTGCGGACAGCAGCGAGGTTGAGCAGTGGCAGGACGCGGAACGGATTGTCGTTCCCCAGGGTGTTCCGGAAGCTGACCTCGGCCTGCTCGAGGAGGAGTGCGGCGCCGTCGACGTCGCGGTTGCGCGCTGTCGCGACCGCGAGCTCGGTGCGGGCCTGCGCCACCGGCAGGCTGCCGTCCCCGTAGGCCGCGCTGCGCAGGGCGATGCAGTCCTGCAGCGCGAGGATCGCCGCGGGCGCGTCGCCCGACTGGTTGCGCAGCCAACCGCGCAGGAAAAGCAGCCACGCGCGCAGTCCCGGCGGCAGCTCTTCGTCCGCGAACACGGGGTCGAGGCTCGCCAGGGAGCCGGCAGCGTCGGCGGTCCTGCCCGCGAGCAGCAGGACTTCGACGCGATACGCGGCGATCCGCAGCTCCCGGTCGGTGCGGAGTTCCGCCCGCGGCGGCGGCAGCATCGATTGGGCCGCGGCGTGTTCACCGGCCAACGCGAGCGCGCGCGCGAGGTGCGACTTCACGAGCGCAACGGCCACAGCATCCTGTTGGTCGAGACTCTCGTGCATCGCCACCGCGCGGCGACCCAGGTCCACTGCTTCGCGAAGCTGGCCCAGCGTGGTGCGGATCCGCACCAGGTTGCCGAGCACCATTGCGAAGTCGAAGCTGCCCGCGGGGAACAACGTCTCGTACATCGCCAGCGCCGCATCCGCGGCGCGGGCGGCGCGCGGCAGGTCCTCGAGTTCGACGGCGATGCTGCACTCGAGGTTCAGCGCCCGGGCAAGGAAGGGGTTTGGCGCGGTCAGCGTCGCCGAATAGGCGTGCAGTGCGGCTTCGAGATGCGGCATCGCCTGCTCGGGCCGGCCGCGACGCAGCAACACCACTGCGAGCTGCTCCTCGAGCGCTGCGCGTCGCGGATGCTCGGCATCGAACACGTGCTGCGCGATCGCGAGCTGCTCTTCGAGCAGGGCCTGGGCTTCGGCAAGACGACCGAGCTCCGTCAGGTTGATCGCTTGGTTGCCGGCGGCGGCGATGCGCAGGGGATGACCGTGCGCCAGGACGCGATCGAGAACCATGCTCGACTCGGCGAAGACCGGAGCCGCAGCCTGCGGATCGACGCGATCCTGCAGGAACGTGGCGAGTGATTGCAGTGCGCGGCCGAGCCGGGTGCCTTCGCCGCGCTCGAGCCGGCGCAGATGGTCGATCGCCTCGCGCAGCAGGATCTCGGCTTCGGCGAGCCGTCCTTGCCGCCCGATCGCCGAACCCAGCGCCGACAGGACGTCGGCCGCGTCGGCGTCCTCCGCCGGCGCGGGCAGGGTCGCAAGCGCCTGCCGCACCAGCGCCTCTTGTCGCGCGTGGTCGCTGCTCCACCCGGCGAGCTGGGCCTCGAGCAGCAACACCTGACGCCGATCGGCGGGCGTCGTCCTGGCGTTGCCGCGCTGAAGCTCGTCGCATTCCACAAGCAGGGGCTTGGCCTGGTCGAGAAGCCCGAGGTTGAGATAGACGGCGCCCATCGCCGCGAGCAGCGCCGCGCGGACCTCGGGCTCCTCGCGCAACTCGGCGCGGATCTGCTGCACGCCGCGGTCGAGGATTGTGCGGGCAAGCACTCGCTCGCCGCGGGCCCGCGCCGGCTCGCTCTCGTAGAAGAGATCCTGAAGGAATGCGACGACCCGCTTCGCCTTGGTCGCGGCGCGTTCGCTGCTCGATTCGGCCAGCCGCGCGCGCTCTGCTTCAACTTCGATTGCCTTTCGGGCTGAACGTTCCTGCACGAGCAGCGTCGTTGGCAGACCCGTGACCAAGAGGAATCCGAAGAGCAGGGCCGTGGCGAGCGCCGGGCGGCGCTGGGCGAATCGATGCAGTCGCAGGAGCGGGCCGGGGCGCTTCGCTGTCACTGCCCGGTGCTCGAGGAACGCCGCCAGGTCAGCGCTGAACGCGGCCATGTCCGGGTAGCGCTGTTTCCGTTCGGGCGCCATCGCCCTCTCGACGACCGCGGCTGCGTCCGCAGGCACGGCGCGGTGGATCGCATCGATCGGAGGCGGAGAGGCATCGAGGATCGCGCGCCGCATCTGCTCCTCGTTCGCCGCTTGAAACGGCATGCGCAGCGCCAGCAGCTCGTAGAGCGTCACTCCGAGCGAGTAGACGTCCGTACGCTCGTCGATGTCCTCGCCGCGTACCTGCTCGGGTGACATGTAGGCGAGCGAGCCGGGCTGGATGCCAGTCCGCGTCATGCTCTCGTCGTGCAGCAGCCGGGCGAGGCCGAAGTCGATCAGGCGGGCGCGGCCATCGCCGTCGAGCATGACGTTCGACGGCTTGACGTCGCGGTGGATGACCCCCCGCGAGTGTGCGTGCTGCAGCGCCGATGCGATCTGCAAGGCCACTGCGAAGCAGGCATCCGTCCATGAGCGTGCTCCTGGCTGACCGATCAGGTCGGGCTGCACCGTCGCGGGATCGTGGCCGCGAAGTCCGCGGAGGATCTCGCCCAGCGACCGGCCCTCGACGAACTCCATCGCGCAGAACGGCACGCCGTCTTGCTCACCGACTGCGCGGATGGCGACGATGCCGGGGTGGGAGAGAGCGGCGACGGCCTCCGCTTCGCGGAGGAAGCGCTTGCGCGCGTTCTCGAACCAGAGTTGCTCGGGACGGATCAGCTTGAGTGCCACCTGGCGGCCGAGCGGCTCTTCCACCGCGAGGTGCACGATGCCCATGCCTCCGCCGCCGAGCCGGCGCAGGAGGCGGAAACGGCCCAGGCGCGCGGGGATGTCCGGGTCCTGTGGCTCCTGGCGCAGCACGCCGAGCGCACGTAGCGAGTCCAGTCGCCGCCGCAGCTCGATGGCGTGCTGGGGATGCCGGGTGCACGCGTCGTCGACCATCGCCTCGATCTCATCGACCGGAGCGGCCAGGCAGTCGGCGAGCAGGTGCTCCACCGGATCCGGTGCGTCGGCAGGGTCGAGGGAATCGCTCATGCTCGCGTGGCGGAAATGGTCCTGGCTAGGATACGCGGCGCGATGCAAGGCTCCACCGACGACGACCTGCGCGAGATCCTCGACCTCGCGGGCAGCGGCGATCGCGGAGCGATCCAGGACCTGCTGGGGCGCTACGCCGGCGATCTGGAAGGCTACGTCCGCTGCCATGCCAGTGACGAGCTCGCCATGAAGGAGTCCTCCTCCGACCTCGTGCAGTCGGTCTGCCGCGAGGTCTTGGAGGATGCTGCCCGCGGCACCTTCAAGTACCGCGGCGAGGCACAGTTCCGCTCATGGCTCTACCAGGCGACGCTGCACAAGATCCAGATGAAAGCCCGCTACTGGCGGGCGAAGCGACGCGAGGTCGGGCGCGAGGAGCCGGTCCTTGACGCGAGCGGATCCACGGACGAGAGGTTCCTCGACCTACGGACGCCGAGCCTGTCGGCGGAACTCCAAGAGGAGCGCCAGCGCCTGCTCGCGACGCTCGAGCAGCTCGGTCCAGAGCAGCGGCAGCTCATCGAGTGGGCCCATTTCGAAGGACTTTCGCACCGGCAGATCGCCGAGCGGCTCGGGATCACCGAGGCCCACTCCCGGGTGCTGCTGTCGCGAGCGCTGGCGCGCCTGGCGCGGATCGCCTCCGGTCCCGGGAAGGCGAACTGATCGGCCGCGCGCGATCTGCCGGCGATCGGTCGATCAGAAGAACCGCAGCGTGAGCAACTGCGCGTCGCTGGTCGCGATGCCCAGGCTGTTCGCACTGGAATCGAGCACGGCCCACTGCGTGCGGAACTGCACTCCATCAAGGCTCAGGTCGCTGCGCAGTGCGAACGCCAACGTGCCGTTGCCCGCCGCGTCGGTGATGGCGACGCCGGCGTTGCCGAGTTCGAGGCCGTGCAGGACCGCGCAGCCCGGAGCGAGGGGCAGAGCGATGTTCGCATTGCTCAGGCCGAGCAGGAGTACTGCCGGCGCATTGCCCGCAGCCTGAAGCACACGGAAACGGAAGTCTGGATTGGGCAGGCTCGGAAGGCCGACCGTCGCGCAGAGCGGCCTGCCGTTGAGGCCGTCACAGCCCGCGCCGTAGTTCGTCGCCAGTCCGTTCTGGTGCTCACCAGACAACTGCAGCACGGCGGCGACGTTTTGGGTAGTGCCCGATGATGCATTGGGGTTCGTCGAAGTGATCCGGCCGTCGTCGAACGTCTGGAAGTAGGTCGTCTCGATCGTGACGCCGGCTCCGGTCCGGCTCGTCGAGCGGAGATCGACGGCGAGATAGGGAGCGGTGCCAGCGTTCCACAGGAACGGCTCGTCGAGCTTGATCTCGATCAGGAACTCCGGATCGGTGGCCAGCCGGGTTAACAATGGCATCGACACCATGCCGTCGAAGACCCGACGGCGGTCGCCGCCGTGGTTGTTGTCGAATACCGAACTCAGGTTCGCCGGGGTGGTCGCGGCGCTCGAGAGGTCCACAGTCATTGCCCAGGTGGAGGGGCCCGAGGTCAAGGCGCCGGACGGGCGGAAGCGAAGGTGGCGGACGAAGAACGGTTGGCTGACCCTCGTCTCGGCGGCCGAGACGAGCTGGAGGGAGCGCGACGCTGTATTGAATGGGTAGCTGGTCTGGTTACCGGTGCGCGGATTCGGCGTGAGACGTGCACTGGCCGGCATCGTGGCCAGGGGCAGAGACCGCAGCGCGAGCGGCATTCCCACTCCGGGTTGGGAAGTGCCCATCGCAGCCAGCGAATCGCTGGAGTGATAGACGCGACCGATTCCGGTGATGCCGCTCCCGCAGTCCATGCTCCTGGGGACTCCAGCGCCAGACTGCACCTGCACGTCCACGACGAGCCCCCCGGATGCCGGGTCGTACACGAATGATTGCTGCAGTTCGCAGACCAGATCGAAATAGCCCGGGCTCGTGTTGGCGGAGCCGGCGGCGGCGGACAGATGCCCATCGAACACGACCGTCTGATCGCTGCCGTGATTGGCGGCGAAGGTCGACGAGATGCTGGCCGCGCTCACCGATGTGGTCGATAGCGTGATGCGTATCCAGAGGGCGCGACCCGGAAACTGGATCCCCTGATCGGTGCGCCAGGCCAAGGCGCTGATCTGCTGCGCTCCAGTGAACCCCCAGGTCCCTGGATCGTGGATCGACAACGAGCGGCTGCTGATGGCGCCGCTGAGCCCGAACGGGTAGGCCGTGGAGGTGCTGCCCTCGACAGTGGCGAGGCTCGACGGGCTGACGAGCCCGAGGTGCTGGATCTCGATCACCGGTGCGAGCGCGAGGCTCGCGGTCGCGGTCGTGGCGGACGAGCTGTTGGCGCTCAACCCGGCCACGCCGCTGCTCTCCGCGTCCCAACCGCCGAACGCCGGTGCCGAGACGCCGTAGGCGAAATCCAGCAGCAGCGGACCGTTGCGCGGGTCCCATTCGAAGGCCGCGCTGAACGGGATCCACAGCGAGAACTGGTTGGGAGCGTAGCCGGTCAGGGCCGCGGGCACCGAGAGGGCACCATTGAACGCCGTGATCAGGTCGTTGCCGTGGTTGTTGGCGAAGACGGGGTCCAGCGCGCTGACGGCATTGCGCCCGGTCGAGACCTTGAGCGTGAAGTTGTAGGTACCGGGCGAGGCGGATCCCGGGGTGGTCCCGTCGCAGCGCAGCGCGATGCCGCCGATGCGCCGCGGCGCGGAGTAGCCGGTCGTGCTGCCGTCGTAGGCGTAGAGCACGTGACGGGAGAGCGAGGAGCCAAAGGGTAGCGCGGTGACGGTGCTGCCCTCGGAGTAGCGGGCGCTCGTGGGAAGGACCTGGCGGGAAGTCGAGGGAGCTGTGCTCTGAGCCGACAGCGCGAGGCAGGACAGGAGGACGGAACCGATCAGGAGGGTGGGCTTGCGCACGGGAGCACCTGAGCCCCAAGTGCGCGGCGCGCTCCTTCGCAACAGCGCGCGTGGCAGGAATCCCGTAATGACCGCAGGTCTCGCTGGCGCCGCGCGAGGCGCACGAGGCCCGCACCTGCATCGCGATCAACGACCGTGCAGCATGCGTTGGGCCAGGGCGCGCACGGCATCGTCGGCATCCTGCTGCGCGAGGCGCTCGAGCGCGGTCCGGTGCACGGCATGGATGCCCCGGCGCGCCAGCGCGATGAGTGCGGATTTCCGGACGAAGGGATCGCGGTCCGCTTCGGCCGCGGCGAGCAGGACCTCGTCCGACCCCGCTTCGGGCCCCGGCGCGAGTTGTTGGAGCGCGGCGCAGCGCAGCCGGGGCTCGGCATGGCTGGCGGCGATCTCGCGCAGCGCGGCGAAGGACCCCTCACCTTCGACCTGGCCCAGCGCGCGCACGCCGGCCTCGCGGACGTGCTCGCGCGGGTCGTCGAGCGCACGGCGCGCGATAGCGTCGAGCCTGTGCGAGCGGGCGTTGGCCAGTGCATCGAGCCAGAAGTCCTCGGCGTCGAGCCGTCGCGCGGTGTCGCCGAAGGACTCCAGAGCCGCGATCGCCTGGGCCGAGTCGTCGCACCGCGCGATCGAGCCGAGCGCGAGCAGCGTGCCGGATTCGACCGGGCCGAGCGACTTCAGCGCGGCGACGTGCGCGGCGACCCCGCCCGTGAGCTCGGCCGTCGGGGCGACGACGTCGAAGAGCGCCGCGGCGGCGCCGCCGCGCAGGGACTCACCTGCCCGCGCGTCTTCGAGCATCGCCAGCACGAGCGATTGCGCCTCTGGGGTGCCGGCCTTGGCGAGGGCCGACAGCCACAGGCTCTGCGCCTTGGGATCGAGCGAGGGGTCGACGAGGAGTTCGCGCAGGTCCGCGATCGCCTGCGGGTCGAGGCGCAGGAGCCAGCTCGCATCGTCCCAGGCCGCCATCAGCGCCTGGGAGTCGTCGCGACCCCCCGAGCAATTCGGCGAGCATCGTCGCCGCGAGACTGCGAACCGACTGGCCGGCGAGGCGCGCACGGCCCGCTTCCCTGGCGTCCTTGGCGGACGGATCCGCTTCGTCCCCGGCGTGACCGCTGGCGCTCGACCACTCGCCGCTGAGCGCCGTGTCGTCGCAGGACGCCGCACCCGGCTCGTGCGCGATCAGCTCGAGCGACGTGCGCAGCGCGACGTCGAACCGAAGCGGCATGGTCGCACTCGCGACGTGCGTCGCTTCGTCGAGCGCGGCCGAGCGCAGCCAACAGAATGCTGGCGACGTCGAGCGTCGCGCTGCCGAGGGCGGACAAGTAGAAGAACGGGAGATACTGCCGGCCCGCGGGGGAGGCGTCGGCGTTCGGTGGCCTGGGTGGAGTCCAGGAGCAGCCTTGTGAGGCCGTGGGGTCGGGCAGGGCGCCCGGGTCTTCACCTTGCGTACGGAGAGGTAGCCGGAGGCCAGCGCAAACCCGCGGGTGAGTCGAGTCAGGATCTGACGAAGTGCGCGGATCGACCAGGCGGCGGTCTGGCGGGCGCGAGTTCGGGCGGATCGGCGGGCAACCCGAGGTGGAGGAGGATCTTCTGGATGGCGTCGTGATCGCTGATGAAGGTCAGCAGGCGGCGCGGTCCGGCGCAGTGGATGCAGACCAGGGCGTCGATCAGAAAGACCCGTTTGAGGAGCTCAGACCACAGGTAGTACGTTCGGCGTCGAGGCCGCTTTCTCGGGGCGTGGGGGACGCCTTGGAAGTGGGGCCTGGAAGGCCTGTTCGCGACGGGGTCCGGTTCGGCGGCGGGCTCGGCTGGCGGTGACGCGGATTCTGCGTTGGCCGGGGCGCGCAGGTCGGCGGGTGGTTGTGCGCATCGCGGCAGCGGCACGTCCGAAGCATGCG
>JADLHO010000005.1 GCA_020848735.1 Planctomycetota bacterium | reverse complement strand
AGGGCGACGCCGAGGTTGTAATGCGTGCGCCCCTCGTCGAGACCGAGGGCGAGGGCCTGGCGATACGGCGCGACGGCCTCGGCGGGGCGACCCGACTCGAGGCGGTGCTCGGCCACGCAGACGTGCGCCATCGGATCCATCGGCGCGAGCGCGACCACGGCCTCGCTCGCGGTGGCGGCCGCCGCCTTGTCGCCCGACGCGCAGAGCGTGCCGACGAGCTCGAAATGGAGCTGCACGTCCTTCGGCCGCTCGGCCACGAGCTGGCGGTAGAGCGCGATCGCCGCGGGCTGGTCGAAACAGCGCATCGCGCGCGCGCGGGCCCGCCGCGCGGCGAGGGCCTCGGGCCAGCGCGTCGCGAGCACGAGCTCCGCATCGCGGGCGCTGGCCGGCACATTGGCGATCGCCGAGAGCGACGCGAGCATGACATAGAGCGGCAGCCGGGGCCGCGCTGCGAGACGGGTCGCGCGGGAGACCGCCGGCAGGGCCGCGCGCGCCGCCGTCGCATTGCCGAGCTCCTCGGCGCTCGCCCGCAGGCCGCGCTGCGATGCGCGCAGCAGATCGCCGACCGCGCCCTCGAGCGTCGCGACGACGAGCTCGAGCTCGTCCGCGCCCGCCGCCGGGTCCCGCGGCGGATCCGCCGCCGCATCCGCCGCCGCCGCGCTCGCCTGAGCAGCCGCGACGACGGCGCGGATGCGGCGCGCCTCGAGTTGCGTCGGCTCGAACTCGAGCACCGCGTCCAGCGCGAGCTGCGCGCGCGGCGCATCGCCGACCGAGAGCGCGAGATAGGCGTCGGCGAGCCCCGCCTCGATCCGCTCCTCGCGGGCGAGCGCCTCGCCCGCGCGCACCAACGGCCGCATGGCGATGCCATGGCCGACGAGTCCCGCGAGCAGCGGCAGGGCGATCGCGAGCACGGCGACGAGCGCCGCGCGCCACGGCTCGCGCCGCGCCCAGCGCCAGGCCGCGCGCCAGGGGCCCGTCGGCCGCACGGCGAGCGCGCCACCCTGCAGCCACGCACGCAGGTCCGCCGCGAACGCCGTCGCCGAGGGATAGCGATCCTCGCGCCGCGGCGCGATCGCGCAGCGCAGCACCGCGGCGAGCCCACGCGGGATGCCGCGCGCGAGCCGCGACGGATCGGGCGCCGCGTCGACCGCGGCGATCGCCTCGAGCACCGCCGCCGGGCCGGCCCCGGGATAGGGCCGCTGCCCCGTCAGCAATTCGAAGAGCGTCACGCCGAGCGAGAAGACGTCGCTGACGGCGTCGACCGGAGCACCCCGCAATTGCTCGGGCGAGGCGTATTCCGGGGTGCCGGCGAAGCTGCCCGCGGTGGACCACGAGGGCCGGCTCGCGTCGCGCGCGAGTCCGAAGTCGGTCAATACGGCATTGCCGTCGCCGGTGACGAGGATGTTCGCGGGCTTCACGTCGCGGTGGACGATGCCCGCGCCGTGGACACAGGCGAGCGCGTCGGCGACCTGCGCGACGAGCGCCACGTTCGCCTCGACGCTGCGCGGCCGCGCGCCGATCGGCTCGCCGTCGACGAGCTCCATCGCGAGGAAGTGCACGTCGCCTTCCTGGCCCAGACCGAGCACCTTCACGAGGTTCCTGTGATTGAGGCGGGCCGCGGTCGTCGCCTCGCGGCGCAGGCGCACGATCGCCGCCGGACTCGCGGTGAGCTCGGGGGCGAGCAGCTTGAGCGCGACCGTGCGATCCAGCGAGCATTGGCGTGCCTCCCACACCACGCCCATCCCGCCGCGCGCGATCCGCCGCCGCAATTCGAAGTCCCCGAGGCGCGCCGGCTCCGGCGGGGCCTTCGATTCATCCGGCTCGCCGAGCAGCGGCTCGAGGAGCTCCCGCAGATCCGCGTGCCGTTCGAGGAGCTCGCCGGGATCCGAACCCAGCGCCTGCTGCTCGAGCCAGATCGACAGGGCGCGCTCGAGTCGCTCGCTCATCGGCGTTTCACTCCGCCTCGGGCGCCGCAGCGCGCTCGCCGATCGCCTCGTCGAGACGGCCGCCGCGGAGCTGCACGAGCTTCTGCGCGAGGCGCGGCAGGGCGCGGTTGAATCGCATGCGCGCGGAGTCCTCCGCGATGCCGAGCTCGGCCGCGATCTCGGGAAACGAGCGCTGCCGGTACTCGCGCTCGACGAGGATGCGCCGGTCGTCGGGCTCGAGCAGCTCGAGCGCGAGCGCGACGAGCGCCCGCATCTCGCCCGCGTGGGCCGCCTCGCTCGGCCGCGTGACCGCGGCGATCGCCGGATCGAGCGTGACCACGCTGTCGGAGCCCGGCACGCCGCACTCGCGCGCGAGGTCGCGACGGCCCGCGGTGTGGAAGGCGTGGCGGCGCAGGATCTCGTTCTCGATGCGCCGCGCCATCAGCGCGCGGAACTGCGCCTGCTCGCGCAAGAGGAAGCGCGGCCCATCGCGCAGGAGACCGAGCAGGGTCTCCTGCACGAGGTCCTGGCTGTCCTCCCGACGGCGCAGCTTCGGCCCGAGGCGGCGGCTCACCCGCTCGCGGATCCAGGCGAGGTTCGCCAGGACGAGCTCTTCGAGCGCGCGCGCATCGCCCTCGTGCCAGCTGCGGAGCAAGGCCTGCGTGTCACGCGGCTCGGACATGGGCCGCGATTGGAGCGCGGCGCGCCGGCCCCGCAAGGTCGGCGCGACGCGGAGCAGCGGCGCTGCCGCGACTCCGCTCACGGCTGGATGACGATGACGATGGCATCGGTCAGGTTCAGGCAGAGCGCGGCGCTGAGGTCCATGCCCTGCACCGTCATGACCGCACCGACGAGCGCGGGGTCGGCGGGGATCGTCAGGCACATCGTCGCGGGGATGCCGGGCGCGGCCTCGATGATGTCGGGGTTCGGGTGCAGGAAGCCCGTCTGGCACGTGATCGGCGGATCGAGCTGCACCGCCGGGCGCGCCGGATAGCCGAAGCCGAAGACCGCGTAGCCCCCACCGATCGAGCTCGGGAACTCGAAGCAGAAGGTCTGGCCGATCTGCGGCGGTGCCGTGCAGACCAGCGAGGCGCCCCCGCCGGGATGTCCTTCGCCGATCACGTCGCAGGAGTAGCGGTACTGCCAGGTGTCGCCGCGCGTCGTGAAGGGCGCCGAGAAGCCGCCGAAGAGGATGCAGCGCTGGCGCCAGACGTCGTAGACGATCGCGCCCCCGGTCCGCGCCGGCGGCACAGCGGCCGTGAGACGCTCGCGGCACTGCACGCCGTCGTATTCCCAGGTGTCGGCCGGGGCCATGCCGATGCCCTGCCGGCCGCTGAAGAGCACCATGCGGCTGCGCAGCAGGTCGTAGGTGATCGTCGAGCTGCGGTTCGCGGGCAGGGTCGCAGGCGTGACGTCGGTCCAATCGAGACCGTTCCACTCGAAGACCAGCGTGCCCGTCGACGTGGAATAGCCGAGGAGGACGACGCGCGCGCGGTAGACGTCGTAGTCCATCGACGCGTAATCGAAGACCGGCGGCACCGTCGCGGGGAAGAGCTCGGTCCAGGTCGTGCCGTCGAAGACCCAGGTGTCGTTGAGGCCCACACCGAAGAAGCCGTTCGCATCGCGGCCGCCGAAGAGCAGCGCCGTGCTCGAGCTCTGGTCCCAGGCCATGACCGCGTCGGTGCGCGCGGGCGGGCTCGCGGTCGGGGCGAGCTGCGTCCAGTCGACGCCGTCGAAGGCCCAGGTCTCGTCGTTGCGCGAGGACGCGAGCGAGGAGCCACCGCCGCCGAAGAGCAGCGTGCGCGCATTGATCACGTCGTAGGCCATCGCGTGGCCGGAGCGGGGCGAGGGCGTGTTCGTCGGGGCGAGCTGGGTCCAGGTGCTGTCGTAGAGCGCCCAGGTGTCCCCGAACGCGGTGCCGTTCGTCCCGCCGAAGAGGATCGCCTGGCCGGTCGCGGAATCGAAGGTCATCGCGTGGCCGGAGCGCGCCGGAGGTTCCGTCGCCGAGAGCCCCGTGAGGTCGCTCCAGTCCGGACCGTTGCCGACGATGCCGCCGAACTCGCTGACCGCATTGTGGTTCGCGGTCACGTCGAGCACGAGGTCGAGGATCGTGGGCGGGCGGCGCACGCCGTCGAGCGTCCAATGCGAGAAGAAGCTGTTGCCCCACTGGCCGGGCGTGCTCAGCGTGATGCGCTGGCCTTCCACGTAGGTGAGCTGGAAGGGCGTGAGGCCGCCCCACTGCCCGTTCAGGTCCTGCACGTCGACGCTCACGCTCACGCCCGACATCGGGAAGGACTGCACGTTCACGACGCGCAGGCGCTCGTAGACGGCGCGAAGCTGCGTGGGCGCGTTGACGCCGATGTCCGCGATCGCCACCGTCTGCTGACCCGGCGCGAGGTTGCCGCCGTTCTGGTTCCAGTGGCGGAAGCGGTACTGCGTCCCCGCGCCGTCGGTCCAGTTCGACGGCGCCGTGACCGTGACCGCCGAGCGGATCGCATAGCGCCGCACGAAGGGCGCGAAGCCGTCGGACGCACCCGACCGATCGACCTGCGCGACCTGGATGGGCGGCTGGATCGCGGTGGTGTTGGCCACGTCGCTCGCGCTGACCTGCACCTCGACCGAATACGGCGTGTTGAGCTCACGCCCGAACCAGACGAAGCGGTGGTCGATCGAGAACATCGACGGCCCCGTCTGCGAATGCGCCGGCGCGACCCAGGTGTTCAGGTACGAGGGGTGCAGCGTGACCCCGATGTAATCGCCCCAGCGGTTCGAGGCCGGACCGGAGCCGCCGGCCGAGAGGTAGAAGAGCGCATTGCCGTCGAAGCGCGTCGCATAGCCGTCGACGATCATCGCCACCGTGGAGGGGTGGTAGGCCCCGCCGCCGATCGCCATCACGACGGCCTTGTCGCCGCTGCCATTGCGGCTCACGGCCGGGTAGAGCACCGCGAAGTCGTTGCTCCAGATGTCCTGCTCGGAGAGCAGATTGCGGGAGAAGCCCGAGAAGATCGAGGCGCGGACGAAGGCCCGCGGTCGCCCGGCCACCGGCGCCGACGAGTGCAGGAAGCCCACCTCGCCGTTGTAGAAGTACGCGCCGAGGATGCGATGGTCGCAGAAGCCGGCCCAATCGCGGCCGTCGGGGCCGGGCGCGCTCGCGCTCGCGAACGAGACCGTCGCGATGTTCTTGTTCTCGAAGCTCAGGTTGCCGTTGTCGGGCCACCAGTAGAAGCGCAGCGAGGTCGTCGTCCAGTCGGCCGCCGCATACATCGTGTCCTGCGCGAGCTGCGTGAGGCGGTAGAGCTCGCTGCCGAGCTGCGCGTTCGTGTAGAAGCCGATGCCCACGTTGCCGCCCGCGTCGAGCTGCGCCAGGCTGATGCGCCAGAGCACGCTGCCCATGTTCGCATTGTCGCTGCCGCGGTAGACGTTGGCCGAGCCGTAGAGGAAGCCGTGCGAGCAGGCGAGGTCGGGGAAGTCGAACCACAGCCCCGCCGCGAAGCCGAACATCTGCGGCGTCAGGTCATAGAAGTAGTAGCTGGAGTTCTTGAGGTCGTCGCGGTTGCGCGCGATGGCGATGCGATGCCGGCCGGTCTGCGTGGTCCCCGAGTACCAGTACTGCAGCAGCCAGACGCTGAGGTTCGGGCTCGCGTGAGAGCGCACGAGGCGCTGGTCGCAGCAGAAGCCGCCGTCGGAGGCGGGGAAGAGGAGCTCCGGCGCGAGACGGCCCCAGCTCCCCCCGGAGTCGCCCGAGATCACGGCGCCGGAGTTGTGCGTGTAGAGCACGGCGTCGCGCTCGACGACGACCTGCGGCTCCGGCGGCCAGTTCGGGGTGAAGCCCGGCTGCACGACGCTCTGGCTGCTGAAGATCCGGAAGTCGCCCGGCGAGGACGCGACCGGCCCACCGATCGGGGCCGTGGCCACGCGCGTCGGCGCGCTCTGCGGCAGGGGCAGGCCGCCGCTCCCCTCGGGCACGGGCCGTCGCCCGTGGCGCGGCGCCATCCGGTCGACCGCCGGGCGCGGCACGCGCGGCACGTCGATCGAGAGCGGGCGGTAGGTCTGGGGCGCGGCGCTCGTCGTCTGTTGCGGGATGTCGTAACGGGCATCCTGCGCGGTCGCGGCGCCGCCGAGCAGCGCGGTCAGCGCGAGGCCGTGGAGCGCCGCGCGGAGTCGGGAGCGGAAGGTCGGGCGTGGGTCGAGCATGCAGTGGGTCTCCGAGGGAGGAGACCCCGCAGGCCGACGAAGCGAACCGCGGATTCCGCGGACGCCCGCGCGCCCTCAGTTCACGTCGACCGTGGCCGGCGTGCTCAGCTCGAGGTTGCCGTTGACGATGGCCGCACCCTGCCAGACGAGCTTGATCGGCGCGATGACGGTCGGCGAGGTGAAGCTCGAGAAGCCGGCGGGCACGGGCGTCCACCAGATCGGGGGCACCACGTAGACGTCGGGGAAGGTGCAGTTCCACAGCGTGAAGGACGGGGCGACGACCGGCGGGGCGATCGTGACGAAGACCACCGCGGCCGCGCTCGGCGACCAGACGTCCATCGACACGGTGCTCGGCGAATTCACCACGTGCTGCTGCGGTTCGATGACGTAGCGCATGGCCCAGGTGCCGGTGAGCGCACTGACCCAGCTCGCCACGCCGAGGGTACCCGAGGGCGGCTGGAGGCCCATCTGCGTGCCGAGCGTCGGGATCGGCGTGCCGCAGGCATTGCCGATGCGGCCGCAACCGCCGACGTAGATCGTCCCGTTCAGGTCGGTGGAGCAGAGCCCCGCACCCGTCAGGGTCTCGGCCGAGAAGATCAGCGTCGGCACGAAGTGGACGATGCCCGTGCAGGGCACCTGCGCGTTGACCGGGCCGCTGTAGTCGATGTCGAGCGCCTCGACGTCGATCACCTGCGTCACGCAGTTGCCGAAGCGGTCGAAGATGCCCGCATTGGCGACCATCGCGTCCATCTGCGCCTCGGTGTAGACCATCACCGCCTGCCCCGGGAGCACGCTCTGGACGCGCAGGTCCCAGGTCCAGGTGATCGCGCTCGCGGGGATCAGCAGCACGTCGCCGTCCTGGACCGACGTGAGCCCGCAGACGGTGCTCACCGCGTGCGAGCCGTCGAGCGAGACGAAGATGCCGTAGCCCGGGTCCGCGGCGATCGCGTCGACGTCGACGAGGATCGGGCTCGTCGGCATGCCGAGCGCGGACTGCAGGTCCTCGGCGCGCAGGAAGTACTCGACCTGGCCGTCGAGCGTGCCCATCCGCACGATGCGGCCCGTGTCACCCGGCCGCAGCCCGGGGGTCCCGCTCACGTTGGTGTTGAGCGGCTGCGACGGCGAGAAGTACACCGAGCGCGGGTTCGGGCAGCCGAGCACCGGATTGGGGAAGTCGCAGAGCGCGTCGATCGAACCGAAGAGCGCGGGGTTCGAGTAGGTCCCGTTCAGGTCCGCGTCGCCGGCCATGGTGTCGTAGCAGGTGCGCGGCGCCCACTTCTCGGCGGAGATGACGGGGCAGGGTGAGAAGCTGACGTGCGCCACCTCATTGGGACGCAGGGTCTGGAGCACGGTGCCGCCGCTGCCCGAGAGCGTGGTCTCGGTGCTGCTCGTGTTGAAGAGGAAGGCCGGGCTCTGGGCGCGGAGGCCCGCGCTGGCGGCGAGGATGGCGATGCCGGTGACGAGGATCGGGTTCATGGCGAGGATCGGGCGGGGACTGCGTTGCGACAGCCGCTCCATGACCAGGAGCCCGCGCCTGTGGACAAGGAATCCCCGCAGCCATCGCCGGGCACAGGCTTCCCGGGAACTGGACGGCACAATGCGCCGATGCCGCGCACGCCCCTCGTCCTCGTCGGTCTGGCCCTCGCCCTGCTCCTCGGCCACGCCGCGGCGCAATCGTCCGAGCGCCGCTACGAGGGCCGCGCGGTCGATCTCGAGGGCCGCGCGCTGGCGGGCGTCACGGTGCAGCTCCTCGATCTCGAGACGGAGCAGGCCGGCGCGGTGCTCGCGAGCAGCGGCGCGGATGGACGCTTCGCCGTGAGCGTCGCGCGCCCGGGGCGCGACGGCGCCACAGCCGGGCGGCGCGAGGTGCTCTGGCTCGCGCGCGCGGGCCGGGCCTCGATCGCGGTCCCGCTCGAGGTCCCGCGCGACGCGCTCCGCAGCGCCGACGAGCAGGAGCTCGGCGACGTCCCGATGCCGCTCGGCATGAACCTGCGCGGCAGCGTCCGCAGCCGCGAGGGCGAGCCGCTGGCCGACGTGCGCCTCTGCGCCCTCGACGCGCTCGCCGACCGCGCCGGACTGAGGGGCAGCGCGGCGAAGAACCTCTGGTTCGCGGTCCCGACCCCGCTCGCCTGCGCGCGGAGCGATGCCGAGGGCAGGTTCGAGCTCCGCGGCGCGCTGTTCCGCGGCGTCGCGCTGCACGCCGAGAAGCCCGGCCACGCGCCGGTCGCGCGGATCCCGGTCGTCCCCGGCGAGCGGCTGGTCCTCGAGCTCACGCCGACGGGCTTCGCGCGCGGCGTGATGGTCGATCACGAGGGCGCGCCGTCGACGAACCACGTCGCGCTCGTCGACGAGTACGGCGATCGGCAGGCGCAGCGTCCCGATGCCGAGGGTCGCTTCGAGTTCTCCCTGCGCAGTCAGGGACGCTGGCTCGTGGGACCGGCACCGCTCGACCAGGCCCTGCCCCCGGCGGACGCCCCGGACTGGCACAGCGCCGCGGCGAGCGAGCTGCGGATCGTCGAGCCGGCGCCGGCCGCCCCATACCTCGAGGTCCGCGTGCTCGACGCGCGCAACGGCGAGCCCGTCGCCGGCGCGATGGCCGGCGTGGCCTGGCACGCCTTCCTCCTCGAGATGGAGATGCCGGTCCTGCAGACCATGGGCTTCGTGCCGAGGCGCGTGCCCGCGCGCGACGGCGTCGTCACGCTGCCGCCGCCCGCCGCGGGCACGGACCCGCGCGGGATGCTGCTCGTCACCGCACCGGGCTTCGCGCCGGCCCAGACCGCGATCGAAGGCGACGACAAGGGTCGGAAACTCGAGATCCGCCTCTCGCCCGGCGCCCGGGTCGAAGGCCTCGCGCTCGATCCGGCGACCGGAGCGCCGCTCGCCCACGCCCGCGTCTGGGTCACGCCGAGCCAGGCCGGCGACGCCTTCAACATGTCCCAGGGAGTCGACGCTGCGTCGGATTCGCCGCTCGAGACCGTCTGCGACGCCGCGGGCCGCTTCGAGCTCGGCTCGCTGCCGAAGGGTCGCTACGAGCTGCACGCGGCGGCACCCGGCCGGCCGAACGCGAAGCCGCTCTCGATCGCGCTCGACGAGGGCGAGTCCAAGGCCGGACTGAAGCTCGAACTGCCCGCCGGCCGCACTTTGCGCGGCACGCTCCGCGAGCTGCCGGCGTCGGGCACGGGGTTCTGGGTCGAGCTCGCGCCCGTCGCCGACGAGCAGGTTCTCGTGATGCTCTCGGGCTTCACCGCACTGCGCGTGAGCTCGACGGCCCTGCGCAGCCGCGTCGGCGACGACGGCCGCTTCACGCTGACCGGCCTGCCCGAAGGCGAGTTCCAGCTCGTCGTGCGCGGCCCCGCGCTGTGGCCCGGCACGGCGGCGCGCGAGCAGAAGCTCGACAAGCTCAGGCTCGGCGACGCCGACCTCGAGCGGAGCTGGACGATGCCGGCGCCGCTGCGCGCGGAGCTCTCGGGAAC
Organism: Planctomycetota bacterium; assembly: GCA_020848735.1. GTDB lineage: Bacteria > Planctomycetota > UBA1135 > UBA1135 > UBA2386 > JACRLW01. Next base: position 1,812 of record JADLHO010000005.1, on the reverse strand, counting down.
GCTCCGCTTCGAGGGACTCGAGGCCATCGAGGGCTTCGCGGTGCCGCGCCAGCGCCTCGCGCTCCGCGCGGAACCGGCCCCGCGGAATCCCGGGGGCGGCCACTTCCGGCTCCCCAGCGCGCTCGCGGGCAACCTGCCGGGAACTCCGATGACGCTCGCGGACCGCGGCGGCCAGTACTCGCTGGCGCTCGACGCCGGCCCGATCGAACTCGTGGTCTTCGACGTGCTCACCGGCGTCGAGCTCCATCGCCAGAGCGAGCTCGTGATCGCGGCGGGCGAGAGGCGGACCCTCGATCTCACGCTCCGCTGTGGTGCCGCGCGCGTGACGATCACGGCAGGGGCCGAGGGTCGCGCGCTCGCCGGTCGCGCCGTCTCGCTCGCGCTGTCGGACTGGAGCCCACAGGACGCGGAGTTCGGGCATCTGCCACGGCACCGGCTCGCCGTCGACGACCAGCAGCGCGAGCTCACGCTCCTCTTGCCGTCGGGGCGCTACGGGCTCGCGCCGGCGGGGGCCGCCGAGCTCCATGCGTCGCCCTTCGAACCCGGGCCCGCGCGCGAGGGCGACGTCGAGTTCGCGATCGAAGCGGGCAAGCTCAGCGTCGTGCCGCTGGAGCTCGGCGCGCGCTGAGCCGCGGCGACGCGCACGCGCCGCTCACGCGAAGAGCACCGCCGAGTCGACGAGCCGCGGACCGTTCTCGTCGCAGCGCGCATGCCGGCTCGGATAGAGCGCCGCGGCGCCGATCTCGCCGCGCTTGTTCACCGCGTAGAGGTTGACCTGGAAGTCCGGCTTGCCGTCCTCGCGCAGGAGGCGCTTCACCTTCGTGAAGCGCACGAGGTCGGTCAGCGCCGCGAGACAGGCATCGGTCGGCGTGCGGCCGTCGGCCAGGTAACGCACGACGCGGTGGGCGCCGTTGCAGAGGATCACCGCCTCGCCGCGGCCGGTCGAACCCGCGACGCCGTACTCGTTGTCGACGTAGTTCCCGCAGCCGATCAGCGGCGAGTCCCCCACGCGTCCCGGGATCTTGAAGGCGAGCCCCGAGGTCGTCGTGCAGCCGCCGATGTCGCCGTTCGCGTCGACGCAGCCGACGTGGATCGTCCCCGTCTGCCGTACGTACTCCTTGCCCAAGGCACCGTTCTCCTGCGGGTCGACCCAGTCGTCCTCCTTGCTCAGGCGCTCGCGCCACTCGACCCACTCCTTGCGCGCGCGCTCCGTGAGCAGGTTCTCCTCGACGAAGCCGTGCATGCGCGCGAAGCGCAAGGCACCCTCGCCGACGAGCAGGACGTGATCCGTGCGACGCATCACCTTCAACGCGACCTGCGCGGGGTTCTTGATGTTCTTCAACGCGGCGACGGCCCCCGCGAGACCGCTGCGCCCGTCCATCACACAGGAGTCGAGCTCGACCTCGCCGTCGGCATTGGGCAATCCCCCATAGCCGACGCTCGTGTCCTCGGGATCGTTCTCGACGGGCTCGACCCCGAGCACCGCCGCATCGACCGGCGGCAGCCCCTCCTTCATCTTCTGCACCGCGATCTCGACCGCCTTCAGCCCGTTCCTGCTCGAGACGGCCACCGGGTGCTGCGCGCGCCGTCGCGGTGGGACGTGGAACGACAGCGGCGAGGCCGCCGGCGCGACGGCGCCCGCGAGCGCGGCGCTGCCGAGGAACGAACGACGCGAGAGGAGCTCGGACATTGGTAGAGCTTGGTTACAGGACCTTGTTGAAGAAGCAAGCCCGCAGCAACCAAGCCCCCCTTTCCAACCGTGCGTGCGGTTTTCCCGCACACGGCTGACCGATGGTCTTGTTCATGCCGTCT
>JADLHO010000004.1 GCA_020848735.1 Planctomycetota bacterium | reverse complement strand
CTCCGCTTCACCCTCGCCGCGCGCCTCGCCGCTCTCGAACTCGTCTCGCTCGAGCGGCATCAGGACGGCAGCGTCGAGGTCCACCCCCGCGTCGCCCCGGTCTTCGGATTGAGCTGGTTCTGAGCCGAAGGCAGGGCGGCCCCCCCGGGCGGACTTGCAAGAAACTGCCTCGGTAGAGATGCCGCTTCAGTCGGAGCCGGTCCCGAACCGAGAAGCAGGGTGGGAAAAGGCGACGTAGAGAATGACAGCGAAGGTCTTCGATCCGAGCGTACTGGCAGAGCTCTTGGATCTCGGCGACGAGTCCGATCGCGAGTTCGTGATCGAGCTCGTCGAGATCTTCCTGCGCGATGCCCCGAGCCGCGTGCGTGCCGTGGTCGATTGCGCGGAGCGCGGCGATCTCGACGGTGTCGAGGCCGCAGCCCACGCGCTGAAGGGCTCGGCGGGCAATCTCGGCGCGGTCCTGGTGCGTGAGCTCGCGGAGTCGCTGCAGGTCGCCGGCCGCGCCCACGATGCCGTGACCGTGAAGTCCTGCGCCCCCAAGCTCCGCGCGGCGTATGCCGAGGCCGAAGCGGAACTGCGCCGCTACGCCGCCGCGGTCCGCGCGCAGTGAGTCCCCGGACCGGGGAAACGTCGCCGGCCGCGTCCGGTGCCTCTCAGCTCCTGGACTTCGACTTCGACTTCGGGCGTGGTCCGTTCGCGACGGGCGGGGCCTCCGCGGCGGGGATCGGGATGTCGATGAAGCCCGTCGGGATGCCGAGCTCCTCGGCCCGCGCGAGCACGACGGCCGTCTCGACGACATGGCCCGTGGGCTTGCCGCGGTAGAGGCAGCGGTGGCACTTGTGGTACTGCTGCCGCTGACGCTCGAGACAGGCGCTCGGCTCGATGCGATGCGTGATCAGGCTGCGTGAGTCGCCGGGCAGCGTCGGGCAGTCCCGGAGCTGCGCGCCACAGGTCGGAGGCGGCGGCGACGCGGAGTCGGAAGCCACCGCGAGCTCGGGATTGACTGGCCGGACGTTGGTCATTTCAGGCCGGAGAGTACGGGCAAGGTCGGCAGACCCTCAAGCACCGAGATCGTGCAACGTGTCGCAGATCCGCGATCGCAGGCGCACCGGCCCCGCCGCGACCCGCCTGGATGGGTGGCCTCACGCACCGGTTCGCGCCTCGGCGAAGAGCCTGGCGCAGCGCTCGACCAGCCGCGGCGCGTCGTGGCTCGAGCGGGAGAGCTCGAAGCAGACGGGCCCGCGATACGCGCCGTCGCGGAGCGCGCGGAACACGGCCGGGAACTCGACCTCGCCCTCGCCGGGCGGCAGGTGCTCGTGGACCCCGCGCCGCATGTCCTCGATCTGGACCTGCGCACAGCGCGGGGCCCAGCGCCGGCAGAGCTCTGCCGGGTCCCCTTCGCCGGTGACGTAGAGGTGGCCGACGTCGAGCGTCAGGCGCGGGGCCTCGGCGCCGAGGCGTTGCGCGAGCGCGTCGAATTGAGCGAGGGTCTCGATCGCCATGCCCGGCTCGGGCTCGAGACTCGGCTCGAGGCCCGCGGCGCGGACGATCGCGGCGCTGCGGCGCACGCCCTCGTCGAGCCACGCCAGGGCATCGGGCTGCGGATTGCGGTCGACGCCGGCCCAGAACGACAGCGCACGCGCGCCGAGCTCGCGACCGATGCGCGCCGCGCGCGCGTAATGGTCGAGGCGCAGCGCACGCGCCTCGGCCCCACGGGTCATGAGCGTCGGCTCGTGCTTGCTGCGCGGATCGAGCAGGAAGCGGGCGCCGGTCTCGATCACGACGTGGAGGCGCAGGCGCGCGACGAGCGCCGCGATCGCCGCGATCTCGTGCGCGCTCGCGCGGAAGGGATCGAGGTGGCCGACGTCGAGGGTCAGGCCGACGGCTTCATAGCCGTGGTCGGCGAGGAGGCGCAACGCATCGTCGAGGCGATGGTCGCGCAGCCCATTGGTGACGTAACCGAGCAGCAAGCGGCGTCGCGCGCGGCCGCGCGTCAGTGGTTGGGATTGATCTTCTTGATCTGCTGGAAGAGCTTGTCCCAGGCGCCGAGACGCGCCTGCAGGCTCACATAGCTGGCCGGCATGGCCCAGCCCTCGAGATCGGCTTCCTCGAGCCAGTCGGTATATGGCTCGACCGCGCTGCGGCATTGCTGCATCGCGGTCATGGCGGCGTCGAGGTGCGACTTGAAGGCGCTGTGATCGCCGGCGCGACGGGCCGTCTCCGCCTCGTTCTTCTTCGCCTTGGCCAGCTCCACCGCGGCGTCGGCCTTCGCGATCTGCGCGAGGTCGATCTCGGGTGCCGGCGTGCGCGGCGGCTTGCCCGCCTTGGCTTCACCCTCGCCGAAGCCCCGCGCGGCCGGCGGCGGTGCGGACTCCACGGGCGCCGGCTTCGCGGCGGCGGGCTTGGCGGCCGCCGGAGCGGCCGTCGGCTTCGCAGGCGTCGATCCACCGCGCAGGGCGAAGAACGCCACGAGGACGACGACGACGACCCCGACGCCGACCATCACCATGTTCTGATTGCCGCCCACGGCACCGGCACGCGCCGCGGCGCGGCCGCCGCTCGCACGTGCGGCGGCGTTGGCGGTCCGACGGGAGGCAGAGGAACCCGCGGTGGAGCCGGAGCGGGAACGTGGGGAGCTGGCCATGCGGAGAAGGCGGTCGGGAGAGGGCGCGGCGTGGGGCCGCGAGACGATAGCGCGCGCGACCCGCGCCGCGCGTCAGTCGTTGCGGCGCAGCACCGCGAAGTAGCCACCGTCGTGACGCGGTGGATCGGGCCAGGTCATCCGCTGCTCGAGGAGTTCGACGCCGCCCTCGGCCAGCGCGGCCTCCACGACGGCCTCGTTCTCCTCGCGTTCGATGCTGCACGTCGAATAGACGACCACGCCGCCGACGCGCACGAGCGCGAGCGCGTCGCCGAGGAGGGACCTCTGCTGCGCGGCGAGGTCCGCGATGCCGGCGGCATCGAGCCGATGACGGACCTCGACGCGCCGCGCGAGCACGCCCGTGTTGGAGCAGGGCGCGTCGACGATCACGCGATCGGCACCGGCGCCCCGCGCGACGTCCTCGAGGATGCGGATCCGCGAGAGCCCGAGGCGGACGACGTTGTCGACGATCTTCGCGCGGCGCTTCGGATCGGGATCGTGGGCGAGCACCACGCCGCTCTCGCCGACGGCCTCGGCGAGCAGGGTCGCCTTCGTGCCCGGCGCCGCGCAGAGGTCGAGGACCGTCTCGCCGCTCTGCGCGCCGAGCGCCTCGGCGGCGGCGACCGCGGTCGGATCCTGTGCGACGAAGCGCCCCTGCTTCCAGGCCGTCGACGCGAACGGGCTCACGCCGCCGCTCCAGATCAACACGCGCGGATGCTCGGACGCCGTCGTCTCGACGCCTTCGGCGTGCAGCGCGGCCGCGAGTTCGTCGCGCGTGCAACGCACCGTGCGCAAGGCGACGGCCGCCGGCCGCAGGGTCGCATCGACGAGCTCGAAGGCGCGGGCCGCGCCGTGGCGCTGGAACCAGCGCTTCGCGAGGAAGGCGGGCAGGCTGCCGAGCAGTGCGAGATGGCGGACGGTGTCCGTCTCCGGATGCGGCAATGCCAGCCCGAGGCGGAGCACGCGCCCGCCGGGCAGCACGAGGCGATCCGCGCGCGGGCGGGCGTCGTCGTCGGCCGGCTGTTGCACGATCTGCTCCGCGACGCGACGCAGGACGGCATTGACGAAGCCGCGCACGCTGCCGTCCACGAGCTCGACCGCGGTGTCCACGGCCGCGTGCGGCGGGATGCGCTCGAGGAAGGCGAGCTGGTAGATCCCGATGCGCAGCGCCATGCGCGCCTCGGCGCGCGCCGGCATTCCGCGGGGTGCGAAGCCGATCGCGATGTGGTCGAGCAGGTCGCGGCGACGCACGACGCCGAGCGCGATCTCACGGGCGAGCGCCTGGTCGCGCGGCTCGAGACCCTCGCCGTGCAGGCACTCGAGGATCCGCGCATCGGGCTGCGCGGCGAACTCGAGCAGGGCCTCGAAGGCGACTCGCCGCGGCTCACGGGCTCGCGGCGCAGCGGAGCGCGGCTCGTCCCTCACGTGAAGCGCGCGTCGGGCGGAATCGAATGGCCGCGCACGAACTCTCCGGCCGTCATCGTGCGGCCGTTGTCGGGCTTGATCTTCACGATGCGATAGAGCTGCTTGCCCGTGCAGACGCGGATGCCCTCCTCGCCGGCCGAGAGCACGCCGCCGGTCACACCCATCCCGTAGAAGTCCTCCTCGACCAGGCCGTCGAGCACGATGAAGCGCTTGCTGCCGAGACGGGTCTGCGCTCCGGGCTTGGGAGTCATCGCGCGGACGAGGCGATCGATGACCTCGGCCGGCTTGGTCCAGTCGATGACCCCTTCGGGCTTCTCGATCTTCGGGGCCTTCGTCGCCTTGCTGTGGTCCTGCGGCGTGAACTTCGCCTTGCCGCTCTTCAGCAGCTCGATGGCGCGACAGAAGGCCTTGCCGGAGAGCTGGGCGAGACGCTCGCGGAGTTCCCCGGAGTTCTCGCGCGCCCCGATGGCGGTGCGCTCCTGGAGCAGGATGTCGCCGGCGTCGAGCTCCTCGACGATGCGCATGATCGTCACGCCCGTCTCGCTATGACCGGCCCGCACGGCGTGCTCGATCGGCGCCGCGCCGCGGTACTCGGGCAGCAGCGAGGCGTGGGCATTGAGCATCCCGTGCTCGGGAAGCGTGATCAGCTCGGGCTTCAGGATCACGCCGTAGCTCACCACGAGGCCGACCGTCGGCTTCAGCTCGCGGAGCTGCGCCACGAACTCGGGGGAGTGGGGGTCGCTCGGCTGGGCGACCGGCAGCTTCAGCTCCTCGGCGTGGAGTCGGACCTCGGCCGGGTAGATCTTGCGCCCGCGGCCCTTGGGCGAGTCGGGCTTGGTGACCACCAACTCGGGTCGGATGCCCGCGGCGAGCAGGGCATCCAGGGAGGGGCACGCATATTCACCGCAGCCGAAGAAGACGATGCGCAAGGTGGGACGGCTCACTCTCGAACGGGACGTACCGCGATCTCGAACTCGACGGCGGATGCAGGGATGGGCAGGCTAGCGGCCATCACGCGGTGCCGCAAACCGCGCGCCAGACCATGAGCTCCCTCCCCGGCGACCCCTTCGCACTGCTTCCGCCCGTCGCCTTCGCGGCAGCGGCGCGCCGGACGCTGCCGCTCTTCGGCGCCGAAGTCGAGCTGCTCTGGCTGCCCGAGCGCCGCCATCGCCGTGGCCGCCCGATCGAGACGCGGCCCGCCTGCGCCCCCGACTTCGCGGCGCGCATCATCGCGGAGGAGGCGCTCTGGCGGGGCGCGGGCGTCGCGCTCACCCCGAACCGCCACCCCTTCGGGCCGCGGCAACTGGTCGTGTGGCGCGACGCATTCGTCCGCGAGGCCGATGCCGTCCTGCTCGACGCGGGCACGGCGCTCGCCGAGCGCGCCGGCGCGACCCTGCTCGTGAACTCGATCGGCGCCGCGGCTTCGATCGTCCGGGCGCACGCGCACCTGCTCGGTGAGCGCCTCCCCTTCCTCGACGGCCTCGCCCTCGAACCCGTCGCGAGCCAGGCCATCGAGCCGCCGCCGGGCGTCGCGCTCGCGCGCGCGGCCGCGCCCTATCCGAGCCTGCTCGTCGCGATCCATGGCCCACGGGCGGCGCGCGTCGAGACGGCGGTCCGGCTGATCCAGCACCGCTGCGTGCCGGCCTTCAGCCTGCTCGACGACGGCACCCGCACGTGGTTCTGCCCGCGCACGCTCGAGGTCCCCGCCCCGTATTTCCCCCAGGCGCTCGGCAGCGCCGAGCTCTGGGGGCGTTGGTGCTGGGACGAGGAGGACGCGTTCCGCCGCGTCCGCAGCGAAGACCTCGCCCGCGCGCTGGGGGCCACCGGAGCACCGCGCGCCGCCGCGCTCTGAGGCCCGCGGACCGGGGCCGGGAATGCGTGCATCCTCGCGCGGTAGCGTGCCGCCTCATGACCTGGTCACGCTTCCTCCTCCACGACTTCTGGACCGCCCGCGAGTTCAATCGACTCGACGACGATCTGCGGCGCCGCGACCGGATCCAGCGACGGAATGCGCGCTCGCAGCGCCAGGAGCTCACCACCATGGCGGAGCGCGTCGCGCAGCTCGAACAGGACCTGGATGAGGCGACCCTCCTCTTGCGCAGCCTGGCCGAACTCTGCATCGCCAAGGCTGTGCTCTCCGCGGCAGAGCTGTCGGCGAAGGCCGAGGCGCTCGATGCGCTCGACGGCAAGCTCGACGGTCGGATCGGCAAGGCGCCCGAAGGCGACCCCGACCAGGCTTGAGCCCGTGGTGGCGCGGGTCCGGGGCGGCGCGGGTCCGGGGTGGCGCGGGTTCGGGGCGGCGCGGGTCCGGGATTCTCGGATGCCCTCCGCGCCTTGGTCCGGACAGCAGTCCCGACCGAGGCTCCATGCACACGCACCGCGCTCTCTCCCGCATCCGCTCCGCCGGCTCGCAGATCCTTTGCCAGAGCATGCTCGCTGCCTGCGTCCTGCTCCCGACCCTCCCGGCCCAGAATGACATGGGCCTCGAGACCGGGGGCGGCAGCACCAATTGGCTCACGCGCACCAGCACGGCCTCGGGCAGCGTCTGCCTGAACCGCTGGGACCACGACGAGTACCGGGCGCTCGGCTACGACCACGACAACAGCGGCAAGTGGCTCACGGGCCTCACCTGCTTCACGTACGACTTCGAGAACCCCGGGGTCGAGGCCTTCGCATTCGCGGCCGCGAACCAGGGCCCGTCGCCCGATCTGCCGCTCTGGGCAAGCTACGTCGTGCTCACGGCACCGATCCCGCAGCCGGCCGTCGGTACCTTCGAGGCGCGCGTGAACTTCGGAGAACCCTTCGGTCTCGCCGAGACCGGAGACTCGTTCATCGGCTGCGAGATCGCGGCCAGGCCGCCCTCGGAGGCCACCGGCATGTGGTTCTGGTGCGTCCGCTCGGAGGTCGTCGCCGGCACGAGCGACCTGGGAGGCCCGGCCGTCGACACGTCGACGCCGACGAGCGACACGTACCTGTACGGGTCCATCGACCTCGCCACGACCGTGCTGTTCTCGCGGCGCTACCTCATGTGCGATCCGATCGTGCACGGCGCCGCGGGAATGGCGACGACGATCACCAATCAGAGCACCATGCCCTCGAGCAACACCGCACCGGGCATCGCCGGCTTCTATTCGGGACTGCACCCGGACGTGAACGGCTTCAACGCCGGCCGCGCCGACACTCCCGGCTACCGCTATGCGGACACGAGCATGGCCGGCCAGCCGGTGCTCTTCCTCATCAGCTTCAATGGCCTGCGGACGAACCTGCTGGCCCTGAACTCGATCTTCCCCGGCTCGACCGGCGCCTATTGCCTCAACGACTCGATGCTGCTCGGCGTCGTGAGCGCCAACGGCAGCGGCGTCGCCCATCTGAACCTGCCCCTCGACGCGAGCGCCCGCTCGATCCTGGGCGGCAGCGGCCTCGCCGCGCAGATGACCGCGATCGGGTTCGACGGCACGGGCTCCGCGGCGCGCCGTGCGCGAACGTCGTCTACTGAGCCGGAGTCTCGAGGTCTTCCTCGTCGCCGACCCCGCGCTCGTTCTCCATCGCCGCGCCGCCGGGAGCCGGCCCGACCTCGTCCAGGCGTTCGCCGCCCGCGAGGATCTGCTGGGCCGTGAGGGTCTCGCCGCCCTTGAAGACGACCAGGATCTCGCCGTGCGATGCGCCCTGCCAGGCGCGGAGCACGCCCTGCTTCATCATCTCGAGGATGGCGATGAAGGTGCCGATGAGCGCGAGCCGGCCGTCCTTGCGATCGAAGAGCCCGACGAAGGGGACCTCCTTCTCGCCTCGCACGCGCTGGAGGATCGCGTCGACATAGAAGTGCATGCCGCGGCGATCGATGCCGATCTCCATGGTCTGCTTCTGGCGCCCCGTCTCCTCGAGCAGCTTGGCGAACGCGGCCGTGAGGGTCCAGATCTCGACCTCGCCGAGGTCGAGGGTCTCGGCCTCCTCTTCGAGGCGGCGTTGCGCGGCCTGCACCTCGCCCGGCAGGGGAAGGGCGACGTCGATCATGCGCGCGCGACGTTGGGCCAGGCGCTCGAGCCGGCGCGAGACGTCGCGGTACCGCTTGTATTCGAGCAGCCGGCGGATGAGGTCGTCGCGCGGGTCGAGCTCCTGTTCGACCTCCACCGCCTCGTTGGGCAGCATCTCGCGCGACTTGATCTCCATCAGCGTGCTCGCCATGACGAGGAAGTCGCCGAGGTCCTGGAGGTCGAGTTCGCGCAGCAGCTCGAGGTGCTTCAGGTATTGGTCGAGGATCGCCGCGATGCGGATCTCGTGGATATCGAGCTCCTGCTGCTTCACGAGGTGCAGGAGCAGGTCCAGGGGACCGCAGAACACCGGCAGTTCCACCCGGTACGACATTGGTAGAGCTTGGTTACAGGACCTTGTTGAAGAAGCAAGCCCGCAGCAACCAAGCCCCCCTTTCCAACCGTGCGTGCGGTTTTCCCGCACACGGCTGACCGATGGTCTTGTTCATGCCGTCT
>JADLHO010000003.1 GCA_020848735.1 Planctomycetota bacterium | reverse complement strand
CGGCGCGTGCGTAGCTCACCGTCGTGCCCACCGAGCTGGGGCTGATGGGTCCGCCCGCGGCGGAGAGCCTCATCGCGAAGCGATGAGAGCGCGGGTTCGCGGCACCGAAGACCGGGACGAAGCGGACCTCGCGAGAGTCGAAGCAGGCCTTCCAAGCGGGGCCCCGCGCCCAGATCGCGCCGGGCGTCATGCCCGGATCGACCTGGACACCGACGAAGGGCTCGGCCCGCAGCGCGGGCATCGCGGCGCCCTGGGCGGCCGCGCGGGGAGCCGCGACCGCCGTCGCGGCGAGGGCGAGGAGGAGCTGGAGCGGGCGGGAGAGGAGCATGGCGCTCACGGACGCGCGATCTGCCGGCAGCCCGACAGGTTTCTGCGTCCGACGGGGCGCCCCGCGCATGTCCCGCGCATGCTCCGCGCATGCCCCGGTTCGTGCTCGTCCATGGCTCCGGTCAGAACGCCTCCTGCTGGGATCGCGTGCGCGCGGAGCTGACCGCGCGCGGGCACGCGAGCGTGGCGCCGGAGCTGCCGAAGACCGCCGGCCTGCGGCTCGCGGACTTCGCGGACGTCATCGCCTCGACCTTCGACGATCCCGACGCCGTCGTCGTCGCGCACTCGCTGTGCGGGATCTTCCTGCCCCTGGTCGCCGAGCGCCGACCCTGCCGCGCCCTCGTCTACCTCGCGGCGGTGATCCCGCAGCCGGGTGCGAGCGTGCGCGAGCAGTTCGCCGCCGAGCCGGCGATGTTCGAGCCGTCCTGGATCGCGGCGGGCGCGCGTTGGGGAGACCCGGCCCAGCGGGAAGCGCTCGCGCGCGAGTTCCTGTTCCACGATGGCGCTCCGGAGGCGATGGCCTGGTCGCTCGCGGGACTCGACGCGATCGACTCGCGCTCGATCGTCAAAGAGCCCGCGCCCTACGCCGCTCTGCCGGCCGTCCGCGCGGCGGCCATCGTGGCCGCGCACGACCGCACGCTGTCCGCGGCGTGGTGCGCGGCGCGCGCGCGCCGTGTGCTCGGCGTCGAGCCGATCGTGATCCCGACCGGCCATTGTCCGCAGAACGTGCAGCCGGCCGCGCTCGCCGAACTGCTCGTCGCCGTCGCGGCCGGCTGAGCGATTGCCGCGTCGGCCGATCGGGTCCATGCTCCGCGCCGCGTGACCGCAACCGACACCGTCCGCGTCGCGGCAATCGCTGCCGGCGTCCTCGCGACGCTCGTGCCGGCCGGCCTCGCCGCGCTCGGGTGGAGCGAGACCCGCGTGCACGGCGACCTCTGGATCACGCTTCCGCTCTTCGTCGCGGCCGCGTTCGTCGTCGCCGGCAGCCGGCCGCTCGCACGGTCCGCGGCCCTCGCGATCCGCGGGCTCGGTGCGCTGGCGCTGGTGGTGGCGCTGATCGACGGCATCGCGATCCAGCGGCGGCTCGCGCACACAGGCGAGGGGCACCTCGAGGCCTGGCTCGCGGCCCAATCCCGCGTGCACCTCGCGTGCTACGCGTGCGTGGCGATCGCGGGCCTGGTGCTGGTCGGCCTGCCGCGGCGCGGGGCGCGCGCGCTCAATCCCCGATCGCCACCCTGAGCCCCACGCTCGTCGCGAACCACGCGGCGCCGACGCCCTGGACGTCGACGACGAAGGCCTGCATCGAGAAGGGCACGCCGAGCAGACTCGGGTCGAAGGGGATCGGGAATCGCACCCGCGCCTGACCCTGCGGGCTCACCGCGGGCAGGGGCAGGGACGCGAGGATGCCGGCGAGCACCTGGCAGGAGCCGATCGTCAGCGTCGACGTGCTCGCCGACAGCAACAGCAGACCCGGCGCCGCGGGGGGGAGCCGGGCGAGTTCGATCTCGAAGCCCGGGTTGCCGAGGACCGGCAGGCTGTCCGCGTCGAGTTCGGGTGTGCCGGCGCTCGATGCGCAGGCGGCGCCGAAGCGACTCGTCGCCGACGGGCTGTCGGTGAGGAGCCACGTGTCCGCAATGCCGCTCGGCTTCACGAGCACGCGGTTGCGGAGCGGGTCGAAACCCAGACCGGTCACGCTGAAGATCCGATCCGTCGTGATCGGCGACCAGGTGTTGCCCGCGTAGCTCCAGAGGCCGTTGACGTCGCCGATGACCACGGCATTGCGGACGGGATCCCAGGTCGAATAGGCGTTGGTGACGGGGCTGGGCGGCGGATTGACGAGCCCGCTCGGCACCCAATCCGTTCCGGTCCATTCCCAGCGGTCGGAGTTCGGGATGCCGCCGGTCAGGATGCCGCGCCCGCGGACCGGGTCGATGGTGAAGGCCGCTCCCGCGCGCGGCGCGGGGCGGTTCCGGGGATTGAGCCGGGTCCAGCCCAGCCCGTTCCATCGCCAGGTGTCGTCGAGATAGCCGTTGGCGTCGGTGCCGCCGAAGAGGATCACCGTCCCGGATGCGGGTTCGAAGTCCATGGCGGCACCCGAGCGTCCGGAGGGTCCCGTGCCGCGATCGATCGTCCGCCAGCTCTGCCCGTCGAAGGCCCGCAGGTCCGCATGGCGCACGAGGGGCGCGCTGTTCGTGATGCCGCCGAAGATCAGCGTCTGACCACGCAGGACGTCGAAGCAGGCCGCGAACGAGACGCGCTGGGCGAGGCCGACGCCGCTGCCGAGCAGCGGCTGCCAGCGATATCCGTCCCATTCCCAGGTCTCCGTCTGGTCGTGATACGAGTTCGGGCTGATGAGCACGGCGCGATTGCGGCGCGTGTCGGTGACGATGGCGCCGAGCGCGGTCCGCGGGGCCAGGTGCGCGAGCTTCCAATGGGTGCCGTCGAAGGCCCAGGTGGGCGCCGCGTCGCGGCCGAAGGGCACGAGGAGCGTGCCGCGATTGCCGTCCCAGACGAGGCCCAGGCGCGCGAGGCTGCCCAGCTTGGCCGAGGGGATCGGCACGGGGATCCAATCCGTGCCGTTCCATTCGTGCACGAGCACCGGGTCCAGCACGAGAGCGCTCTGGTTCGCGACGGCGAGCAGGCGACCGCGCCCCTCGTCGGTGGCCAGGAGCACGGGGCCACCCTGGGAGGGCTGGTGCAGCGGTGCGTGGCGGGTCCAGACGACGCCATCCCAGCTCCAGGTCTCCTGCAGGAAGTTCCCCGCGGGGTCATCGCCGCCGAAGAGGACGATCCGCCGTGAGCGCGGATCGAAGGCCATCTGATGCGCGCTCCGGACCGCCGGTGCGAGCGCCGGCGTGCGTTGGAGCCAGTTGCTGCCATCCCACTCCCAGGTGCCCAGCGCTCCGCCGCTCTGGACGAGGCCGCCGAAGAGCAGGGTCCGCCGGCGGATCGGGTCGTAGGCGAGCGCGTGTCGGACCCGGCCACTCGGACGGGTCGCGGGCAGGCGCTCGGTCCAATCCACGCCGTCCCAGACCCAGGTGTCGTTCCGATATCCCGCCCCGCCGAAGAGCACGCATTCGGCGCGCGCGGCATCGTAGGCCAGCCCTCCGAGCGTCCGCGCCGGGGGACTGTGGAGCGGCCGGCGCCGGGTCCACTCCTGTCCGTCCCACTCGAGGGTCTGGCTGCCGACGGGTCCGCCCGAGCCGACGGGTGTCGCCGTGACGCCGCCGTAGGCGACGACGCGCTGCCGCGCGGAGTCCCAGGCCAGGAGCGTGTCCCGGCGAGGGTCGATGCCCTCGACCGGGATCAACCGTTCCTGCGCGTGGAGTCCGCCCTGGCTCATTGCGAGCAGCAAGACGGCGAGCGACGCGAGGAGCGAGAGGGGCTTGGACGGGGAGCTCATGGGCTGCGGGGCATTCCCGGGGCCAGGTGGATCGCGCGCGCCCGCGGACCGGCCGCGGCGTCCCGGGTCACGTCCGTCGCGTCGTCCAGGGTTTCAGGATTCGTCACTGGCCGATCGACACGCGCAGACCGCCGCTGAAGACGATGCCGCCGGGATTGACGCCGGGCGCGTAGGACCAGCCCTGCGCGAAGAACACGGCCCCGACCAGGGTCGGGTCGTTCGGGATCAGGAGGCTGAAGCGCGCCGGCAACGGCACGCGCGTCATCGGCAGGCCGCTGCTGAGCGCCAGGTCCTGCTCGAGCCAGCAGCCGGTGAAACCGAGGAAGTCCAGGTTCCACGGCAGCGTGAAGAAGCCGAGGTTCGTGTTCGACACACCGATCGCCAGGGAGCTCTGCACCGTGGCCGCCGGTTCGGCGTCGAGCACGAAGTTCGCGGCGTGGCCGATCCGCGGCGCGGAGCTCGCGGAGAGGACCGGCCCGCACGAGGTCCCATAGGCGCTCACCGAGCCGAGGACGAGCGTCTGCACGTGCACCGCGACCCGGTCCATGGCCCACGACTCGTCGCCCAGCGACTGGATCCCCTGCCCCTCGATGACGAACGCGAAGGTGGCGCTGCTGCCCTGATGCGGGATGAGGGAGAAGACGGGGTCGCTCCCCAGGTCGTAGGCGCTGTCCGTGTAGTAGCTGCCGGGGCCGCTGAAGCCGAGGTCGACGCGCCGCGCGAGCTGGACGCCGGGCGGCGGGACGTAGCTCTGGATCTGCTGGGGCGTCGCGTTCGCGAAGGACTCGCGGAGGATCGGCACGCCGTCGAGGGTCACGCGGAAGAAGTCGCCGGCGGGGAAGGAGCCGGTGCCGTCCAGCGAGTCGATCGCCGCGAAGAGGAAGTCCAGGCTGATCGCATTGTGCGGCGGCAGACCGGTGAGCACGAGGCGCACGGTGTTGCCGGTCTCGCTCCGCAGGAACGAACCGCCGAACTGGTCACCGGTCATGCCGAGGCCGGCGTAACCCTGCACCCCGGTGAGCTGCGCCGTGCCCGCTTGGATCTCGGGAGGGACCGCTGCGTCGAAGTCGGAGAAGAAGACGGGTGTCTGTGACGGCGCGAGCGCGCCGAGGAGGAGGGCGGCGAGGGCGATGGCGGCGGTCTTCATGGCGGGTGACGCGAAGCGGCGGAATTGCCGCCGGCCCACGATAGCGAGGCAATCCGCTGCGGCGGGAGCTCCGACGACACGGCGCTGCGGACGGGGCTATGCGCCCAGGCCGTCCAGCAGCTCGCGGGGCATCTCCGGCATCCGTCCGAGCACGAGGCGCAGGTCTTCGGGCAGGGGATCGATCAGCTCGAGCGGCGCATCGCTCGCCGGGTGGCGGATGCAGAGCCGCCAGGCGTGCAGGAAGAGACGCGGCAGACCATAGGTCGCGCGGAACCAGGCATTGATGCGGCCCTTGCCGTAGTTCGTGTCCCCGAGGACGTGGTGCGCGAGGTGCGCGAGGTGACGGCGGATCTGGTGCATGCGCCCCGTGCAGAGGCGCGCGCAGAGCAGGCTGCTCCGCGGGAGCACCGCGAGCCGTCGGAACTCGGTGCGCGCCGGCTGCGGCTGGTCGTTCTCGTCGCTGAGCGGGCGCTCGCTCACGAACTCCTCGGGCGGCGTGCCACGGACGAGCACGAGGTACTCCTTGCGCGCCTTGGGCGCGTGCAGGTTCTCCTGCAGGCGCGCGGCCATCGCACTCGTCAGGCCATAGGCGACGATCCCCGAGGTGGGGCGGTCGAGGCGATGCACCGGATAGAGGTGCTTGCCGATCTGGTCGCGCAACGACTGCAGGAGCACCGGCTCGTCCTTGCCGATGTTGCCGCCGCGATGGACCGCCATGTGCGCGGGCTTGCTGACGACGACGAGCTCCTCGTCGAGCCAGAGGACGCGCAGCGGCGTCGCGGCGGCCTCGCTCACGCGTACGACTCGACCGGCGGGCAGGTGCAGACGAGGTTGCGGTCGCCGTAGACGTCGTCGACGCGCGAGACCGTGGGCCAGTACTTGTGCGCGCGCAGCCAGGGCGCCGGGAAGGCGGCCTGCTCGCGGGTGTACCTGCGGCTCCACTCGGGCTGCATCACGTCGGCCATCGTGTGCGGGGCGTGGGCGAGCGCGCTCTCGTCGCGCGTGAGCTCGCCGCGCTCGATCGCGCGGATCTCGTCCCGGATCGCGATGAGCGCGTCGCAGAAGCGGTCGAGCTCCTCCTTGGACTCGCTCTCGGTCGGCTCGACCATCAGCGTGCCGGCGACGGGGAAGGACATCGTCGGCGCATGGAAGCCGTAGTCCATGAGGCGCTTCGCGATGTCGGCCACCGTGACGTGGGCGCTCTTCTCGAAGCCGCGGCAATCGAGGATGCACTCGTGGGCGACCAGGCCCTGCTCGCCGCGGTAGAGCACCTCGTAGTGGCCGCGCAGACGCTCGGCGACGTAGTTCGCGTTGAGGATTGCGATCTGCGTCGCCTCCGCGAGGCCGCGCGGGCCCATCATGCGGATGTAGGCGTAGCTGATCGGCAGGATCGAGGCGCTGCCGAAGGGGGCCGCCGACACCGCGCCGATGGCCGAGGACCCGCCGGTCTTCACCACGGGATGACCGGGGAGGAAGGGGACGAGGTGGGGCGCGACGCAGATGGGACCCATGCCCGGGCCACCGCCGCCGTGCGGGATGCAGAAGGTCTTGTGCAGGTTCAGGTGGCAGACGTCGGCGCCGAGATCGCCGGGTCGGCAGAGGCCGACCTGCGCGTTCATGTTCGCGCCGTCGAGATAGACCTGCCCGCCGTGCTCGTGGACGACCTTGCAGATGTCCTTGATCGCGGACTCGAAGACGCCGTGCGTCGAGGGATAGGTCACCATGAGCGCCGCGAGTTCGTTGCGGTGCTCGGCGGCCTTGCTCTTCAGGTCGTCGACGTCGATGTTGCCGCGCTCGTCGCAGCGCACGACGACCACGCTCATGCCCGCCATGACCGCGCTCGCCGGATTCGTGCCGTGCGCGGAGCTCGGGATCAGACAGACGCTCCGCTGCTCCTGTCCCCGGCTGCGGTGCCAGGCGCGGATCACGAGCAGGCCCGCGTATTCACCCTGGGAACCGGCGTTGGGCTGGAGGCTGCAGCCGGCGAAGCCGGTGATCGACGCGAGCCACGCGGCGAGGTTGCGGTTCAGCTCGGCGTAGCCCTGGGCCTGCGCGGCCGGCACGAACGGATGCAGATTGCCGAAGCCGCCGAAGGTGACGGGGATCATCTCCGCCGTCGCATTGAGCTTCATCGTGCACGAGCCGAGCGGGATCATCGACGTCGTCAGCGAGAGGTCCTTGCTCTGCAGACGGTGCAGGTAGCGCAGGAGCTCGTGCTCGGCGTGGTAGCTGTTGAAGGTCGGGTGCGTGAGGATCGCCCCCTTGCGCGCCGCGTGCGCGGGCAGCGGCGGGACCTGCCGGGCGAGCGCGGCGAGGTCGAGCTTGCTGCCGTCGCCGCCGAAGCACGACACGAGGTCGCGGAGATCGCGTTCGGTGACGGTCTCGTCGAGCGCGATGCCGAGGCTGCCGTCGCCGAACTCGCGGAGGTTGATCCGCAACTTCGCCGCCGCCGCGAGCACGCTCCTCGCATCGCCGCGACCGGGCCGCACGCGCAGCGTGTCGAAGTAGACGTCGTTCCCGAGCTTGCAGCCGAGCTGGGTGAGCGCTCCGGCGAGCATGCCGGTGGCTCCGCGCACGCGGTTCGCGATGCCGCGCAGGCCTTCCGGTCCGTGCCAGACCGCGTAGGTCGAGGCCATCACCGCCAGCAGCACCTGCGCCGTGCAGATGTTCGAGGTCGCCTTCTCGCGGCGGATGTGCTGCTCGCGCGTCTGGAGCGCCATGCGCAGCGCGCGGCCGCCCCGGGCGTCACGGGTCACGCCGATGATGCGCCCGGGCATCGTGCGCTTGTAGGTGTCCTTGGTCGCGAGGTAGCCGGCGTGCGGGCCGCCGTAGCCCATCGGCACGCCGTAGCGCTGCATGCACCCGACGACCGCGTCGGCGCCGAGGCGTCCCGGAGCCTCGAGGAGGACCAGCGCGAGCGGGTCCGCCGCGACCGCGAGCAAGGCGCCGGCCGCGTGGACGCGCTCGGCGATCGGCGCGAGCTCGTCGATGCGCCCGCTGCTGCCCGGCCACTGCACGAGGCAGCCGAAGACCTCGCTGCCGACGTTCCACGTGCGCGGGTCCCCGGTCCGCACCTCGAAGCCCAGCGGTTCGGCGCGCATGCGCACGACGTCGACCGTCTGCGGGTGGCAGTCGTCGGAGACCAGGAACACGCTGCGCCCCTCGGCCTTCGCGCCGAGCGCGCGGTGGAACATCGTCATCGCCTCGGCGGCGGCCGTGCCCTCGTCGAGCAGCGACGCGTTCGTGCAGTCGAGACCGGTCAGCTCGAGGATCAGCGTCTGGTAGTTGAGCAGCGCCTCGAGGCGGCCCTGGCTGATCTCGGCCTGATAGGGGGTGTACTGCGTGTACCAGCCCGGGTTCTCGAGCACGTTGCGCAGGATCACCGGCGGCGTGAGCGTGCCGTGGTAACCCATGCCGAGATAGCTGCGCCAGACCTCGTTCTTGTCGGCGAGCGCGCGGAGCTCGGCGATCGCCTCGTGTTCGCCTGCGGCGGCCGGCACGGCCAGTTCGCCGTGCCAGCGGATCGCGGCGGGCAGCGCCTTCGCGACGAGATCGTCGAGCGAGCGCAGACCGAGGGTCTCGAGCATGCGCGGCAGGTCCTTGCGGCGCGGCCCGAGGTGGCGGTCGGCGAAGGCATCGGAGCGGGGGAAGAGAGCGTCGAAGGTGGACGTCGTCATCAGCGCGTCGGCCGCGGCGGGGCGGCTCGTGTGAATCCCCGCTTATAGGGCCGCGGGTGGCACGGCGGAACGACGCCGTGGCGCCGCCGCGCGACCGCTCAGCGCGCGAAGAACGCGAAGACGTCGTCGAGCGCGTCCTGGACGATCAGCATGTGCTCGATGCCGGCGTACTCGCGGAGCTCGACCCGCTCGAGTCCGGCGCGGCGCAAACCGCGTGCGAGGTTGCGGGCGGCGCCGAGTGCGAAGTCCTCGCTGCCGACACCGACGAAGACCGGCAGGCCGGCGAGTTCCGCGGGACGCTCCAGGCTGCCGCCGCCGCCGAGCGCCGCGAGTGCGCGGAAGCGGCTGCCCGGACGCTGCGCGGCGGCGATCGCGGTGGCGGCGCCCATCGAATGGCCGACGACGTAGACCGCGTCGCGGTCGCCGGCGAAGCGCTCCGCGACGAGGTCGAGCAGCGCCGCTGCGTCGGCCGCGTTCAGCATCCGCGGCGCGACGAGGACCCAGCCCCGCGCCGCGCAGAGCCGGGTGATCGCGCCGTCGCCGTAGCCGTCGAAGAAGAGGTTCTCGCTGCCGCCCATGCCGTGCAGCGCCAGCACGATGGGGCGGGGTCCCGCCTGCTCCGCCGCGCGCGGGGGAACGAGGACGCGGGCGATCACGGTCCGGCGACCGAGCGGCACGCGCAGCCAGGTCTCGCCGTGCCAGCGCGCGTCGTACACCGCTCCGTCCGTCGCGAGCGCGGCGGCGAGGGTCTCGGCCTCGGCGAGCAGGCGGGCGGCGGGGTAGTCCGTCTCGGCGCCGCGCCCCGCGAGCAGGGGGCGCAGGAGGCGGAGCTGGCCATCCAGGCTCGCGCGCTCGAGCGCTCGCCCGCGGGCCTCGCCGCGCAGCGCGGCGTCGAGCGCCGCGAGCCGATCGGCCGCGTCCTCCACGACGCTGATCGTCTGCTCGGGGAAGGCGATTCCACGCCCGCCGCGCACGAAGCGGGTGTGCAGCGCGTAGTCGCCGACCGCGGCGGGGGCGCGCAGGGCGACGCGGAGCGGCCAGCGCGCGCTCGCGTCGATGCGCTGCGCGTGTGTCGCGCCGAGGCCGCTCAGCTCGAGCTCGAAGGCCGGGCCCGGTTCGTCTCCGGAGCCGGACTCGATCACGACGACGAGCTCCTCACCCGGCGCGAGTACGCGGGCCTGCGGCCGCGGTGTCAACGCCAGCAGGTCCGCGGCGCCGTCGTCGGCCGCGCTCTCGCCGAGCATCGCGAGCAGGCCGCGGTCGAGCTCGGCGCCGACGCCCGCCAGATCCAGCCCGAAGAAGCGACGCACCGCGCCCTGCATCGCCGCGGCGGCGGCGACGCGGTCGGGTGAGTCCGGGGCGAGTCCCTCCCAGGCGCGTTCGAAGCGACGCAGGCGTTTGCCGAGTTCGTAGCGGACGGCGAGCGGGTCGCTGCTGCGCCTCGCCTCCGCCTCCGGCGCGGGGCCGTCGGGCGACTGGGCGGAGGCCGATGCGGTCAGGGCGAGGGCGAGGGCGGAGGCGAGGAGCCGCATGCGCGATGGGTTTAGCAGTTCGCCCGGCGCCGGTCGTCGGGCTAGCCTCGCTGCGCCTTGAACGAGCCCTCGCAACCGCGCACGAACGGCGAGCGTGTCGCCGAGAACGGGCGCAGCCTGCGGCGCGCCGCGCGACCGCCGCGGCGCCGCACCTTGCCCGGACACGCGCCGGGTTCACCGGTGCTGGATCCGAAGGCGTTGCCTTCCCGGATGCGCGTCGTCGCGTACGGCGCGCAGGGTTGCCAGGAACTCGACGATGTGCCCCTCGCCGAACTCGGCGCGCGCCTCGCGGAGCACCCCGTGCTCTGGATCCAGGTGCAGGGCCTCGGCGATCGCGAGCTCCTGCACGGCGTCGCCGCCGCGGTCGGGATGCACCCCCTCGCGCTCGAGGACGTGGTGCACACGCATCAGCGGCCCAAGCTCGAGGAATACGGCGAGCATCTCTTCGCGGTGCTGCGTGCGCCGGGGGAGGACGGTCTGCACCGCACCCAACAGGTCACGGTCTACCTGGGCTCGCGCTTCTGCGTGTCCTTCGAGGAGATGCCGTCGCCCTTGCTCGAGTCGGTGCGTGAGCGCGTGCTGCGCGGCAGCGGCCGCATGCACAAGGACGGTGCGGATTACCTGTTCTATTCGCTGCTCGACGCGGTGCTCGACGCCTATTTCCCGGTCGTCGAGTTCGCGGGCGATCGTCTCGACCAGCTCGAGGCGGAGACGATGCGTCGCCAGGGCGAGGGTTGGCTCGCGCGCATCTACGAGCTCAAGCGCGACCTGTCGATCCTGCGCCGCGAGGTCTGGCCGCATCGCGATCTCGCCAATCGCCTCGCGCGCGGCGAATTCGACCTGGTCGACGAGGAGACCCGCGTCTTCTTCCGCGACTGCTACGACCACACGGTGCAGGTCCTCGACCAGCTGGAGCAGCTCCGCGACGTGGCCGCGGGCCTGATGGAGTTGCAGGTGTCCCTCGTCGGCAACCGCATGAACGAGATCATGCGCGTGCTGACGATCATCTCGACGATCTTCATCCCGCTGACCTTCGTCGTGGGCGTCTATGGGATGAACTTCGACCCGGACAGCTCGTCGCTCAACATGCCGGAGCTGCGGGCACGCTATGGCTATCCGGTGGTGATGGGAGGCATGGCGCTGTGCGCGGCGCTCATGTGGCTGTGGTTCAAGCGGCAGGGCTGGGTGAGGCGGGGAACGCGGTGAGCGGCCGTCCGTGCGCTTTGCGAGGAGCCGCGCGGCCGGGACTCGTCGGCCGCCGCGCCGATCGCGGAACACGCGACGGCAGCGGGACGTCGTAGTCCGGTTCCGACCGGTGACCTGCGAGTCGCCAGGACGGGTGGACTCCATCGCGATCGTCCGCACCGGTGCCACCACGCCAGTGCTTGGGATCGCGCAATGCTGTCGATGGGGTGCGCGCGGCCTGTGAGTCGTCGCACGGGGCGCGATTTCTCGTCTGCGTCCCGAGGCGAACGCAATGCGGCTCCGTGGCAACCCGGGACTACCCCTGCCATCGATCCACCATGACAAACCTCATTCGACTCGGCGTCGTCCTTTCGGCATTGACACTGCCCACCCGTGCCCCGAGCCAGGGCAACCTCATGTACCACTACGACGGGACCACGGAGTTCACGTCGCGCGGTGTCGGCGGCACCGCGCAGAAGATGGTGCTCCAGCGCGTCCCCGCCGATCAGCTCTGCGGGGCGACGATGCTCTACAGCGTGACCGCGGTGATCCAGGACCAGGACGCCACCACGGCCGAGGGCCCCATCACGCTCGAGATCCGCGGCGACGGGGTGCCTCCCAACTCGCCGAACATGGCCGGGGCGATCTGCTCGCTCCCGCTGGCGCCGATCCCGTTCGGCGGCACGGGCGTCGTCGCGATGAAGCTGACCATCACGCTGGCGACGCCCTGCGTGCTGCCGGGGATCTGCTCGTCGCCGGCCGGTGACATCTACCTCGGCTTCGGCCTGCCCGCGGTTCCGAGCTGGCCGACGGACGGCATCTCCGTGCACATCAGCGCGAACGAGCTGCATTGCCCGAGCTGCGTGCCCTACCCGGCGTCGCCCTATCCCGCGGGCAGCCCCATCCACAGCACCAACCTCGGCTGGGACGTCGGCTTCGTCGGCGGCGCGCCGAGCACCGTCCACCTCGGCACGCTCAATCGCGCCTGGAACATCGGCGGGCGGTACCGCGAGGACACGATGCAGCCGTACGCGGACAATCCCCTCCGCTTCACGGGTGGCGCGGCCGGCAACAACCCCAACTTCGGCTATGCGGGCATCTGGCCGGACGCGTCGGTGGGCGACGCCTTGGGCTTCAACGTGCAGAGCAGCCTGCCGGTGGGGTCGGCGTACTTCCTGCTGCTCGGCTTCGAGCTCTGTCCCGGGCTGCCCCTGCCGCCCAACCTGCTGACGCCCGACTCGTCGCAGATCTTCTGCCTCATGCCCTTCGTCGTGCTCGGGCCGGTGCTCACCGTCGCTCCCCCGCCGTGCCTGCGTTGGTTCGGTGGCGCCGAGACCAGCGTCAGCCAGGCCAGCTTCGGCCCGATCACGTTGCCGTTCGTGAGCTGTGGCAACAACGGCTCGATCCGTGCGCAGGGCGTCGGCATCGCGGGTTCGCTCCTGCAGGTCTCGACGAGCTGCCGCGTCGATCTCTGATCACGGACCGGCAGGGAGATCTGCGTCGCGACACGCATCGCGAGCGCCCGCCGCGGCGCGCCGCAGCGCGTCGAGCTGCGCGGACAGCGCGGCCACGGCGGTCTCGACGCGCAGCGGATGCCGCCCGGCATGCACGCGGCAGAAGCCGTGCGCGTCGAGCAGCCCGAGTTCGAACTCGTTGAAGCCGCGCTCCGGACCGATCGCGAGCGCGAAGGCCTCGTCCCGGCGCGGTGCGGCATCGACGAGGTCGATCGGCGCGTCTGGGTCCGCGGAGTAGCGCCGGGCCGCGCCGAGCAGGGCGTCGAGACGGTCCTCGACGAAGGGCCGGAACAGCGCCTCGACGTGCACCGCGGGGCGCAGCGTGCGGCGCGACTGCTCGAGACCCGCGAGCACGCGCGCATCGAGGCGCGCCTCGCGCAGCGCCGCGCTCGAGAGATGGCTCTTGTCGGTGAACCAGCTGCGCACGATCACGATGCGCGCGAAGCCCAGCGCGGTGGCGGTCTCGATGCAGCGCCCGAGCACCTTGGGGCGGGGCACCGCGAGGATCAGCGTGTCGTCGCCGCGCGGCGGTGGCGGGTCGGTGCAGCGGCAGCGCAGCGTGACGCGCGCTCCCTCGACCTTCTCGACGAGCGCCTCGCCGATCGCGCCGTCGAGGATGCCGACCCGCAGCGTGCGACCCGGGCTCACGCCCAGCGTCGCGATGAGGTGCGCGGCGCGCCGGTCGTCGAGCTCCGCGCGGCCGTCGTCGCGGAGCTCGTCGGCGCGCAGCAGCAGGAGATTCATCGCTTCGTCGGTGGCGGCGGCTCGGGATCGCCCGCCGTGTACAGCCAGACCTGGTTCTTGCCGCGCCGCTTCGCCTGGTGCAGCGCCTTGTTCGCGCGCGCGCGGAGCTCGGCGGGATCGGTGTCGCTGCGGCCGTCGAAGGTGTCGATGCCGATCGAGATCGTGACGCGCTGCGAATAGCCGCGCGCCTGCACGGTGGTCTCCGCGATGCGCTTCTTGATGCGCACGGCGGTCTGCACGGCCTCGGCCGACGACGTGTGCGGCAGCAGCAGCACGAATTCGTCGCCGCCGAAGCGGGCCGCGTAGTCCGTCTCGCGGATGTTGCGACGCAGCGACTCGGCGACGTGACGCAGGACGACGTCGCCGAACGCGTACTCGGTGGAGTCGTTGATGCTCTTGAAGTCGTCGACGTCGATCAGCAGGAGCGAGAGCGGCATCGTGTGCCGCTGCGCGCGCTTGTGCTCGAGCTGGAGTGCCTGGCGGAAGTAGCGCTCGCTCAGGAGGCCGGTCTTGTGGTCGGTGGTGACCTGGCCCTCGAGTTCGCGCGCACGCGCCTGAAGGCGCGCGAAGGCCTCGCGCGTGCGCAGCGCGAGGTCGACCCGGTGCAGGCACTCGTCGATGGCCGGCGGCTTGAGGAGGAAGTCGCAGAAGGGCAGGTCCGCGCGGCGCGCGACGTCGAGGCCGCGGAGGCCATCGACGAGGAGGATGACCGGAACCGGCACGCCGTTGCGCTGCAGGCGGTCGACGAGCTCGAGCTCCACCCCGCCGCGCCTGAGCACCAACGGGTTCAGGATCGCGAGGTCGGGAGCGACGCGGTCGAGCAACTGCTGCGTGTCGGCGAGCGAGCGTGCCTCGGTGACCTCGAAGCCCCGGTGTCGCAGCGCGCTCACCAGGTCCGCGAGCGGGTCGCGGTGATGGTTGAGGACGAGCACCTTCGCGGCCTGGGCAGGCAGCGGGTGGCTCGGGACGAACGCGGCGGGGCTCGGCTCGCTTTCGGCGTCGCCGGGCTCGTGCGATCCGGGAGGGCCGGAGCTCGGGTCGGCCTCGGCAGCGCGTTCCAGCGCGGCGCGGAGACCGAAGTGGGGGTCGGGTACGGGAGAGCGCAAGGGCGGACCTGCGGCTGTGGAGGGGGGCTCCTCGACGCGCAGCATGCTAGCCGTCTCGCGGTGGCTCTGCGCGAGTGCAATCGCCGCGGTCCCACAGCAAGACCGGGCCTGCCCGCCGAGAAGGTTCTTCGCCGTGCTTGATCCACCGCGGTCGCTCCATAGAATCCGCGCCCCACTTTTCGCCGCGGCCCTTCCTGGTCGCGTCGAGCAACCGGCTGCGGACCACTCAGGGTCGGAGCCGGTCGAACCTCGCACTCGAGATAGCGGAGTCCCCGTGACCGTCGTCACCGTCCAGGAGCTCATCGACGCCGGTGTCCACTTCGGGCACCAGGCCCGCCGCTGGAACCCGCGGATGAAGCCCTTCATCCATGGGAAGCGGCACAACGTCCATCTGATCGACCTCAAGTCGACGATCCGGGGCCTGCTCCAGGCGCAGCACTTCCTCCGCCGGCTCGCGGCGATGGGCGGGCAGGTGCTCTTCGTCGGCACGAAGAAGCAGATCCGCTCCGTGGTCGACGGCGAGAGCAAGCGCAGCGGCATGCCGGCGATCACCGAGCGCTGGATCGGCGGCACGCTGACGAACTTCGCGACCGTCCGCGACCGCCTCGCTCGACTCCAGGACCTCGAGGGCATGGAGTCCGACGGCACGATGGAGCGCCACAAGAAGAAGGCGCAGTCGATGCTGCGGCGCGAGATGCGGAAGATCCAGCGCAACCTCGAGGGTGTGCGCGAGCTCTACGGCATGCCGTCCGCGATGATCGTGATCGACCCGCGGCGCGAGGACAACGCGATGAAGGAGGCCCAGCGCATGAACGTGCCGGTCATCGCGATCCTCGACACCGACTGCGATCCGACGCTCGCCGACATCCCGGTCCCGGGCAACGACGACGCGGTGGCCTCGGTGCAGCTCCTGCTCGGCAAGCTCGTCGACGCGTTGCTCGAGGGCCGCGCTTCGGCCGACGATGCCACCCTTCATGAGGCGCGCCGCGTCGCCGCCGAGGATCCGCGCACGCGCGAGGTCTCCGGCCGGCGCACGAGCGGCGGGCCGAGCTCGGCCAGCGCCGGGGGGGGTGGCGGCGGTGGCGGGGGGGGTGGTGGGGGCGGTCGCGATGGCGGCGGCGGCAATCGCCGGCGTCGTCCCGATGCGGCCGGTGGTCGCCTCGGCCGCCGCGCCGGTGGGCGCTTCGCGGATCGCGCCGGTGGTCAGGCGACGAGCGTCTCGGTCGGCGGCGTCGCGAGCGATGCCGCGCCGGCCGGCGAGCCGGCGCCCGGCGGCGGCGAGCCGTCGTGACCGCGCGCCGGGCTCCGGCCCGGCGGCGTGGGCCACGGGTTCCGTGAGCTGCGGGACGCGTGGAGCGTGGGACCCGTGACCGCCGGTGTTCGGCGGTCGCGATGGAAAACGGCGCGAGCGGTGCCGGGGCGATCCGTCAGGGATCGGCCGAGGCCGCCGTCCGCGCGGTGGATCCGAGAGCGACGAGAGAGCAACGCGAGAGAGGAACGAACGATGGCCGTGATCGATGCCAAGATGGTCGCCGCACTGCGCAAGCGCACGGGTGCGCCGATGATGGACTGCAAGGAGGCGCTCGTGGAGACCGACGGCGACATGGAGAAGGCCGTCGATGTGCTCCGCAAGAAGGGCCTCAAGGCGGCCGATGCGCGCGGCGAGCGCGACGCCACGGAAGGCCAGGTCTTCAGCTACGTGCACCACACCGGCAAGCTCGGCGTGCTCGTCGAACTCGGCTGCGAGACCGACTTCGTCGCCCGCAACGAGGAGTTCAAGGCCTTCGGCCGGGACGTCTGTCTCCACGTCGCCGCGTTCCGTCCGCGCTACCTCGCGCAGCAGGACGTGCCGGCCGCGGAGATCGAGCGTGAGCGCTCGATCGTGCTCGAGCAGACCGCGACGCAGATGGCCGGTCGCCCGAAGGAAGTCATCGAGAAGGCGGTCGACGGCCGCATGAGCAAGTTCTTCGCCGAGCTCTGCCTCCTCGAGCAGCCCTGGATCCACGACGACAAGAAGACCACGGGCGCGGTGTGCAAGGAGCTCGTCGCGAAGATCGGCGAGAACATCCGGCTGCGCCGCTTCGTCCGCATGGAACTCGGAGGCTGACCGTGGCTGGGATCCCGGCGCGCATCCACCGCGTCCTGCTCAAGCTGAGCGGCGAGAGCCTGGCGCGTCCGGGTGAACACGGCGTCGACCCCGCGGTCGTCACGGAGATCGCCGAGCAGATCGCGCGCGTGAAGCGCCTCGGCGTGCAGGTCGCGATCGTCGTCGGCGGCGGCAACCTGATCCGCGGCGCACGCTTCGCGGAGTTCGGCACCGGGCGCGCCACCGCGGACCAGATGGGCATGCTCGCGACGGCGATCAACTCGCTGGCGCTCCAGGACGCGCTGGAACGCGCCGGCACGGAGACGCGCGCGCTCTCGGCGATCCCGATGAACATGGTGATGGAGCCCTTCATCCGTCGCCGCGCCGTGCGCCATCTCGAGAAGGGCCGGGTCGTGATCCTCGCCGCCGGGACCGGCAACCCCTACTTCACGACCGACACCGCGGCGGCGCTGCGCGCGACCGAGCTCGGGGTCGACGCGATCCTGAAGGCGACGACGGTCGACGGCATCTACACCGCGGATCCGAAGAAGGACCCGAACGCGCGCCGGATCGCCCAGACGACCTTCCAGGAGGCGCTGGACCTCGATCTCCGGGTGATGGACCGCACGGCCTTCACGCTCTGCATGGAGAACGACATGCCGATCATGGTCTTCGACATGTTCGTGCCCGGGAACATGGAGCGCGCGCTGAAGGGCGAGCCGATCGGCACCTGGGTCGTGTCGAGAGCCTGAATTCCCGGGGCGCCTGAAGCTGTCGCGCGCGATCGGCGCGCCGGATCCGCGGCCTGCCCCGCGTTGCGCAGTGGCGTCGGTGCGCCTGCCGCGCTTCGATGCACGGAGGCATCGCCATGGACGAGAAGACATTCACCATCCTCGCGCAGTTCGAGGAGCGCGCCAACAAGACCGTCTCGCACCTGCAGGAGGTCTTCTCCGGCATCCGCACCGGCCGCGCATCCCCTGCGCTCGTCGACCATCTGCGCGTGGAGGCCTACGGGAAACACTCGCAGCTCGCGCATCTCGCCCACATCCAGGTGCCGGAACCACGCCAGCTCGTGATCAAGCCCTTCGACGCCACGATCCTCAAGGCGATCGAGAAGGCGATCCTGACCTCGGACCTGGGCCTCAATCCTTCGGTCGAGGGGAAGGCGATCCGCCTCACGCTCCCGCCGCTCTCGCAGGAGCAGCGCAAGAAGCTCAGCGCGAAGGTCAAGGAGCTCGGCGAGCAGTCGCGCGTGGCCCTGCGCAACGAGCGGCGCGACGCGAACAAGGCGGTCGAGCAGGTCTTCGGCGCGCACCAGATCACGGAGGACCACTTCGAGGAGGCCAAGGAGACCATCCAGGACCACCTCAAGGAGGCCGAGAAGCGCATCGACGATCTCGTGGCGAAGAAGACCAACGAGATCATGACCGAGTGAGTCCGGATCGCCGGGATCGCCGGCGCAGGACCCTCGCCACGGGGGCGTAGCTCAGTCGGTAGAGCAACGGATTTTTAATCCGTCGGTCGCAGGTTCGATTCCTGCCGCCCTCATCGCGCCAGGCGTGCGGCGACCGCGGTCGCCGTGCGCGGACCAAGACCCAAGGGCCCTCGCGTCCCATGACCCTCGAAGCCTCGTTCCTCGCCAAGCTGCGTTCCCCCGGCGGCCGTCATCCCCTGCGCCTCGCGAGCGCCGCCGAACTCGCCGCGCTCGAGTCCGCGCGCCGTGGGGGCACGCTGCGCACGCGGGCCGGTCGCCTCGTCGAGCAGCCGCTGGGCGCGGGCCTCGTCTGCGAGGCCGAAGGGGTGATCTTCCGCGTCGACGACGAGATCCCGATCCTGCTCGCGGAGGAAGCGATTCCCATCCCGGGATCCGGCGCGGGGCCGTCGAGCGCCGCGTCCCATTGACGCCCTCGCCGACGCGCGCGGCGACGAGCCCCGCGGAATCTGTGGGCGCGGCGATCGTCGGGCTACGAATGCGGCCCGTTCCGCGCTAACCTCCCCGCCTTTCCTGTTCAGCGTTCGCCACCCGCGTGCTCGCGCCGATCCTGCGATCACGTGCCGCGGCACCGTCGTCACGCGATGGACTTCTTCCGCAAGTATCAGCGCATCATCCTGTTCACGGCCGGCATCTTCGCGCTGGTCACGTTCTCGATCAGCGGCAACATGCTCGAGTTCTTCTCGGGCCTGCGGCAGACGAGCGCGACGTACCCGACGATGGTCATCGCCGGCCGCAGCGTCAGCGTCACGGAGGAGGACTACGCCGTCGCGCAGCTGCTCACCGCGCGCGACGAGTCCCGCGGCGGGGGACTCGGCGACCTGGTCGTCGCCGTGCCGCCGCTGCTCGAGCCGGACGGCAACGACCCGCGCGTCGAGGTCTACGCGGCGCTGCGCCGCCTCGCGATCGAGTACGGGATCGAGTACTCCGACGACGAGGTCGAGAAGGCGATCCAGACCGGACTGACGATCGGCGGCGCGCTCGGCGCCACGCACGTGCAGGACCTGCGCGTCATCGGTGGCTACAGCGACCTCACGCAGTTCCGCAAGGTGATCGGCGAAGCGCTGCGCATCGGCACCTTCGTGCGCATGCAGGCACTCGCGATCGACACGACCGACGCTTCCCTCGCCGGCCAGCTCGCGAAGGACGTCGAGCTGCTGACGGTCGTGACCGCCGCGATCGACGAGAAGGCGATCCAGACCGCGATCGAGCAGAAGGACGTCAGCGACGACGATCTCAAGACCTGGATCAACGGCCTCTCGCACGACGACCAGAACGCGCGTGGCTTCCTCGACAGCGCCCGCTACCGCGTCGACCTCGCCTGGCTCGAGCTCGCGGCCTTCGACCCCGCGGCCTTCGCCAAGGAACTCGGCGACAAGCAGTTCTCCGAGGACGAGGTCAAGGGCTACTACGAGCTCAACAAGTTCCGCCTCTACCAGAAGGAGAAGCCGAAGGACGCGCCGCCGGACCAGGTGACCGAGCCCGAGTACCTCGAGCTCGACGAGGCCCTCAAGACGCAGATCACCAAGCGCCTGCAGGCCGAGGCCGTGCTGCGCTCGATCTGGGACACGGTGACCACCCGCGCCATCGAGGCGGTCAAGGCCGAGAACGAGGCGGTCGTGGCGGCGCAGGCGGCGCTGACGGAGGCCCAGAAAGGGGTGGAGACCGCGATGCCGCGCGGCCAGGCGGCCGACGCCACGGAGGACGAGAAGAAGGCGCTCAGCGATGCGGAGGCCGCCGTCACGGCCGCCAAGGCGAAGCTGGCCGATGCGCAGAAGGCGCTGGGCGACAAGCGCGCCGCCTTCGAGCTCGCCGCCGTCGTGACGGAGCTCGCGGCCGGGCGCGCCGGCGTCGGCGTCACCGATTCCGGCGCGGAGCCGCTCTCCTTGCAGGGCCTTCAGGACCTCGCCCCGGTCGCGCCCTGGCAGGGTTCGGCGGCGGTCGGCGCCCTGAGCATGGAATCGCCGCTCTCGACGCAGGTGCAGCGTTCGCCGACGCACGCGTTCCAGGTGCGCCTGCGCAGCTTCGCCGAGGCGCCGCTCAAGAAGTTCGAGGACATCCGCGAGAAGGCCCGCAGCGACTGGTTCGCGATGAAGGCCGGCGAGGAGGTCACGCAGAAGGTCAAGGACTTCGAGGCGAAGCTCGTGGAGCTCGCGAAGGCGAAGATCCCCGAGCGCATCGCCGAGCTCGAGAAGCAGCGTGACGAGAAGGTCACCACGCGGCTCACCGAATGGCGCGATGGGCTGAATGCCAAGCTCACCGTCGCGAAGGAGAAGCGCGATCTCCATGAGAAGCGCGACCCGAAGAGCCAGGCCTTCAAGCAGATGAAGGCCGAGGTCGAGCGCCTCGAGGCCGAACTCACCAAGGAGGAGGCGCAGCGCAAGCTCCTGCTCGACGAGGTCCAGAAGGAGACCGACGCGGAGATCACGAAGTCGTCGAAGGCGAAGTACCCCGAGGTGCTGGCCGAGGCCGCACAGCCCTTCGGCTTCGTCGTCGAGAACCACGGGCCGTTCCCGCGCGAGCTCTTCGGGACCACGGGCCGGGTCCGCGACGCCTACCCGGAGGCGGTGCGCTTCCTCTGGAACAACTCGAGCGTGACCGCCCTGAAGGTCGGCGAGGCCACGGAGCTCCTGCAGGACTTCACCGGTCGCAAGCGCTACCTCGCCGCGGCGACCGCCGTCGAGAAGGGCACGCTCGCCCAGGTCACGCGCCGGAAGCTCCTCATGGAGCGCGAGAGCGTCGGCGACCGGCGGAGCATCCAGGCCATCATGCAGTCGTTCTCGCTCGACGCGTTGACCCAGCGCTACGGCTGGAAGCGGCCCAGCGACACCGAGATCAAGCCGGCGAACAACTGAGGGAACGGGGTCAGGACCCCGTTCCTGGCCCTCAGCCGAAGTTCTTCTGCGCGAAGCTCCAGTTCACGAGCTGCCAGAAGTGCTCGACGTAGCTGGCGCGCGCATTGCGGTAGTCGACGTAGTACGCGTGCTCCCAGACGTCGCAGGTGAGCAGCGGGACCTTGCCGGGGCTGGTCAACGGCGTGCCGGCGTTCGACGTCGACTCGATGGCGAGTGACCCGTCGGCGTTCTTGACGAGCCAGGCCCAGCCGCTGCCGAAGGTGCCCATCGCGCAGGCGCTGAACTCCTCCTTGAACTTCGCGAAGCTGCCCCAGCGCTTCGTGATCGCGGCGCCGAGCGAACCGCTCGGCTCGCCACCCGCCTTGGGAGCGAGGCAGTGCCAGTAGAAGCTGTGGTTCCAGACCTGGGCGGCGTTGTTGAAGATGCCGCCCGGCGGAGCCTTGCGGATGATCTCCTCGAGGCTCTTGCCCTCGTGCTCGGTCCCGGCGACCAGCTTGTTGAGGTTCGTCACGTAGGCCGCGTGGTGCTTGCCGTGGTGGAACTCGAGCGTCTCGGCCGAGATGTGGGGCGCGAGCGCGTCCTTGGGATAGGGAAGTTCGGGGAGCGTGAATGCCATGTTCGATCGGTTGCGGGTTGGCCGTTGCGAGTCAGCCGTTGCGGGTCGGGCTGAGGCCCGGCTGCGGCGCGGGCGCCTAACATGGGACGACGGGGCGTCCGGTGCAAAGGTCCAGCGGCGCGACGGCGCGGCCCTCAGCCCCGCGCGATCGCGATCAGGGAGTGCCCGAAGGGGAAGTCCATGTGGCGGAGCAGCCAGCGCTCGGCCGACATCGCCCACGCGAAGAGCCCATTGATCGGCTTCGCGAACTCGTGGCTCAGGTTGGTCTGGCCGCGCGGCAATCCGAAGAGGCGCTCCTTGAGCTTCAGCACCATCACCGCCGGCAGGATCAGCGGGAAGAGGAAGGTGTTGAAGTAGGTCAGCTTGCGGGGTGTGAGCCGCTCGCCGCGCAGCAGCCGCTCGAGCTGGCCGCGGGTGTAGCGGCGCTGGTGGTGCACCAGGCGGTCGTTCTGCGAGTAGAGGAACTGGTACGCAGGCACCGAGATGAAGACGAGCCCGCCGGGCTTGAGGATGCGCCGCACCTCGGCGAGCGCCGCACGGTCGTCCTCGATGTGCTCGATGGCGTCGAAGAGGGCGACGACGTCGAAGCTGGCGTCCGCGAACGGGAGCTCGGTGCCCGAGCCCGTCGCCACGCGCGGGAAGCCGCGGTGCTTGCAGTAGCGCAGCGCGTCGTGCGCGATGTCGAGGCCGCAGACCGCGCCGAAACGGGCGAGCGGCTCCAGCATGCCGCCGGGGCCACAGCCGACCTCGAGGATGGCCAGGTCCTCGCGCCGCTCCCCGAGCTCGCGCGCGAGGAGGTCGAAGAAGATCGCGCGTCGACCCCGGAACCAGAAGTGCCGCTGCTCGAGCGCCGCGAACTGGTCGTAGATGTGCGTCTCCACGGCTCAGCTCCCCCCGACGGTGCGTGGCTTCG
This sequence comes from Planctomycetota bacterium, assembly GCA_020848735.1. Lineage (GTDB taxonomy): Bacteria > Planctomycetota > UBA1135 > UBA1135 > UBA2386 > JACRLW01. The sequence goes on along the minus strand of JADLHO010000003.1, from coordinate 39,257 downwards.
CCACCACGACCATCTCGTCGTGGAAGTTGAGGTAGACGTTCGCGTTGCGGAACGCGGCGAGCGGCTTGAGGAGCATGCTCGCCGCGCGGTTGAGTCGCGAGGCGCGCTCCGCGATGAAGCCGAAGGACACGTACTTGCCCGCGAACGCGCTCGTCATCGACTCGACGTCGAAGCCCGCCAGGTCCAGCAGGCGGCGGATCGTCGGCGGGTTGAAGTGGTAGATGTGCTCCTCGTGCTTGAAGTGGTGCCAGCGGCGCCCGAGCAGGCTCGCGAAGCGGCTGTCGACGTTCTGCGTCTCCACGATGAGGCGGCCGCCGGGCTTCAGCATCGCCCGTGCCTGCTCCAGCAGGGCCCGCGGATCGGGGACGTGCTCGATGACGTCCCACATCGTCACGAGGTCGAAGCTGCCGGGGGCACAGCCGGCGCGGTCGCGCGGCAGCGAATCGAGCGTGCCGACCCAGACGCGGTCCTCGCCGAGTTCGCGGATCGCCTCCTGCGCGATCGCCCGCGACACCTCGACCCCTTGCACGTCGTGACCGGCTTCCCTCGCGACCCTCAGGAAGAAGCCGGCGGCGCAGCCGACGTCGAGGATGCGACCTCCTGCCGGCACCTGCCGCCCGACGAACTTCATCCGCCGTCGGAAGGTCTTCAGGTAGAGCGCGGCCTCGCTCGCGTAGTTCGCGTAGCCCTTGGTCTTGGGGCTCTCGCTCTTCCAGTAGTCCTCGCCGTACACGGCGTGGATCGCGTCGTCGTGCCAGCGCGGCGTGACCCAGACGAGGCTGCATTTGCTGCAGCGCAGCACGCGGTACGGAGCCTCGGCGAACACGAGCGTCGGGTTGGCGTCGTCGCAGATGCGGCAACGCGTGACCTCGACGAAACCATCGCTCACCCGAAGTACTCCTTGCCCGTGGCGACCTTCGAGTGGTCCGTCGACTGGCCGGTGGCGAGCTCGATGCCGAGCTTGCGCCCCATCTCCACCGACTGGTCCATGTTGTTGTAGCGGAAGTTGCCCTGCCGCCCCGTCGTGTGGATGCCCTCGAGCTTGCCGACGTACTCCATCACCGGCTGCAGGTGCCCGCGGTACTTCAGGTCGTAGACCGGGTAGGCGAACGGGATCTTGCGCAGCGTCGCGCCGAGCACCTGGCCGGGCTGGATCAGGCCCACGCTGATGAGGTCCTTCTCCGCGACGGCCTGCAACTGCTCCGGACTCGCGCGCCAGATCTCGTCGCCGCGCCGGCAGGTGATCTCGGCGCAGATCAGGGTCTTGTCCTTCGGCGCGCTGTGCGGGCTGAAGTTCTTGAACTCCGAGATGCGGTGGATGGTGAGGTGCTTCTCGGGCAGGTAGACCCAGGAGTCGGGGCTCACCGTGGGGCGGTTGAGCTTCAGGTAGACGAAGACGATCGAGACGTAGTCGAGCGAGTCCGCCGCGGTCTGGACCTCGGCGGGCGCCTTCGGCGCGAGGGCCTTGGCCAGCGAGGTCACGGGGATCGTGCTGACGTACTCGTCGCCTTCGATGAGCTGGCGGGTGTGCTTGCCGTACTCGATGCCGACGACGCGCATGCCCTCGCGCAGCACCTTCACGGCGGGCGAGTTCGTCAGCACCTGCGAGCCGGTGTCCGACTCCTCGATGCGGCGCGCGTAGCCGCGGGCGAGTTCGCCGATGCCGCCGAACTTCGGGTAGATGAAGCTCCGCACCAGCGTGCGGGGCGTGTCGCCGGCCTTCGGTCGCGCGAGCGTCTTCTTGATCGTGTCCCAGAGGCTGAGCAGCGTGATGCGCTGGCTCGCCCAGTCGGCCGAGATCTGGCTCGGCGGCATGCCCCAGGCCTTCTCGGTGTACTGGCCGAAGAAGACCCGGTACAGCGTGCGCCCGAAGCGGCGCGTGACCCAGCTCTCGAAGTCGATGTCCGTGAACTTCCGCAGGCGCGTGGCGTCGAGGAAGCGCACCCAGAGGTAGTCGAGCATCGCCCGCACCAGCATCAGGCGGGGCATGTTCTTGAGCACGTTGCTCGCGACGAGCGGGTAGTCGAAGAAGCGGTTGAAGAGCACGATCCGCGAGAGGCGCTGCGCGGTCACCACGTTGTCGCCGAGGATCTCCTTGACGTGCTCGATGAGGTTCTTGTCCTGGCTGTGGAAGCGGTGGGGACCGAAGTCCTGGGTCCAGTACTCGTCGCCGTCCTCGATGAAGGAGGACGCCATGCCCCCGACGTGCGCCTCGCGCTCGAGGATGGTCACCCGGTGACCGCGTTGGACGAGTTCGAACCCGCAGGACAGACCTGCGAGGCCTCCGCCGAGGATGACGACGTGCTTCTTCATGTCGGGGGTGCCGATCCGAGGTGTGCTGCGTGCCGCGTGCTGCGTGCCGTTGGCCGACGGCGATGCGCACCAGTCCGGCCCTTCGGCCGACGCGGGTGCCTGGCTGTTGTCGCCGCCGGCCGCATGGGACGGGCGGAGTCTACTGTCCGGTGACGGGGCGAGGATCGGAGCGCGAGACGGATCCGGGACGGGGGCCGAAGCACCGCATCCGCGTGATCGTCCGGAACATCTTGAGGGCCGTCCTGGCCTGTCGACCGAAGGTGTCCGAGTGCTTCGACTCGCCGCCGGCGCGTCGACGGTAGGTGATCGGGATCTCGACGACGCGGCGGCGCGCGATGAGCGCCGCACACATCATCTCGGGCGAGAAGGCAGGGCCGCGTTCGCGGACGAGCCCGCGGATCGCCTCGAAGGTCTGGCGCGTCAACGCGCGGTAGGTGCAGCCGACGTCGGTGAAGCGCGGCTCCGCCGGGCGCAGCCAGAGCAGCTGCAGGTACTTCGCCATGAAGACGTTTCCCCAGCGCAGGAAGAAGCGCATGTTCGCGCCCTGCTCCACCATCTGTCGCGTGGTGCGCGTGCCCATCACCATGTCGGCGTCCTCGAGATAGACGAGCAGCTTCTCGACGTCGCGCGCGGCGAAGGAGCCGTCGGCTTCGGTGAGCACGAGCAGATCCCCGCGGGCCTCGCTCATGCCCCGCAGCAGGGCCGAGCCGTAGCCGGGAGTGCTCTCCTGGACGACGCGCGCCCCGGCCTCCCGCGCGATCTCCGCGGTGCGGTCGCGGCAGTTGTTGTCGACGACGACGATCTCGTCGAGCTGCGGGACCGTGCGGAACTCCTCGACGACCGCGCCGATCGTCGCTTCCTCGTTGTACGCCGGGATGACCAGCGAGACCGTGCGGTCGCGATACATGGATGGTCGGTCGGCTGGGTCGCGGGGCTCGGAGGGGCTCGCGCGCGCGCGCCACACCTGCTTCGGGTCGTGAGGGCCGAGAAGGATAGCGTGCGTGCGGCCGGGAGTATGCTCGCGGCATGAGATCGATCCGGACCTGGTTCGCAAGTTCCCTCGCCGTGGCGGTCTGCGCGTCGTCGCTCCAAGCGCAGGCCGGGTCCCCGGGCAGCGCGACGGCGCACGAGGCGACGCGGCGACCGATCGTGGCGGTGGTCGGGGCGAGCGTCAGCGCCGGGTTCATCGACCCGGCGCCCCGCGCCGACGGCGAGCGGAACTCGACCGTGAAGCTGGCCCGTGCCCTCGGGCCCTACTTCGGCGAGTCCGAGCCCGAGCTGCGCGACCAGAGCGACCTGCTCCTCTTCCTCGCGCCCGGCGAGTCCGCGAAGCGGCAGCTCGAGAGGACGGCCGACGCGAAGCCCGAGCTCGTGCTCGCGGTCGACCTGCCCTTCTGGTTCGGCTACGGCCGGGTCGACGGCACCGAGGCACGCCTGCGCCTCCAGGGGGAGCTCTTCGCGCTGCTCGAGGCCCTCTTCGCGAAGCACGGCGCCCCGATCGTGCTCGGCGACTACCCCGACATGCGCGGCGCCGACCCTCGGATGCTGCCGCGCGCGGCGGTGCCCTCGGTCGAGGAGCTCGCCGAGCTGAATCGCCGCCTCCGCACCTGGGCGGCGCGGCATCCGAACGTCGTCCTCTTCCCGCTCGCGGACTTCGTCGCGGCGGCGCGCGGCGATGGCGCCGAACTGGTCTTCGGAGGCGAGACCGTGCGCCTCGGCTCCGCGCTCCTCATGCAGGGCGATCGCCTGCACGCGACGCGCAGCGGCATGGCCGTGCTCGCGCAGCGCCTCGCGCAGGCGCTGAGCACGGGCCTTCCCGCCGCGCATCCCCTCCGGCGGGAGGCGCCGGACTTCGAGGTCTTCGCGCGGCACGTGGGCGCCGACGGCGAGATCGAGGACTGGCTCGACGCGGCCACGGCGACGGCGTCGGGCGGCAAGCGCCGCTGAGTCAGTCGCGCCCGCGCAGGGCGCTCGCCCAGGCGGGGCGTTCGCGCAGCGCCTCCAGGAGCGGGGCCAGCATCGTGCGCTCGCTGCCCCGCAGGTCGAGCGTCCCCGCCGCCAGATCGTCGGCCGCCTGCGGCTTGCCCGCCGCGAGCAGCGCGCGCGCGAGCACGACGCGGGCCCGCGGGTCCTCGGCGGCCGCGTTCCGCGCGAAGGCCTCGGCGGCGGCGCGGGCCTCGGCCGACGCCGGGCCGAGCGCGAGCAGGTCGACCGCGCGCACGAAGGCCTCTTCGCGCGCGTACAGCGCGCGCGCGGCGGCGTCCTCGCGCAGCGCGGGCGCGGTCGCGAGCCCGGCGAAGGTGTCGGCGAGACGCGCGCGCAGGCGGGGGTGCGGATCCGCGTAGAGCGTCGCCGCGGCCTCGCGGTGGCGTCCGGCTTCGAAGAGCAGCACGGCCGCGAGGAGCTGTGCGCGCGGCTCGCGCGGATCGAGGCCGAGGATGCGCGCGAGGGCCGCCTGCGCGAGCTCGTTCCGACCCGCGCCGTGCGCGAGCTGCGCGAGCAGCCAGAGCGACTCGGTGTTGTGGGGGTCGAGCCGTTGGAGCGCGTCGAGGTCGTCGCGGTTCGCCTCGAACTCCGCCGCACCGCGGCGGACGAGCGTGCCGTCGGCCTCGATCCCGCCGCAGCGCGCACGCACGCGCAGGCTGCGGTAGCGCGGCTCGCTCGGGTGTCGCTCGATCGCGGCGTCGAGGCGCTTGGGCTCGCCGTCGCGCAGCCAGGCCGCGAGGTCCGAGGCCGCGAGCAGCGGTGGTCCGGCGAGCACGACGCCGCCGAGTGCGGCGACCCCGGCGACCAGCCGCAGCGGCAGGGTGTGCCCGCGCCCCTCGCGACGCGCGAGCGTCCCGAGCCAGAGCGCGGCGACGAGGGCCGCCGGCGCATTGCCGAGCGGGGCGCGGAAGATCGCGACGACGCCGAACGCGAGCAGCGGCACCGTCTCGAGCAGCGGGCGGCCGCGCAGCACGGCGACGAGCAGGGCCGCGAGCAGCGCGACGCCGACGAGCCCGAGTTCCGCCGCCAGTTCGAGGGGATCGTCGTGCGCCGAGTCGACCACCGTGGGGAACTGCCGGCCGAAGGTGCTGGCCTCGATCTCCGCCTGCGTCCGGTAGCGCGGGTACTCGAAGCGGAGCTGTCCCGTGCCGTGTCCGGCGAGCGGCGCATCGCCGATCATCGCGAGCACCCCGGACCAGAGCGCGAGGCGGACGTCGATCGTCGAGGGGGCGAGGGTCTGTCCGCTGCCCGCGGTCGCCGCCGCTCGGGCCGGCGCGTCTTGGCCGTCGAGTGCGCGCAGCGAGAGGCCGGCGAGCACCGCGAGCACGCCGCACGCGAGCCAGGCCCGCCTCGCCCCGCGTGCCGCCGCGTCGGCACGCCACGCCGCGATCCCGACCACGATCGGGATCGCGACCAGCGCGGCGCGGGTGCCGTTCGTGCCGAGCGCGAGTCCGAGCACGGGCAGGGCCAGTCCGAGCGCGCGCCAACGGGGGTCTGCGGCGATCCCGTGCGCCACGCAGGCGAACGCCAACAGCGTGCACTCCGCGGCGACGTTGCGGTTGCCCAGCGTGCTCGGCGCCTCGCCGGCGCGTGCATAGCCCTCGGGGAAGACGAGGCCGCAGCCCTGCGCGATGCCGTAGACCGCGACGAACAGCGCGGTGGGCAGCAGCGCGCTCACGAGCTGGCGCCGCGTGAGGTCGGCGCCGACGAACACCGCCGCCGCGAGCGCACACCAGTACGCGGCGCGCAGGCCGGCCTCGCCGCCGTTCGTGACGTCGATCGTGCGCAGCAGCGCCCAGGCGCAGAGCAACGCGAGCCAGCGCAGGCCGCGGATCGCCACCGGTCGGCGCACGACGAGCCAGCCCAGGGCACCGAGCGTCGCGAGGATGCAGGCCAGCGCGCGCCGGGTCGCCTCGAAGTCCAACCACCGGGAGTCGAAGGGCAGCGTGAGGGCCGCAAGTCCGAGGCCCACCGCGACGCAGGCCGCGCGCGGTGCACCCGCTGCGACGGTCTGGTTCACGAGCTTCGCGAGCTGCCGCGCTCGAAGTTCAGGATCGCATCGACGAAGCCCTCGGCGGAGAAGGGCTCGAGGTCCTCGATCCCCTCGCCGACGCCGATGAACTTCACGGGCAGCGGCACCTCTTCGCGGATGCCGAAGACCGCGCCGCCCTTCGCGGTGCCGTCCATCTTCGCGAGCACGAGGCCGGTCACGCCCGCGACGGTGCCGAATTCCTTGGCCTGCCGGATCGCGTTCTGGCCGGTGGTGGCATCGAGGACCTGCAGGACCTCGTGGGGTGCACCGGGGAGCTGCTTCTGCACCACGCGGACGACCTTGCCGAGCTCGTCCATCAGGTTCTTCTGCGTGTGCAGGCGGCCCGCGGTGTCGAGGATCAGGTACTCGACGCCGCGCGCCTTCGCGGCGCTGCAGGCGTCGAAGGCCACCGCGGCGGGGTCTGCGCCGGTCGCCTGCTTGACGATGCCGATGCCGAGGCGCTCGGCCCAGAGGCTGAGCTGCTCGACGGCCGCCGCTCGGAAGGTGTCACCCGCGCCGAGCAGGAGCTTCTGCGCGCCGTCCTTCTGCAGGCGGCGCGCGAGCTTGGCGATCGAGGTCGTCTTGCCCGAGCCGTTGACGCCGACGACCAGGATCACCGTCGGTCCATGGGCCGCGCGCGCGAGTCTGCCCTCACAACCCGCGAGGCGCGCGAGCAGGCGCGTGCGCAGGAACGCGGGCACCTCGCTGGTCTCGGCGATCTCGCGCTTGCGCCAGGCGAGCTTCAGCTCTTCGACGATCTTGCTGCCGGTCAGTCCGAGGTCCGCGCCGTAGAGCACCTCCTCGAGTTCGTCGAGGAAGGCCTCGTCGAGCTTGCGCCCGCCGCCGAAGAGGCGCGCGAGTCCGGCCGCGAGCTTCTCCCGCGTCTTCTTGAGGCCGGCGAAGAGCTTGCCGAACACCATGGGCGACGGAGTTCAGCCCCGTCCGCGATCAGAGTCCAGCGCTTTCCCCGTCGTCGAGCGGCGGTTCCGGCGGCGGTTCGGGCGGCTCCCCGGACGGTGGCGCGGCATCGTCGCGCGGCTCCTCGAGCGGCTTGGACTCGTCGAGCTTCTTCTCGGAGTTGCCGAGCTTGTCGATGCGGATGCGATCGAGGATGCCGTTGACGAACGCGCCGGAGTTGGCGGTCGAGAAGCGCTTGCCCAGTTCGATCGCCTCGTTGATGGCGACCTTCGGCGGGACGTCGCGGCACCAGAGCATCTCGTAGGCCGACATGCGGAGGATGTTGCGATCCACCGCCGCCATGCGGCGCAGGTCCCAGTTGCGGGCGACGCTCTTGAGCAGCGTGTCGATCTCGTCGCGGTGGCGCTTCGTGCCGAGGATCAGGCGGCGCGCGAACTCGCGCGCATCGGCGTCGGGCAGCACGCCGTCCTTGCTCGCGTTCTCGAGGAAGGCCTCGACGTCGGACCACACGGCCTCGCCGCGAAGGTCGACCTGATAGAGGAACTGCATCGCGGTCTCGCGAGCTTTGGTCCGGCGGCGCATGGCGGGGGCGGGCTTGGGTCCGACAAAGAACGGGGCGGCGCAGAGTAGCCGGGAACGCGGGCCGCGCAACGGCACCGCGCATGGTCGTCCCGCGACGGCGCTCCGCAGCGCCGCAGCCGCCGTCCCGGACGGCCGCGCGTGGCGGTGACCTGGCTCTCAGGCCCCGTCGATCTGTCGCCGCAACCCGAGCATCGCGAGCGCCGCGAGCGCCGCATCCTCGCCCTTGTTGCCGGCCGATCCGCCGGCGCGCGCGACGGCCTGCTCCACCGTGTCGCAGGTCAGGAGTCCGAAGCCGATCGGCACGCCGGTCGCGAGCTGCGCGTCGGCGATGCCGCGCGAGGCCTCGCTGCAGACGTAGTCGTAGTGGTTCGTCTCGCCGCGGATGACCGCGCCGAGCGCGACCACGGCGTCGAAGCGACCGCATTCGATCGCCCAACGGCAGGCGAGCGGCAGCTCGAACGCGCCGGGGACGTGGTAGGTCGCGATCGCATCCTCGGCCACGCCGGCGGCGAGCAGCGCGCGACGTGCGCCGAGCGCGAGGGGCTCGGTGATCTCGTGGTTGAATCGCGCGACCACGATGGCGATGCGGCGGTTCCTGCCGTCCTGGGCCGGGAGAGAGCTCGGGGAGACTCGCATGCGGATCGGCCGGTATACAAGACCGCGCCGACCTCACCCAGGCTCGGGGTGGGTGCGCGGCCGCGGTTTTGGCGAGGGCGATCCGCGGCGCACGGGGATCATGCGCGGCACGCACCATGGTCTCGGTCCCGACCTTCTGGATCTCCTTCGTCATCACCCTGGCCCTGCTCGCCGGCACCGTCTGGACCGGCTTCCGCGGCCGCCGCACCCTGCACGCGACCCTTGCCGTGCTCACCGTGGTCCTGCTCACGATCACCGTGCTCCTGACCGAGGCCTTGCTGCGCGCCGTCGTCTTCCCCGCGCGTGAGATGGGGATCCATCTGCTCTTCGCCAAGTCCGGTGCGGCGCTCGTGCTGCCGGTCGCCGTCACGGGGATCCTCACCTGGCGCAAGCGGAGCTGGCGGCGCGTGCACCTCGCCTGCGTGGTCCTCTTCCTGCTCGTCGCCGTCACCGCGACGGGCACGGGCATCTGGGTCTATTCGCTCGCGACGCCTCGCTGACACCGCGCGGTCCACCGCCCACCGCAGTCGCTCGCCCGGGCGACCCGATACCGCGGGGCGTGACGACGATGATCGCCGAAGGAGCCCGGGTCGCGCCCCGCACCGTGCGCTCCGCATCGCCGCGCGCGGTCTGGTTCCGCGCGCTGTTCACGGCCTGCCTCGGCATCGCGATCCTGCACGCGTTCGTCGTCCAGGTCTCGGTGGTCCGCGGCCATTCGATGGAGCCGAGCCTCCACGACGGCGATCGCCTCGTGGTGGATCGCGTCGGTCCCGCGCTCGCGGGCGTGGCGCGATTCGACGTCGTGATCCTCGCCAATCCGCGCGATCCGTCGGTCGACTACGTGAAGCGGATCGCGGGGCTGCCCGGCGACGTGATCTCGCTCCACGACGGCGCGCTCTGCATCGACGGGTGCCCGATCCCCCAGGACTTCGGGCCGGTGCCGGATCGCGCGGACTTCGATCCGCTGATCGTCCCCGCGGGTCACGTCTTCGTGCTCGGCGACAACCGGCCGATCTCGTGCGACAGCCGCGAGTTCGGACTCGTTCCCGTGGCCCTGCTTCGCGGCACCGTGCGGGCGCGCTTCTGGCCGCTCGATCGCGTCGCCCTGTTCTGAGCGCGCGCGCGGTTCGCGTGCCGGGCACACTGCGCGCGATGGACGATCGCATCCTGGTCACCGGCGGACTGAGCGGCATCGCCGCGGGAGTCGTCGCCCGGCATCGTGAGCGCTGCGTGGTCTGGTCGCGTCGCGCGGGTGGCATCGACGTGACGGACCCATCGGCCGTGCGCACGGCGGCCGAGGCATTCCTGCGCCAGCACGGCGCGCCGTTCGCGATCGTGCACGGCGTCGGCGACTTCGAGGAGCGGCCGCTGCTCCAGACCGACGACGCGCTCTGGCGCCACCTCTTCGCGAGCAATCTCGACAGTGCCTTCCTCGTCGCGCGCGCGCTGGTGCCGGCGATGTGTGAGCGCCGCCGCGGACGCGTGATCTTCTTCTCGGCGGCCGGCGCGGAGGATCGCACGGCGAAGACGCGGTCGCCCGCCTACTTCGCCGCCAAGGCCGCGCTCTGTTCCCTCGCGCGCTCGCTCGCGAAGGAGGTCGCGCCCTCCGGCGTCACCGTCAACGTCCTCGCGCCGGGGATCATCGTGCACGACCACAGCCACGCGGAGAGCCAGCGGCGCATGGCGCCGAAGGTGCCGCTGGGGCGCGCGGGGCGCGTCGACGATCTGCTGGGCGCGATCGATCTCCTGCTCGCGGACGCGGGGGCCTACGTCACCGGCGACGTCTGGACGATCGACGGCGGACTCGCGCTCTGAGACGCGCGCCCGGCGCGTCCCGCGTGTTCGGAGGTGGAGAGACCATCGGTCTCTCGGACTCAGCGCGGGCGCGCCTCGCGGCGCACGCGGTTGCGCAGCAGGCCCACGCCCTCGAGCGTGCAGACGACGAGGTTGCCGTCCGCGAGCGGCCCGACGCCCTCCGGCGTGCCCATCGCGAGGATGTCGCCGGGGCGCAGCGTGGTGTGACGGCTGAGGTACTCGATCGCGTGAGGCACGTCGACCACCATCAGGCTCGTGCGACTCGATTGCCGGTGCTCGGAATCGACCCAGCAATCGAGCGCGAGGTCGGGGGCGTCGGGGAACGCCCGGCGTGGCACCACGAAGGGCCCGATGGGGCAGAAGGTGTCGAAGGACTTGCAGCGCAGCCAGGGCTGCTGCTTGCCGCGATCGTCGCCCTGGAGCTTGCGCGCGGTGACGTCGTCGAGAAGCGTGTAGCCCGCCACGAGGTCGAGCGCGTCCTCGGCGGCGACGTACTTGCGCCCGCGGCGCAGCGGGTCGTCGAAGCCGAGGATCACGCCGAGTTCGACCTCGTGATCGATGCGGGATTCGACCCAGTGCGGGAGGACGATCTCACCCTCGTGCGGCAGGAAGCTGTCGGGCAGCTTCGTGAAGAAGATCGGCTCCTCGGGGACCTTCGCACCGAACTCCGCGGCGTGCGCGGCGAAGTTCTTGCCGAGGCAGAGGATCTTGCCGGGACGCGCGACGGGGATCTCGAAGCGGATCGCGGCGCGAGCGATCGGTCGGCCGGTCGCAGCGAGCGCGCGCAGCGCGTCGCCGTCGAGACCGTTGCGCGCGAGGAGCGCGCCCTCGTCGCGAGGGCCCAGGTCGACGAAGCGCGCGCCGTCGTGGAGGAAGACCCCGAGATGGCGCGCGTCGCCGACGCGGTGGGCGAACCAGGCGTCGGCGGCGGGGAGAAGGTCGAGCGGCGGAGTCGGGCTCACGCCGTGCAGTGTCGCGGGCTCACTGCGCGCGCGCGAGCGCCAGCAACGCGTAGATCGTGCAGAGCGCGGGCTGGTCTTCCCACCAGCGGCTGTTCTGCTCGTTGACCCACGAGCCGTCGGCACGTTGCGTCGCGGCGAGGGTCGTGCGCAGCTCCTTGCGCCAATCGACCTCGAGGGCCTCGTCGGTCTCGGCCTTGCCCGGGACGCGCAGCATCCGGATGCCCGCGAGGTCGAGCGCCTGGGCCAGCACCATGTAGTAGTAGAAGAGGCCCTGGTGGCGCTGCTTGGGGTCGCCCTCCGGGTCGGCCCCGGGGTTCTCGCTCAGGGTCCAGTTGCGCTCGATCCACTTCAGCGCCGCGACGACGCGCGGGTCGTTCGCCGGGATGCCGGCGAGCGTGTAGCCCTTGAGCAGCGCGTAGGTCATCGAGCCGTAGCTGCGCGGGATCTTGGTGCCGTCGGGCAGGGCCGTGTAACCCACGGCGGAGTTGCCGGGGTAGTACGCCGCTCCGCCGTCGTCGCCGGAGACCACGTCCATCGGCTTGCCGTCGTCGTCCTTCACGCGGCCCTTGAAGTCGTTGACGCTGCGCAGGTTCTGCGTGCGCTGCATGAACACGAGCGCCTTCTGCAGCGCCTCGTGATCGGCTTGCAGGCCCGCGGCGCGCAGCGCCTCGACCGCGAACTGCGTGTTGCTCATGTCGCCGCGCTGGCTGCCGCCGTAGCCGATCGAGCCGTAGTCGCGGTCGCCGCGCGCGTAGCCGACGGACTCGACGTTCTGGATCGCGAGCACGTAGTTGCGGGCCTTCTCGACGACCCCGGCGAGCGCGTCGCGCTTCGCCATCGTCAGCGCGAGGATGGCCGCGCAGGTCGTGTAGTTCGTGTTGCGGTCACCGATCGATCCATCGGCTTCCTTCTGGGCGGCCACGAGGGTCTTGAGGCCGTACTCGATGACCTCCTTTTCCTTCGCGGAGCGCAGCGCGGCGGGCTTCGTCTGCAGCGCGGCGAGTGCCAGCGCGGTGAGGCCGAGGTCGGGGAAGCGGCCCTGCTTCGTCGCGACGAAGAACGAACCGCCGTCCTGCTGCGTCATCAGGAACTCGAGCGCCTTCTGCTGCTCGGCGCTCCACGGTGCGGTCGCGGCAGCCGCCTTTGGCTCCTGATCGAGGCGACGCGCCGCGACCTGACACGCGACGAGCGCGACGAGGGGCTCGACGAGGGTCTCGCTCGTGGGCCGCGGCCCGGCGAAGGCCGTCGTGACGATCTCCGCCGCGGCCTTGCCCTGGGCGATCGGATCGCCGTCGCCTGCGGCGTGCCGCGCGAGCACGCCGTGGACCGTCGACTCGAAGCCCGCCTGGACCACGGTGCCCTGCTTCTCGAGCCAGCGCCGGCAGGCGGCGAGATCGGCCGCATAGTCGGCCTCGAGGTCGACCGCGCCGAGGGCGTCCACGACCCACATCGTCGTCGCGATGCGCTCGACGTGCGGGGTCCCCGGATCGCCGAAGGCCCCGTCCTTGTCGCGCGCCGAGAACAGCCGGCGCACCGCGGCCCGGACGAAGGGCTCCTGCAGGCTGTAGTAGCGGTGGCAGTGACCGAGCGCCGCGAGGACCATCGCGGTCTGCCGGCAGGAGCCGTTGCCGAAGCCGCCGTCGACGGCGCCCTGGCGCAGCATCGCGACCGCCAGATCGACGGGGTCCTTGTGGATCGTGCCGAACTTCTTGCCGCTGCCCTGGCTCACGGCGGGGACCGCGGCGCAGGTGAGCGAGATCGAGATCACGGCGGCGGCGATCCGCCGGAGGAGGGATGGCGACATGGTCAATTCCTGTCCACGCGATCGGATGATGGGCGCGGACTGCTCGTGGTTTCGAGGGTCGGGGGGGGGGACCGGTGCGGGGGGGGGCGGTGCGGGGGGGCGGTGCGGGGGGGCGGTGCGGGCACCGGTCGCCGCGGGCCGAAGCGTGTGACGAACGGCGCTCGGACTCAACGGTTCAGAGGCGGATGGACCGGGTCCGGCAGGCCGGGACCCGGTCGTCAGCGCGGTGTGAGGGGTAGGGACAGGCGCTCGATGCAGAGGCGCCGCATCGCCGCCATGACCGGCCCGGCCGTGCTCGTGTTGAAGGCGCCGAGCGCGCCGGTGCCCGAGACCGGATGGACGTAGAAGAACGACACGAAGGAGCGTTGGCCGCCGGTATGGGTCAGCACGGGGCTGCCCTGGGCGTCCTGCACGAAGAAGCAAAGACCGATCCGTTCGCTGGACGCCGCGGCGGAACCCGGCGCGGCCGTCGGCAGGACCGGCGTGAACATCTCCGCCAGGGATTCGCGCCGCAGGACCGCGGCCGCATCCGAGTCCAAAGGGCAGGCGCCGAGCAGGAAGACCAGATAGCGCGCGAGGTCCGGCAGCGGCGCGTTGAGGCCGCCGTTGCTCACCGTGATCCCGGTGTCGAAGTCCGGGCCGAGATCGACGGCGTCGCGGCCCTTCCGCTCATAGCTGTGGGAGCGGTGGCGCTGGAGGTGATAGGGCGAGAGGTCGAAATAGCTGCGGGTCATGCCCAGTGGCCGCAGCAGGTTCTTGTCGACGTAGACCTCGTAGTCGTCGCCGCTCAGCTGCTCGAGGATGCGACCGAGGAAGACGATGCCCGGGTTCGAGTAGGCGAAGCGCGCACCCGGTGTGAACTCGAGCCTCGTGTAGGGCAGCATCGCGACGAGCTGCGACCACTCGGTGGGCTCGTGCGGATGCCAGGGCTGGTCGCCGCCGAATGGCCAGGTCGCGGCGCGGAAACCCGAGCTGTGCGTGAGCAGATGCCGCAGGGTGATCGACGGCAACGCGCCCTCGGGATCGTGCACGGCCCGCAGCTCGGGCAGGTGATCGAGCAGGCGGTCGTCGAGCGTGAGGCGGCCGCGGTCGCGCAGCTGCAGGATCGCGATCCCGGTCAAGGTCTTCGTGCAGCTCGCCCAGTGGAAGATCGTGTCGGCGTCCACCGCGCGTCCGCGTTCGCGATCGGCCAGGCCGTGAAGGTGCATGCCGAAGACGGCATCGCCCCTGACGAACGCGAGGCTGGCGCCGACCACACCGTGCTCCTCGCACGCGGCATGGAAGGCCGTGCCGATCTCGTCCCAGGCGGTCCGCGGATCGAAGGTCGGCGGTTCCTGCACCGGCGCGCGTGGCGCGAGGACGAGCGGCGACGTGAGGGCGAGGGCGAGGCGAAGGGCGAACGGCCGCGCGGGCGTCATGCCCGGGAGTCTACGCCCGCCTCGCTCTCGACCTTCACCGCGGTGCCGTAGACGAAGACCTCCGCGGCGCCGCCGGCGATGCGGCTCAGCTCGAATCGCAGGCCGACGACGGCATCCGCACCGAGGCGGCGCGCGTCGTCGCGCAGGCGATCGAGCGCCTGCTCGCGCGTCTCCGCGAGCATCTTCACATAGTGGTCGAGCTCCGCGCCGACGAGGTTGCGCAACCACTCGACGAAGTCGTGGAAGACGTGCCGCGTCCGGATCGCCGTCCCGCGCGCGATCCCGACCGCACGCAGGACACGGTGGCCGGGGAGCTGATCGGTGGTCGCGAGTTGGATGGCGGTCATCGGACGACTCCGCGGTAGCGATCGAGGCGGGCCTGCAGCTTGCGCTGGCGCAACACCGAGCCGCAGAGGATGGCCGCGCCGGCGATCGTGCAGAGCACCGCGACCTTCACCATCGTCGGCAGGCCCTCGGCGAGACAGACCTCGCAGATCCCGAAGACCGCGAGCACCGCGAGCCCGCCGAGGAGGAGCGTCCAGCCGAGCTGCCACTCCGCGCGGTTGTGGAAGCGGGACCAGAAGCGGCGCAGTTCGCGCTCCGTCGGTTCGACGCTCGTCGCCGCGCGACCGAGGTCGAGCATCACGCGCTGTTCGGCGACCGCGGCGGCGAGCGCTTGGTCCTCGGCCATCATCGCCTCGAAGCGCTGGCGCTCCTCGTGCGACAATTCGTCGTCGACGTAGGCCATGGTCAGGGCCTCGCGCTCGCTCAGCGGCGGGTCGGTCTCGTGGTCATCGTGTGGGGCCGGCTTCATGCTCGCTCCGGTCGCCCTCGTCCCGATGCCGCGCGCGCGGTCGGCGCACGCTCCTCGTCGGCAGGGAACCAGGTCTGCAGGTGTTCGCGCAGCTTGCGTCGCGCGTGAAAGAGGCGGGACATCACGGTGCCGATCGGGATCTCGAGCACCGTCGCGATCTCCGCGTACTCGAGGTCCTCGACGTGACGCAGCAGGATGATCTCGCGATGGGGAAGGCTGAGCTTGTCGAGCGCGGCGAGGAAGGCCTCGTGCGCGTGCTTGCTGTCGACGAGCTCGTCGGGGCGACGGGCGCTCTCGTCGCGCAGTTCGAAGGCCGGGCTGTCGTCGTCGCGGCGCGCGTCGATGGAGAGCGCGCGCCGGTGCTTGCGGCGTTCGAGGAACGAGAGGCAGCCGTTGCGCAGGATGCGGAAGAACCAGGGCGCGAAGGGCTCCCCGTCGCGGAAGCCGCTCAGGGCCCGCCAGGCGCGGAGGAAGGCGTCCTGGGCGAGTTCCGCGGCGTCGTCGCGGTTGCGCACGTAGCCCATCGCGACGCCGATCGCCTTCCCGAGATAGCGCTCGACGAGGGCCTCGAAGCTCGCGGAGTCCCCGTGCTTGGCGGAACTGACCAGGCGGATCTCGTCGGCGACGGGCAAGGCGGCCGGCCTACGGTTCGCGTCGACGGACATTCAGGCCGCGATGACACGCCGCGAGGACTCCGGATGCAACCGCGCCTTGTCCGCGTCGGCCGACTTGCCAAGATGGCCCAGCGCATGCTCGCCCCTTCCCACGCCGCGCTCTTCGAGCTCGCCGAGGCGTTGCTCGCGCAGCCGAGCCCCTACGGGCACGAGGCCGCGCTCGCCGAGTTCGTCGCGACGCGCCTGCGCGCCGCCGGCTGCCACGAGGTCCTGCGCGTCGGGGACAGCCTCTGTGTCGCACCCCGGCCACTGCGGGGCGAGGGCGCGCGGGTCGCGCTCCTCGGCCACCTCGACACGGTGCCCGAGCTGAGTCCCAATCCCGTGCACCGCGCGGGTGATCGCCTCTACGGAACGGGGGCCTCCGACATGAAGGGCGCGCTCGCCCTCATGATCGCCGCGTGCGAACGTGCGGTGCGCGAGGCCCCGCGCCACGAACTCGTCGCGGTGTTCTACGCCCGCGAGGAAGGACCGTTCGACGCCAGCGAGCTGCCGGCGATCCTCGCTGCGGCCGGGTCCTCGGTGCGCGACGCGTCGCTCGCGATCTGCCTGGAGCCGACCGATGCGCGCATCGAGCTCGGCTGCATGGGCGCGGCGCAGGTGGCGGTCGCGTTCACCGGCCGCCGCGCGCACTCCGCGCGCCCCTGGCAGGGCCGCAACGCGATCCACGCTGCGGCACCGCTGCTCACGCGCCTCGCCGCGCGCGTCCCGCGCGAGCTGCAGATCGGCGGCCTGCCCTGGATCGAGGTCGTGAGCGCGACGACGATCGGCTACCGCGGTTCGATCAACGTCGTGCCCGATCGCTGTGAGATCGGCCTCAACGTCCGCTTCGCACCGGGACGGACCCGCGCCGAGCTCGAGGGCGAGCTGCGCGAGCTGATCGGCGAGGACGCGAGCTTCGCGATCACCGCGTTCTGGCCGGCGGGTCGCGTCGTGAGCGGGTCCCCGCTCGTCGAGGAACTGCGGCTCGCCTGCGGCGGAGCGCCGCTCGCGAGCAAGCAGGCCTGTACCGACGTCGGTCGCCTCGGCGAGCTCGGCATCGCGGCGATCAACTGGGGGCCCGGCGCAACGAGCCAGGCCCATCAGGCGATGGAGTGGATCGACCTCCGCGAGCTCGCGCGAGCCGCCGACGCGCTGGGGCGCTGGCTCTTCGGCGACCCGGCGTCGGCCGGCACCGTCGCCGGGATCAGTGGCGGTACTGCGTGACCAGGCCGTTGACCTGGATGCTGCCGCTCGCCGGGGGCGTGGCGCCGAAGCCGTTCGCGTAGACGCGCGCGAGCGGCCAGGGCGTGCCCGTCGTCGCGTTGTAGGGGAACGAGTGGTCGAGGCCGTTGCTGGTCACGATCGCGAAGCTCGCATCGACGGCGACCCACTGCGTGCGCAGGCGCTGGCCGGAGATGGCGGGGCTCAGCGTGTAGGTCAGCGAGAGCGACGCGCCGCCCGTGGCGTTCGTCGCAAGGGCGACGTCGGCGAAGGGATTGATCTCGAGCCAGCAGCCCGGCGAGCCGACGAGGCCGAGGTTGAAGGGCAGCGGGATCGCGCCGGCGAGGAGATCGGAGCTGTCGCCGAAGAGCAGGATCGCGGTCGAGGACGCCGGCCCATTGGTCAGCGTGTTCAGCATCGTCGTCGCGGTCGCGGTGCCCGTCGCATTGAGCGGATTGGCGCCGCCCGTGATCGGGCAACCGCCGCCGAGCGCACCGGCCGTGTGCGTCGTGCCCGGTCCGCGCTCGTAGAAGTAGGTCGGCGTGACGGGGGTCGAGCTCAGCGTCACCACTTCCCAGAGGAGCGGGTCGGTGCCGGCGTGGAAGTAGGGGGTCTGGAAGACGACCGGCGCATCGAAGGCCGCGGGCGGGCGCGCGTACGGCGTCACCGCGGGGAAGTTCAGCGTGCCGGCGAACACGACGGTCTGTGCGCCGCCGACCTTCCAGTTGCTCGCGAAGGTCGCGCTGATGCCCGCCGCGGGGGTGGCGGCGTCGCCCAGCGTGAGCGTGGTCGCGTATGCCTTCGCCGCGTGCGTCGCGCTGTACTGGTGGCGGAAGGCCAGGCCGGTGATCGCGACGGTGCGCCCGAGCATCTCGTTGTCGATCTGCTGGCACATGATCTCGCCGGTGGTGTTGCCACTCGGCACGAAGGGACCCCAGGGGATCGAGTTGTTGATCCCGCCGTAGGTGTTCGTCAGGCCGGACGGCGAAACCGACGTGGTCTGCGCGGAGACGGCGGCGGAAAGCGCCACGGCGACGCCGAGCGCGGAGAGGGTCTTCATGAGGCCTCGCGAGAGAGCGGTTGGAGAAACGAGCGTCTCGCCACCCGGACGGCGGCGAGGCCGGGAAGTGTAGTCCGTCCGCGAGCCGCAGGCACCGGAAGCTCCGCTCGAGGCGGTCCACGGTCCGCGCCGCCCCCGTCGCGCCTCGCGCATCCCCCGATCGACCACGCGAACGCGCGTTGACGCCGGGCGCTGCGCTCCGGAACCGTCGCGTTCTGCCGCGGGCGAACGATCCGAGCCCTGCCCGCTCGTGGCGGGGTGGGGGCGCACGGAGCTGCCCGCTCGACGGATTGTGCGGAGACCAGGCGCCGTGCTCCGATCCCGCTCCGCGTGGACGGCCGGGCCTCGTCCGCGTGATCCGCGCCCGAACTCCGCTCGCTCCGACTCCGGCCATGCCCTCGCTCCGCTCCGGTTCGCGTGTCCTCGCGATCGTTCCCGCCCTCGCCCTCCTCGCCCTGTCGTCCGCCGCGTCCGCGCAGGACGCTCCGCGCGTGCGCACGACGGCCGGGCTCGTGCTCGGGGAGACCCTCGCGCGCGGGACCGTGCCGATCCACGCGTTCCGCGGCATCCCCTTCGCGGCGCCGCCGGTCGGCGCATTGCGTTGGCGGGCGCCGCAGCCGCCGGAGCCCTGGGAGGGCGAGCGCGCCTGCACGCGCTTTTCGCCCGCCTGTCCGCAACCGCAGGACCTCACGTCGGGGCTGGCCTTCCGCACGCAGAGCGAGGACTGCCTCTACCTCAATGTCTGGACGCCGTCGCTCGAACCCGCGCGAGGGCTACCGGTCATGGTGTGGATCCACGGCGGCGGCAATCTCGTCGGGGGCGCGGGATCGCCCGTCTACGACGGCCGTCACCTCGCGGCCGCGGGCGTGGTGCTCGTCTCGATCCAATACCGCCTCGGGGTCTTCGGCTACTTCGCGCACCCGGCATTGAGCGCGGAGAACGCGGAGCTCGAACAGCGCGCGAGCAGCGGCAATCAAGGGCTCCTCGACCAGCTCGCGGCCCTGCGCTGGGTGCAGGCGAACATCGCCGCGTTCGGCGGCGATCCGGACTGCGTCACGATCTTCGGCGAGTCCGCGGGAGCGGCGAACGTCACGCACCTGATGGCGAGTCCGCTCGCGGCGGGGCTCTTCCACCGCGCCATCGCACAGTCGGGCTACTACGGCGAGAACACGCCACCGCTCGACGGCAGGGTCGCGCGCGGCACGTCGGGTCATGCGCTCGGCAAGGACGTCGCGAAGCGGCTCGGTGTCGAGGGCGAGGACCGCGACGCGCTCGCGAAGCTGCGCGCGCTGAGCGTCGACGAGCTCCTCGCGATCCCGGTCGCGATCGGCAGCCTCGGCAACGCGGAGCGCGGCGAGCGCGCCCTGCACCCGGGACCGATCGTCGATGGCCACGTGCTGCCCGAGGCGCCCGAGCTCGTCTGGAGTTCGGGCCGCATGGCGAAGGTCCCGTTCCTCGCCGGCAGTCTGCTCGACGACGGCTCGGTGTTCAGCCGCAGCCTCCCGGTGCGCCGTGTGCTCGGCTATCGGCTCGCGTTGCGCACGCTCTTCGGCGCGGATGCCGACGAGGTCTTCGCGCTCTTCCCCGCGGCGGACGACGCGGCGGTGAAGGACGCAGCGCACGAGCTCATCACCGCCTACGCCTTCACCGCGCCCGCGCGCCGCCTCTGCCGCTTCGTCGAGGCCGCGGGCGGCACGAGCTGGCTGTACCAGTTCACGCGCCGTCCGCAGCGCGGCCGGGCCGCGCGCGAGGGCGTCTTCCACGGCCTCGAGATCGGCTACGTCTTCGGCACGCTGGCCGCGTTCGGCGACGAACGCGATGCGGCGCTCAGCGCGGAGCTGATCCGCCGCTGGACGGACTTCGCCCGCCACGGCGATCCCAATGGGCCTGCCGTCGACAACGGCTCGCCGTCGCCATGGCCCCCGCACACGCGCGCCGCCGACGAGCACTACGAGTTCGGCGACGAGTCGCGCGTCGGCACCGGACTCGCCCGCGCCGCCTGCGATCGCTTCGATGCGATCGCGGCGCGGCGCTGACGCAGGGCCGCTCAGCCGCAGCTGCCGCAGCTCCCCGAACTCCCGCAGAGCCGCGCCTCGATCGCCTTCGAGGCCGGCGTGATGGAGAGGCCGCCGAGCGCCGTGCAGCGCAGCTCGCGGGCCATGGCCTCGCTGATCTCGCGATGCGCGTCGAGCACCTGGTCGAGGGGGACGAGGTGCTGGTAGCCCGCGAGTGCGATCTTGGCGCAGGTCAGCGCATTGGCAGCGCCGGCGAGATTGCGGCCGAGACACGGGGCTTCGACGCGGTTCGCGATCGGATCGCAGACGAGGCCCAGCACGTTCTGCAGCGCGTGGCTGGCCGCGGAGAGCGCAACCGACGCCGGACCGCCGGCGAGTTCGACCACCGCCGCCGCGGCCATGGCGGCGCCGGCACCCGTCTCGGCCTGGCAACCACCGACCTCGGCGGCAAAGCTCGAGCGGGTCGCGACGAAGACGCCGACGAGACCGGCGGCGAGCATCGCGCGCAGGATGGCCTCCTCGCCCGCGCCCAGGGCGTCGGCCGCCGCGAGACAGGTGCCGGGGAAGGTCGCGCAGGACCCGGCGGTGGGCGCGGCGACGATGACGCCCATCGAGCTCTTCACCTCCATGAGCGCGCTCACGTAGAGGATCGCCCGGTCGAGGACGCCGCAGTCGAGCCGCGCGTCGCGTTCGAGCAGCGCCTGGAACCGATGGCTCTGTCGCGGGAGGATCCGGTCCGCGTACTCGGTGCCGGCGAGTCCGCTGCGCACGCCCTCGCGCACGATGCCGAGGATGCGACGCATCGCGGCGAACACGCCGTCGTCGTCGAGACCGCCGCGCGCGCATTCGTAGGCGAGGGCGAACGCGGAGAGCGGGAGGGTCTCCGGGTCGCCGTGCGCCTCGAGCTCGCCGGCGTGCAGGAAGGGCACGCGCAGGCCCTTGCGCGACAGCACGGGCAGGACGGGGGACATGCGCCGCACGCGCGTGACCGCCGTCAGCGCCGCGAGGGCCTCGTCGGGAAGGCAGCTGCGGGCCAGCGCGAGCACGAGCGTCCGTCGCGCGCCGGCGACCGCGTGTGCGATCTGCACCTCGTCGACGTCCGCGCGCGCCGCGAGTGCGGCGGCCGTCGCGCGGCCGTCATCGCGCACGTCGAGCAGCGTGATCGCGTAATCGCCGTAGGCCGTGACGGGGATGTCGTCGATCGCGATCAGCTCGATCATGCCGCCGCCGGTCGAGATCGCGACGAGGCGATGCTCGACGCCGCGGCGCCGCAACGTGAGGCGGTAGGTGTTCGGATGGGGATCGTGGAGCGGCGCACAGCGGATCTCGAGCGCGATGCCTGCCTCGCGCAGGGCCGCCGCGGACTGCGGCAGGCGCGCGTCGTCGGCGTCCCAGCCGAGCAGGCCGCCGAAGAGGCCCATGTCGGAGCCCTGGCTCTCATGGGTCGTCGCGAGCGAACCGAGCGTGTCGAACTCGACGAGCACGTGCTCGGGGTCGCCGCCGCAGAGCCCGCGGGCGAGGCGGCCGATGCGCACCGACGCGGCCGAGTGCGAACTCGACGGGCCGCGCATCACGGGGCCGACGACGTCGTTGAAGATGCTGGGTGGGAGTTTGGCGGCCATGGTCTTGGGCGCGGATCAGCGGGACGTGCCGATCGAGATCGGCGGAGGATCGTCGGCGCTCGTCAGGTCGACGGGGCAGTGCCTGCCCTCGCACTCGACGAGGATCTGCGGCGTCGCACGCGGCACGGTGATCGCGAAGTTCCCCGCGGCATCGCTGCGCGGTGCCTGCAAGGCGAGGACGTGGAGCAGGAACGAAGGCGTCCGCGCCGGCTCGTGGACGAGCGCGGAACCGCGGGCGGGGAGATCGTCGCCCGGCATCGTCACGCCCGGCCGCTGCGGCCAGTGACGCAGCGTGTAGGTGACCTCGACGCGCACGTCGCCGCGTGGCTCGCCGTTGCCGTCGACGACGCGACCCGTGAGCCGCGCCTGGGAGCGCAGCGCGGCGCTGTGATCGGTCCGTGCGCCGCTCGCCTGCGCGCTGCTGCTCAGCACGAAGGCATCGATCGCCTGCGGGGTCCTCACGACGAGGTCCAAGCGTCGCGCGGGGGGCACGAGGCGGCGATGCCGGCCGAGGCGATCACAATGCGTGCGCAGCGTGCCGACGAGGCGCCGCAGCTCGGCGCCGGGATCGATCCAGAGCTCGGCGCCGGCCGCCGGCGTGCCGTCCTGGAGCAACGCCGTGATGCGCACCGCATCGAGGCTCTCGAGGGCGATCGGCGCGAGCTCGACGTCGAGCGCATCACCCGGCGGCACGACGAGCAGGCTGTGCACCAGCGGATCGAGTCCCTCTTCGCCGAAGGGCAAGCGCGCGAGCAGGGCCTCGTCGAGCAGGGCGTGCGCGATCATCACGTGCGTGCGCTCGAGGTCCGCGATCGTGAAGCGACCCTCGGCGTCGCAGCGCAGCGCCCGGCGGACGGCCAGCCACTCCGCAGCGCCATCCATGCCCGGCACGGCTTCCTGGACGACGAGCTCGAGTCCCGCGGCGGCCTGCCCGTGCAGCGTGATGCGGCCGCGCACGCGCCGGGCCTTGGGCAGCCAGGCCTGCGCGCGCGGCGCGAAGCCGGCGCGCAGCGCGGGCCAGTCCGCGCGGTGTTCGGTTCGCGCCCCGCCGGATGCGGCGACGAGGCGCGGCGCGTGCGAGGGTGCGCGCACCAATGCCGGCGTCTCCGCGGCGGTCCCGCGCCAGAGCTTCTGACCGTCGGCGTCGAGCGCGGCGCCGGGGAACGGGAGACCCCACGCGAGCGATTCGCAGCGCGCGTCGCCGAGCAGCGCGCCGGTCTCGGCGTCGCGCACCGCGAGGCTGTGCTCGAGGAGCGGGCCGAGGCCGTCGAGCGTGAGTCGGCCCTCGGCCGCGAGCTCGAGCGGCACCGTGCGCAACAGGGTCCCGCTCGAGCGCTCCTCGATGCGGAGCAACCAGGTCCCGTCCGGCAGCGCCGGGCCACGCACGCGGCCGTCGAGGGCCTCGAGGACGAGGTTCGACCAGGGCAGCGGGCGTTGCTCCGCGACCGGCACGAGCACGACGTTCAGCGGGCCGCGCGCCGCCGCGATGGCGGTGACGTCGAGCTGCAGGCGCGCGCGCGTGGTCGTCGACTCGTTCAGCTCGAAGGGCAGGCCGGCGACGATGCCGTCCCGGATCGGCGTGACGTGATCACGCCCGTCCGCGGCAGGGCTGTGGGCCCACGCCGCGTAGCTGCGGCCGGGGAGCACCGCGGCGCGCACCCGGCCGCGTTCGTCGCTGCGGGCGAGCACGCGATCGATCCGGCCGAAGCGATCGTCGCCGGCCAGCGGCAACGACACGAGCTCGACGATGGCCGATGCGCGCGGTCTCGCCTGGGCATCGAGCACCCGGCCGAGCGCGTCCTGCCGCGGCAAGGCGCCGCCCTGCGCGAGGAGGCCCGCGCAGGAACTCGCGGCGAGCAGGGAGCTGAGGCAGAGGCGACGCACCGGGGCCTGACCATAGCGGACGCCGAACCGCTCAACGCGGTGCTCGTCCGTCCGGCGCGCGTCGCGGCTCGTCGTCGGCGTCGCGGAGGATCGCGGCGAGCTCGCCGGGCCACGGCGCGTCGAACTGCAGGCGCGTTCCCCGTGTCGGATGCGCGAGCTCCAGACCCGCGGCGTGCAGGGCGAAGCGCCCTCGCAGGAGGCGGGCGCGCGGCGCGCCATAGCGGTCGTCGCCGACGATCGGATGTCCGATCGCCGCGAGATGCGCGCGGATCTGGTGCGTCCGCCCCGTGTCGATCCGCAGCTCGAGCAGCGTGAGGGCCCCGTGGCCGGAGCGCGTGCGGAACCGCGTGCTGGCGACGACGCCGCCCTCGTCGACCGCCGCCTTGCGGGACCGAGCCCCCCGGTCGTCGACGGCCAGCGGCAGGTCGATGAGCCCGGCCGCCGGCTGCGGCGCACCGTGGACGATCGCGAGGTAGGACTTCGTCACGCGATGCTCGCGGAACGCGGCGGCGAGGGCGCGCGCGGCCGCCGCGGTCTTGCCGACGAGCACGAGGCCGGACGTGCCCTTGTCGATGCGATGCGCCGGTGCGGCGCGGAACCTCGAGTGCGGATCGCGCGGCGCCTCGACGTGGGCATCGAGCCAGGCGAGGAGGTGCTCGTCGCCGAGTCCCGTGCCGGGTTGCACGGCCAGGCCACCGGGCTTGTCGATGACCAGCAGCGCCTCGTCCTCGTGGACGACCCGCACGCGCGCGAGCAGCGGGCTCCGCGTCGGCGTCGCGCCCCGCGCCGGCCGCGCGCGGGCCTCCCCCTGCAGCTCGGCGAACCGCGCGGGATCGAGGAGCAGCGCGAGGGGGATCGCGGCGTCGAGCCGGTCACCCGCCCGGAGACGACGCTCGCCCTGGCGCACGAGTCCGGAGCGCAGCAGTCGATGCACGAGCGCGAGCGGTGCGTTCGGCAAGCGCCTGCGGAGCCAGCGGTCGGCGCGTTGGCCGGCGTCGTCGGCGGACAACTCGAGTTCGACCACGGGGCGAGCAGAACCGTGTCGGACGCGCGCCGCAAGCTGTTGCCTGCGAGCGCCGCGGGCGGGAATGATGCGCGCGTGCACCACGCCGACGCGAAGGCGGAGTCGACACGACTCTTCGTCGCCCTGCCGCTGCCGCGCGCGGCGACGGAGCGTCTGGCACTCGAGATCGGCGAACTCCGTCGGATCGGCGCCGACGTGCGCTGGACGGACCCGCGACAGGCCCACGTGACGCTCGCGTTCCTCGGCGCGGTCGCCGTCGATCGGCTCGAGCCGTTGCGTGCCGCGTTGCGCGCGGTCTCCTGGCCCTTGCCCATCGCCCTCGCGCTGCATGGGCTCGGCCGATTCCCGGCGCGCGGTCCCGCCCGCGTGATCTGGGCCGGGTTCGCGGATGTGCCGGGGGGCTCTGCACTCGCGGCGCTGCGCGAACTCGCGGCGCGACTCGCGCGCACGCTCGCGCCGTTCAAGGAACCGCGGGCGACGCGCCCGTTCCACCCGCACGTCACGCTCGGCCGCGTGCGTGGGCCGCATCGCCTGTGGGAACTCGAGGCGTCGCTCGCGCAACGCGCGGCGGGCATGTCCCTCACCCTCGAACCGATCGACCAGGTCGTCCTCTACGCGAGCGAACTCACGCGCGATGGCGCGCGCTACGCGGTGGTCCAGACCCTGCCGAGCACCGAGCCGTCCGGTCCCGCGTGATGACGAACCCGCACGGCCTCCGTCGCGAACCCTGGCGGCTCCTCTTCCCGATCGGGCTGCTCGCGCTGATCGCCGGTGCCGCGCATTGGCTCGCGTTCGCGCTCGGCTGGTCCCACGACGGCGGCTCCGTCTTCCACGGCATCGCGCAGGTGCAGGGCTTCGTGCTCGCCTTCGCGTCCGGCGTCGTCCTCACGATGCTGCCGCGGCGCACGGGGACGGCTCCGCCCTCGCCCGGGTTGCTCGGCCTCGCGGTGCTCGGCACCGCGGGGACCGTGCTGGCCGTGCGCTTCGGCGCGGTGAAGGAGGGCGAGACGCTCTTCGTGCTGCTCGTTCTGGCGATGCTGCGGTTCGTCGTCCGCGCGCTGCGGAGCGGCCCCCGGCGTGGCCCGCAGGAGCTCGGCTGGCTCGCGCTGGCGTTCGCGATCGCGCTCTGCGGCGCCGTGTTCACAGGTCTCGGTGCGGCGCTCGGTCGCGAGTTCTTCGCCTGGCACGAGTTCGGCAAGCTCTGCGTCACGCAGGGCGCGGTCCTCGCGCTGATGCTCGGCGCAGGCAGCGTCGTCATCCCGATGGCCACGCGCGGCGAGCTCGCGCCGGATGCGAGCGGACCGCGTCGGGTGCTGACGCCCGCGATGGGCCTCGCGGCGATCGCGTTGGTCGCGAGCTTCGCGCTCGAGGCCTTCGTCGCGTACCGCGCGGGTCACCTGCTGCGCGGGCTCCTGATGCTCGGCCTGCTGGCGCGGCCGCTCGCCCTCGTGCGGCCGATCACGCGGCCCGGCCTCGAGGCGCGCGTCCTGCGCACGGCGCTGGCCTGCGTACCGCTCGGCCACCTCGTCGCGGCGCTCTCACCCTGGCCGCGGCTCGGCTTGCACCTCGCCTATGTCGGTGGGGTCCTGCCGTTGGTGCTCGCCGTCGGTCTGCACGTGGCGCGCGCGCACGCACCTTGGCGTCTCCGCGTGCCCGGCGAGCGGAGCGCGGCGATGGTCTGCTACCTCGCCTGCGCCCTCGCGCTCGCGTTGCGCACGGCGGCGGAGCTCGAGCCCCTTCATCGCACGCGCTGGCTCGGCGGCGCGGCGGCCGCGATGTTCACCGCGGCCTGCGCGTCCGCCTGGCTCGTCCTGCCGCGCTGTTGGCGCAGCAGGACGCGCGACGCGATTCTCAGCGCGAATCCGGACGGACCTCGAGACCGCGGCTGAACGACACGCCCTGCGGCGCGCCCGCGTCGATCTGCGCCGTCTGGTAGAAGATCGCCTGCGCGACCATCGCCGGGTCGTTCGGATAGGGGATGCCGATCGTGCCGCTCGGCGACGGGAGCGGGAGGCCTTCGGTGATGAGCGGGCTCACGAGCAGCGTGCCGCCGAGCACCGGCAGGGCCGTGGTCGAGAGGCCGATGACGAGCACGCAGCCGGTCGCGACGCCGGACGAGTTGCCCATCCGCAGCGTCACCGTCGAGTTGATCTTCGGACGCGACACCGTGGCGAGGCTGGGGACGCCGTTCGTGCCGGCGAGTCCGTCGCCGTAGGCGATGGTCTCGTAGCCGAAGCGCGCGATCCAGGTGCTCCAGTTGTTGCTCGTGCTGCCGAACTCCTGGATGGTCCAGAAGCCGAGGTCGTCGACGGGATCGACGTTGATGTGGCTGTAGTCGCCGAAGCGGTTGCGGCCGCCGCCGTCGACGTGGTTGATCGCGCCCACACCGGCCTTCGTCATGATCGGCGCGGACTGCGTGCCCGTCGGATCGCTGGCGTGTCGCCCGGCGACGAAGGTCGAGGCGTAGACGCCGGCGTGGCTGCCGCTGAAGCCGAAGCCCACGTGGCCCGCGGCGTCGACCGCGATCGAGCCGAAGAAGTAGCTCCAGACCGGATCGTTGATCGTGCCGTACTGCACGAGTCCCGGCGTCGAGGTGCGGAGCTCGTACCAGCGGCACCCGACGCGGCCCCCCGAGTTGATGTTGTGGATCGTCCAGACCGAGCCGTTGCGGAACACGGCGTTCATCGGCCGCGTGTCGATGGCGTTGAGGCCCGGCGAGCTGCCGAGGGCGGGAGCCGTCGGCGGGTTCGAGTGGCTGGGCACCGTCACGAGCGCCACGCTCTGCTGCGTCGGCGCCGTGAGCGGCGGGTTGACGCGACGCAGGCGCAGCGAGGTGCTCGACGCGCGCGAGACGAACCACTGCGCACCCGGGTCACCGTAGGTCACGCAGGGCTGGATCGCGCCTTCCCAGGTGAGGCTGCGGAACGCGGTGATCGTGCCGACCGCGGGCGTGCCCGCGAGCAGCGGCGCCTTGTCGATCGCCCAGATCGTCATCAGGTTGCCGGTGCCGACCATGTAGGCCGAGGTGTAGATGCCGCGCGCATCGACGCCGAGCGTCGGGTAGTCCGGCCACTTGCCGGCGTCCGTGCCCTGGTTGGTCTGGAACTGGAACTTGAACCACGCACCCGTCGGGTCACCCGTCTGCGAGATCGCGAGGAAGATCGTCGAGCCGCCGCTGAAGTTCGTGGCGAGCACGATGAAGCGGTTGGAGTGCGGATCCCAGACCGCGCGCGGGTCGCCGGTGGTGCCCGTCGAACCCCAGAAGGAGTTCAGCGAGACGTTGAGCACGCGCGCGCCCGTCGACTTCACGAAGGCCGAAAGGTTCGTGTTGACGATCGAGATGTAGTGGTCGGGGCCGACCGCGCCGCAGGAGTCCGGCGGGATGAAGCCTGCACCCGGATCGCCGCGCGTCGCGCCGACGAAGTTCTCCCACACGCTGGGGGGCGTCGGCAGCAGGCCGTTGGGCTGCGCGGACGAGTCCGGGCCCTCGGCGGCGAGCTCGCCGCTGTTCGTCTCGACGGCGACCGGCGCGTGGATCACGTCGCGGTCGTCGATCGGATTGCGGAAGCCGCTGCCCGTCTCCCAGTCGAGGCCGCGGTAATCGGAGCCGCTCAGGGGCGTGCGGAACGCGCAGTCCTCGAAGTCGAGGACCACGGCGGCCTGGGGCTGACCTTGCGGTGCAAAGCTGAGATCGTCGAGCGCGATCCAGCCGGCGCGGCCGACGACGCCCGTGACCTGGAACTCGATGCGATCGACGCCGGCGAAGCCGAGCGCGATGCGCTGCGAGTCGTGGCCGAGGCCGAGCCAGCTCGTGCGCTGCACCTCGGTTCCGCTGCGGTAGCCGACGATGCGCACCGCGGGCGCGGCAGCCGCCGCATGACCGGCGAGCCAGAGCCCGTCGAGATCGACGAGCTGGTTGAAGCCGATGCCGATGCGGGGATCACCCCACTCGTTGATCAGCGCGCGCGTTCCCGAGTGCGTCGCGAGACGCATGCTCTCCGAGGGGACCAGCCAACGGCCGTCCTGACCGTTCCAGAGGCCGTGGGTGTTCGGTGAGTGCACGGCGCGCTTCTCGCGCTCGAGCACGACGTCCATCGACTCGAGCACGAGCGGCGAGATCGCGCTCGCGGGAATGCGCTCGCCCGGGCGAGCCGGCTCCTGCGCGAAGAGGAAGGACGGAACCAGGAACATCGGCGCGGCCAGCAGGGCGGCACCGACGATCGGATGCACGGATCGTCGCATGGGTGGGATCGGGAGAACGCGGCACCGCGCGGTGGGCCGGCGGCGGCGCATGCAGGGGAGGGCGGCCGGCGAAGTGTGCTGCCTCGGCGCGCGCTTCACAACCGGCGGTCCCGGCTTGGGGCGGCGAGCGTCGACCTGCGGCGCGCGCGAGCGATGCGGGGCCGTGTCCGGGTCTTTGGCGCGAGTTGCGCTCTCCCCTCGTTCGGCTGCGGTGGGACGCATCGGGGTGCGCGGGTCGCGCCGCTGCGGAGACTGGACGCCTTCAGTCCTGCGAGTCTCTCAGCAACTGCTCCGCGATCCGACGCACGCCCTCGGCGAACGTGCGCAGGCTGCCTGAGCTGCTGCGCGCCAGTTCCAGTCGCGATGCCATGGCGCGCGCCCCCGAGACCTTCTGGAAGCTCGGCGCGAGTTCCTCGAGGGCTCGCGAGGGCTGAGCGACCGTGTCCGGATCGCGAAACCTGGCTTTCAGGCCGAGCTGTTCGAGCGCGGGAGCGCCAAACGCATCCGCCAAGGCCAGCGGATCACCGAGATACCAGGCCTCGAGTTCCTGGCAGGCCAGCCGGACGAGGGTGTCCTTTCGCCCTGCAGCCCGGCACAGCTCGACCAGCCTGTCCTCGAGCGCTCGGCATCGGCGCCGTCGTTGTCGCGCAGGACCACGAATCGCACGCCGGGCTCGCGCCAGGCCTGCAGCTTGCGCGGGATGCTCTTCTCCAGGTCCTGCTTGCCCTCGTGCGGCACGCAGAGGAAGTCCAGGCCCGGGAACCAACGCGGCAGGAGCCCCTCGAGCAGCACCTTCATGGAGTACTCCTCGAGGAGGAACACGATGCGCCTCATCGCGGACCGGCTCCCTCGAACAGTCCCTGCTTCCAGAGCGAGCCCGGCAGGTCGCCGGCGGCCACCAATCCCTGCAGCACGTCGTTCTCCGACGCGCGCCGGATCTCGGTGAACCCCTTGCGCTTGACGAGCCAGAACACCTCGTCGAGCCGCGCGCCGTTCAGGAACTCCGGCGAGTGGGTCGACACGAAGACCTGACCGCCGCGGCGCGCGTAGTCGCGGAACTCCTCGACCAGCTCGTGCATGAGTTCCGGATAGAGCTGGTTCTCCGGCTCCTCGACGGCCAGCAGCGGATGCGGCTTGGGGTCGTAGAGCAGCACCAGGTAGGCGAACATCTTGATGGTGCCGTCGGAGACGTACCGCGCGATGAACGGGTCCCGGAAGCTGCCGTCCTGGAACCGCAGCACGAGGCGGCCATCTTCCGTGGCCTTCGCCTCGACCTTGCTGACACCCGGGACGCGTTCGCTCATCACCGCGAGCACGCGGTCGAACTGCTCCCGATGGTGCTCGAACAGGTACCGGGCGACCTGGGCGATGTTGTCGCCGCGCGTGGACAGGTGTTCGGCGTAGCCCGCCTCGGCGCTCGGTCGGGCGTCGCTGATGTGGAAGTCCGAGATGTGCCAGTTCTCGATCAGGCTGCGGA
This sequence comes from Planctomycetota bacterium, assembly GCA_020848735.1. GTDB lineage: Bacteria > Planctomycetota > UBA1135 > UBA1135 > UBA2386 > JACRLW01. Next base: position 8,779 of record JADLHO010000003.1, on the reverse strand, counting down.
ACTCGGCGACGACCCGGAACTCCTTGAATTGCCCGAGCCCCTTGATCGCCAGCACGCTCGGATCGTCGAGCACGTGCTCCTTGCGCTCCTGCTCCACTCCCGCCTGCCCATAGGCGGCTTCGTTCGTGATCGCCGTGCCTCGACCGCTCGAGAAGTCGACGAGGTGCCACGGCTGTCCGGACTGCCCCCTCCTGAACTTCAAGACCTCGCGGTGGACGACCGGCTTCCCGCCGTCGTCGGCGATCTCGAGCTGGTAGGTGGCCAGCTTCCCCCCGGTCTCCCGGAACTTCACGGTGATGCCGATCGGCCCGGACTCGCCCCGGCTGACCAGCTCGCGGAACCCTCCCCGGCGTGCCACCGCGGCGCTGACGTTCTGCGTCAGTGCGTCCTTCAGGAACGAGAACAGGTCGAAGAGGGTCGACTTGCCGGAGCCGTTGGCGCCGACCACCATGCACAGGCGGGGCACGTTCTTCAGCTCCGCGTTCCGGAACAGCCGGTAGTTCCGGATCTCGATCGACTCGATTTGCATGGGTCAGCAGTCCCTGGACCGCGCGCCGCGCCGCGATGGGCGCCCGGCCGCGGCGTGGAGCGCGAGGTCGACCGCGTCCCGCGGGAGTGTCTGCGTCATCGTCCGCTCGCGGTGGACCGAGGAGCTTCGGGCCGACTGGATTCGAACCAGCGATCTCCTGGTCCCAAACCAGGCGCTTTACCAGACTAAGCTACGGCCCGTTGCGGCGCGGAACGGTAGCGCCGCGCGATGCGCGCGCCAACGCCGGATCCCTCAACGTCGGCGCGCCGCTTCCTCGTCGCGGTGCTGATCGGGGGGCAGTTCGAAGACCTCTTGGGCCTGCTGAGCCTGGGCGTGCGACTGCGGTGGCTGCTGCGCGGGCGGGGGCAACTGCTCCTCGAAGAACTGCGTCATGCGCTCGAAGAAGTGCTTCCGCGAGGGGCCCTGCAGCGCGTGTTGCTGCATGGGGTAGACGAGCAGGTCGATCTGCTTGCCGAGCGCGACGCAGCGCTCGACGAAGGCCATCGCCTGGCTCCACATCACCGTGCGGTCGTCGGTGCCGTGCACGAGGAGGAGGCGAGCACTGAGGTTCTCGACGAAGGGGAGCACGCTCGAGGCCTCGTAGCCGTCGGGGTTCTCCTGCGGCGTGTCCATGTAGCGCTCGGTGTAGCCCGTCTCGTACTGGCGCCAGTCGGTGACCGGCGCACCGGCGACGCCGCAGCGGAACTGGTGCGGCGCCATCGTCAGGAGGCGCAGCGTGAGGTAGCCGCCGAAGGACCAGCCGTGCACGCCGACCCGCTGCTCGTCGGCGAAGGGGAAGAGCGTGAGGGCGGTGTCGAGCGCGCTGAGCTGATCGAAGACCTCGATCTCGCCGAGGTGTCGATGGACCTCCTGCTCGAACTCGATGCCGCGCCAGGGCGTGCCGCGGCCGTCGCAGCGGATCACGACGTAGCCGCGGCTCGCGAGGTACTGGAGCCAGAGGCTCGCGCCGCCGCCCCAGACGTCGCGCACGAGCTGGGCCTTCGGGCCGCCGTAGACGTAGAGCAGCACCGGGCTCTTGCGCAGCCGATCCGGGTAGGGCGGCAGCATCGCGTGCGCGTGGAGTTGCGCTCCATCGGCGGTCTCGACGGTGAAGAACTCGTGACGGCCGAGCTGGAAGCGTGCGAGCGGGTCGGCTGCGGCGCCGACGACCCAGCGCCCGCCGCCGGGCGTGAGCACGGAGACGAGGCCCGGCGACTGGAGGCTCGACCACTGGTCGATCACGACGCCATCGCTGCGGAGCTCGCACTCGTGCCAGCCGCGACCCCATTGCGTGAGGATCGTCTGCTTCGGCGCCGCATCGAGTGCCATCACCGGCTTGGACCGGCCCAGGCGCACCTGCACGAGGTGGTTCTCGCGCGGGTTGGGGCCACTTGCCATCGCAAAGGCGAACGCGCCGTCGTCGGAGAAGGCGAGGAAGCTGCGGAAATCGAAGGCGCCTTCGGTCTCGCGCCAGAGCGGCGCGCCGTCGCGAGCGTGGCGCCAGAGCTGGCGGTGTCCGTCGCGCGACGAGAACCAGAGGAAGCCGCTGCCGTCGGGGAGGAACATCGGTCCCTGCTCGGGCTCGATCCACTGTTCGTCCGTCTCGGTCCAGAGCGTGCGCAGCGCGCGGCCGCTCTGCGCGTCGAACTCGACCAGCTCACAGCGGGTCTGGTCGCGGGAGACGAGGGCCACGACGAGCGACTTGCCGTCGGGCGCCCAGGTCACGTTGGTCCAGTAGACGTCGGGCTCGCCGTCGCGCAGCAACCAGCGCAGCGAGCCGTCGCGGCGGTCGACGATGCCGACCTGCACGCTCGAGTGCGTGCGGCCCGCCATCGGATAGCGGCCGTGGCGCGGCTGCGGCGTGTCGCCGCGGTACTCCGCGTACGGATAGGGCGCGATCGCCCGCATGTCCTCGCGGTAGAAGGCGAGCTGATCGCCGCTGCGGTCCCAGAACAGGCCGCCCTGGATGCCGAACTCGGCGCGATGGGCGGCGCCGCCGTACTCGACGTCCTGCGCCTTGCCGTCGAAGGTCACGCGCAGGTCGCGGCCCGCGGCGTCGAGGACGTGCAGGTCGTCGGCGAGCACCGCGGCGAGCGCGACGTCGCCCGGCGCGATCGCCTCCGCACTCGCCCCGGGCAGCTTGCCGAGCGCGCGCACGGCCTTCGTCTGCCCGAAGGACCAGAGCCAGACGCCGTCGCTCGTCTCGACGCGCACCTGGTTCTCCGCCGCGAAGCGGAAGGGGGGCACGCCGCCGCCGTCTTCGATCGCCGAGCCGCCCTCGCGCAGCGCCTTGCGCAGCACGACGCCGTTGAAGAGCCGCGTCGTGCCGCGCGTGCGCAGGTCGAAACGGTCGACGACCTCGATGTTGCCGGGCACCTCCAGCACCTGCCAGACGACCGTCGTCTCGCCCGGCAGGAAGCCGATGCGCGGCGGCTTCGGCGTGAGCTCCGCACCGCGCTCGAGGACGTCCTTCAGGGTGAGGATCTCGCGGCCGAACTTCTGTGCCGTCCCGAGGCCGGCGAGGGCCGCGGTCATCACCAGGGTCAGGAGCTCGTGGGATCGGATGTGGACGCCGCGCTGCCGCTCGTTCATGTTCGGACGCGGATCGGAGCGGAGTCCGCGCTGCACCGCCAGCCCATGCCGCTCGCCGCTCCAGCAGGACCCATGCCCGGGTCGAAGTGCCGATCGATGCGCAGCTCCATGACCCAGGTGCCGTCTGCCGCGACCGAGGCCGAGGCCGCGGCCTCGCCGCGGCTGCGCTTCCTGCACGCGACGCCCTCGATGGGGCCCGGCGGTCGCGAGCTGCGCGTGGTGGAACTCGCGGCGATGCTGCCGCGCAGCGTCGAACACGCGTTCGTCGCCTTCGACGGCGACACCTCGGTGCTGGCGCGCGTGCCCTCGGACGTGCGGGTCGAGGTCCTGCCGAGCCCCGCGGGCAAGGGCCCGCTCGGTCGCCTCCGCGCGATCCGCGCGCTGATCCGCGCCCAGCGCACGGACCTGCTGCTCACCTACAACTGGGGTGCGATCGAGTGGGTGGCGGCCGCGCGCCTCGGTCGGCTCTGTCCCGTCGTGCACCACGAGGACGGCTTCGGGCCCGAAGAGGCCGCGGGCCAGCTCCCGCGGCGTGCCCTCGCGCGGCGCGTGTTGCTGCGCGGCGCGGCGGCGGTCGTCGTGCCCTCGCAGCGGCTCCTGGCGATCGGGGCGACGAGCTGGCACCTGCGGCAGCCGCCGCTCGTCTACCTGCCCAACGGCGTCGACTGCGCGCGCTTCGCCCCGGCGGCACGCGCTCCCGCGGCGCGCCCGCTGACCTTCGTCGTCGTCGGTCTCATCCGGAAGGAGAAGAACCAGGCGCTCGCGGTCGAGGCGTTCGCGCGCGCACGCTGTCGCGGCGCGGCGCGCCTGCGCCTCGTGGGCGACGGACCCGAGCGTGCCGCGGTCGCGGCGCTCGCGGCCGCGCGCGGCATTGCGGACCGCGTCGATTTCGTCGGCATGGTCGCCGACACCGCGCCGGAGTACCGCGCGGGCGACGTGTTCCTCAACTCGTCGAGCACCGAGCAGATGCCGCTCTCCCTGCTCGAGGGCATGGCGAGCGGACTGCCGGTCGTCGCGACCGACGTCGGCGACGTGCGCGCGATGGTCGACGAGTGCAACCGCGATTGGATCGTGCCGGCGAACGACGCCGATCGGCTCGCCCGCGCGATGGACGCGGCCTTCGACGATCCGGACGCGCGCGTGCAGCGCGGCGCCGCGAACCGCGCCCGCGCCGAGCGCGAGTACGACCGCGTGCGCTGCTACGGCCGCTATTGCGAGCTCTACCTCGCCGCGGCCCGTCGCGCGCGCACGTGATCGCAGCGCATCAGCGCTGGAAGATCGGCAGGTACTGCTTCTCGATCTGCAGGATCAGCGCGGCGACCGCGGTCGAGAAGACGTCGCCCGGGCCGACGTCGTTGCGCCAGCGGCCGTCGGATTGCTGCGTCCGCAGCAGGTCGCGCTGCAGGCGTCGCTCGAAGCTGTGGAAACGCGGGCCGCCCGCCTGGAAGAAGGCCTGGCAGGCGTAGTAGTTGCCGTACCAGTAGTAATAGTGCGTCGCGTAGTAGTCGGCGACGTCGACGTACTCGCGCTCGAGCCAATCCAGCGTCGGCGCGTGCAGCGACTCGTCGAGGATGCCGGCACTGGCGAGCGCGGTGACCGCGGCCGCATTGATCGCGTATTCGCGGCTCTTCTCCCAGGCCCCGGCCCCGGCGGTCTTGTAGTAATAGAGGCCGGCGTCGGGGCCGCGTTTGATCCGGGCGTGCATGACGTATCCGACGGCGTCGTCGATCGTCTGCTTGTTGACCTGGATGCCGATGTTGCGCGCGGCGCGCAGGGCCTGGAGCTGGCAGACGGTGACCGACATGTCGGCCTCCTGCGTGAACGGCGTATAGCGCCAGCCGCCCTGCCGGTTCTGGCAGTCGACGATCATGCGCACCGCGCGGTCGAGCGCGTCGCGCAGCTTCGCGTCGACGACCATGCCGTGCGCCTCCGCGAGGAAGAGCGTCGCGAAGGCGTGGCTGTACATGTTCGTGCCGCCGTCGGTGATGTAGCCCGCCTCGCCGGTGTGCTCGACCAGGTAATCGATCACGCCGCGCACCGTCTTCCCGTAGCGCCCGCGGTCGGGCAGATGACCACCCGCGAGGAAGGCCATGCCCGCGATCGCCGAGAGCCCGACGTGCCCCTCGCCGCGCGCGCGGTTCTGTTCGGCGCTGCGGACGACGATGTAGCTGTCCATCCGCTTGTTGCCGACGTCGCCCTGGAACTCCCCGTGCGGTCCCTGCTCGCCGGCGAGCCAGACCAGGCCCCGCTCGGCCGCGGCGAAGGCGGCCTCGCGCTGCTCGCGGTCCAGGTCGAACTCGTCCGCGAGCGGAGCGCGCAGACTTTGCGCTGGCAAGGGCGCGAGCCCGTCCGGCGCGGACTGCTGCGCGGCGGCGGCGCTCGTGAGAGCGATCGAGAGCAGGACGGCTCGGCCCGACATCGGGCGCGGATGCTAGCGCGGAACGGCGGGTGCCTGCGTCCGATCTGTTCCCGATGGCGATGGGCCCGTGGCGCGCAGGTCGGGCTCGCCTCGTGCCCAGGCGCTTGACAGACGCGAGGAGCCGGAGTTCCCTGAGGCCCGGCCGCGGGGACGGACCTCGCGGCAGCCCGATTCTCGTCTCGCATCGAGAGGAGCAGTGACGATGGCACTGAGGAAGGAAGGAAGGAAGGAAGGAAGGAAGGAAGGAAGGAAGGCCGTGCCCGTGAGCGCCGAGCTTCGATCCCGGCCCGGATCCGCAGCGCCGGACTAGCCGTGTTGCTCGCGCTGACTGCGTTCGCGGGCCTTCCCGCGCAGTCGACGTTCCACGTCTACGTCGACCCGATCCACGGGGACAACGCGCAGGCCTGGGCCCAGAACCCGCGCTGGTCGGGAGGACTCACGGTTCCCTTCCAGTCGCACCCGGACCCGCTCTCCGGTATCGCCGGCATCCTCCAGCACGCCCCGGCCGCGTTCCGCACCTTGAGTGGCGTCCAGGGGGCGGTGGCCTATGCGGCGGCGATCCGCAACGGCGGCAACGGCGCACAGTTCGTCGTCATCCACTGCCAACCCGGGCTCTATGGGCCGCGGGACCCGGCGACCCCCGCGGGTCAGGAGGATTTCGATCCGGCCTCGGGCCTCCCCTGGAACGGGGAGCGTTTCCCGATCGATCTGCCCGCGAACGTCAGCGTGCAGGGGACCTCGGCGCTCGACACGATCTTCGACGCACGCGGCTACGTCTCGATCAGCTGGTACGGCGCGGCCCAGACCATCTTCCGCTTCTATACGCCGGTCGTCGGCTTCGACTTCACGAGGACCTTCATCGACTCGGTCGCCCTGCGGGGTTGTCGCGGCACGATCGACGACCCGCTCATGGGGGCGGCGATCCTGATCGGGGGAGTCGGCCAACCCGGGGGTGGCGACCAGCATCCCTGTTCGCCTCGCATCTCGAACTGCTTCATCTACGGCAACTGGGTGGGCATCGCGATGTTCAGCGCCTGGTTCACGGCCTCGCCCAACGTGCACCGCCCCTGGATCGTCAACAACACGATCGCCTGGAACCAATGCGGGATCTACAGCTCGGCCGCGGACGGGATCGGGCACAGTGAGCCCGTCGTCCACAACAACCTGATCGACCGGATGATCCCCGCAGGCGGCGGCCTGCCGCCCTACTTCCAGGGCCTCGGTCCGAGCTCGGTCGCGGGCGAGCCCGTGGCCTTCGAGGGCCTCTCCGGAGCCGACCTGATCGCGCTCCTCCCGAATGCTCCCCCCGGCTGCGGCTCGGGCACCTGCTTCAACGCCTTCGACCTCACCGGGGCCAATCCACAGCGTTTCGGCTACGGCATCGGTGGCTTCGGGGTGCGCGTCGGAGGACCGGCCTCCTTCGTGCCCGTCGTCGACATCGGCACCGTGACCGGGTCCTGGAACGGCGGCAATCCCGTGCGCGGCGATCTCTTCGTCCGCGACGTCCTGCACCGGGCGGGATTGAGCGTCTCGCCGCACGACTTCCGCCTCGCGCCGACCGTGCGTGATGCCGACGGCGTCCTGCGCCCGAACCCCCTCGTGAACGTCGGCATGAGCCTCGGCAACGGCACGATCCGCTTCGCGAACGTGGGGATCCACCTCTTCCCGAATCCGCCGGGCAACCAGGACATCACCGCGCCGCCGGGGATCCCCAACGACCGCAATGCGAGCTTCCACGCCTTCGACTGGGATTGCGAGGGCTTCGGCAATCCCCGCGAGGCGCGGCGCCGCTTCGGGCTCTCGGCCCTGTTCCCGGAGCCCTTCTGCCTCTCGCGCATCGACATCGGAGCGGACGAGATGGGGGAGCTGCTGATCACCGGGTATCTGGACAGCACGCGGGTCTTCAGTCGCCCGCACGCGAGCGTCGCGCCGAACACGGCCGGCCTCGCACTCGCGGAGCGCCTCTACTTCCTCGACCTCGCCATCCCGGGTGTGGTCTACATCGCGCCGCAGTTCAATCTCCGCCACGACGCCGCGGCCTTCACGCCGCCGAACGCCGTGGTCTCGGGGACCAATTGGGCCCATCCCGAGTGGTTCGCACAGCTCGGCGGGATCCACAACCCCTTCGTCTTCGAGAACGACCCGGTGCCGCCCTCGACGCTGACGAGCGGGCAGTATCGGCAGGTCCTGAACTACACGCTGGGCGTGCCGAACCCGGCGGAGATCACGGTGCGGCACGGCCTCGCGAACCCGGCGTGGACCACCTGGCCGCGTTCGGTCGTCAGCTTCACGCCCTATCCCCGCTTCGTGCGCGTGCGCGTGCCGGATCTCGGCGCGCACCTGATGGATGATGGGGCAGTGCTCGGCAAGCCGATGGCAATCAGGGGCATCGACTATGCGGAGTATCAGTTCCGCCACCCCGACCCCTTCCTCGACACCGTGATGCTGCGCGACATCTTCCAGGACAACTCCTGGCACAGCCAGGCCGACGTGAATGCGCTGGCGGGCTTCAACGACAACTCCTGGATGTACGTGAAGAGTGCGGTGGGGGCCACGCCGTCCTCGCTCCGAAACGGCACGCTCAACCCCCCGCTCACGATCTTCGCGGATCCCGACCAGGGCGCCTTCCCGAGTTCCTTCCTCTTCCGCAACGCCGCGCACCCACTCGACGTCTACGGCGCCCCGGGCTTCATCTACAGCGTGGGCAGCAACGGCCTCTCGCCGGGCACGCGGGTCGCGACGCTGCCGGGCCTCGACTGGTACGCGTACCGCCAGAACTTCGAGATCTATGAGCCCGACAATCTGCTCTGGGTCGACGCCTTCGGGCAGGCGCCGAACAACAACCTCCAGACGGTCCTCGTGGTGCAGTCGGACTTCGTCGATCCCGAGAACCCGATGCCGCCGCCCGGGGAGGGCCTGGAGGCGAGCCGAACGCTCGGCGAACGCCGTGCTTCGCTGGTCGAACGCCTGCGCCTCGAGGGCCGGAGGATGCGCCGATGAAGCGCCGCGCGACCCGATCGCGCGCGGCGCTGGGCGCCGCGCTGGCCAGCGCGCTCCTCGTCGGAGCATCGTGGTCCCAGGTGCCGCAGCCGCGCTCGCCGGCGGAGCAGGCCACGCTGATGCGGGAGATCCCCGAGATGGCGTTGGCCAACGTTCCGATCCCGCAGCGTCAGCCGCCTTGCGACGCCAACCGGCACAATGTGATCGTCGATATCGATGCCGACGGCGATCTGGACTTG
>JADLHO010000002.1 GCA_020848735.1 Planctomycetota bacterium | reverse complement strand
TCCCTGCGCTTGATCGAGCGCGCACGCGGGCTAAGGTGCCGCCCACGTTCCGGGTACCGGAAGCGAGGTGTGAATCCCCGGCGGGCCCGCCACTGTGAGCGTCGGATCGGACCCGGCAAGACCACGGCAGCAGGACTGCCGGAAGGGCCGGGCCCGCCCCTCTCCGCGTGCGCGCGCGCACGTCGAGGACGGGACGACGCGAGCCAGGAGACGACCCGGGATCGGTTCCTTGTCGACGCCTCCCGTGGTCCGGAGCTTCGCACGATGTCGATCGAGCCGTCCGTCTGCGCCGCTGGGCGCAGGTCCCCGTTCCGTTCCGTCCGTCTGGGTGTGGTCCTGCTCGCGGCGTGCTGCGCGGCAGCGAGCCCGCCCGCGCAGCAGCTCTCGCCGCACGCGAGCCGCGCGGTCGCGGTCGACACGCGCGGCAACGCCGGCGGCGGGATCTTCGCGCCGGCCAACCTGCTCGGCGCGCCGCGCGGCGGCGGCCTCGCGATGGGTTCGCTGCACGTGCATTCGCTCGGCATCGGCGGCGAGGTCACGCTGGGCTTCGACGTGACGCTCGTCGACGGTCCGGGCGCCGATCTGCTCGTCGCCGAGAATCCCTTCGCCGCGGGTGGCCTGGACGTCTTCGCCGAGGCGGTCTTCGTCGAGATCAGCAGCGATGGTCTGGTCTTCGCGCGGCTGCCCACGCGCTACGTCGGCCCGACGAGCCCGGCGGGGCCTCTCGGGGTGCGGCCGATCGGCAGCTATGCGGGACTCGCGGGGCAGGCCCCCGTCTGGGCGGGCAGTGTCTCGGCCCCGCAGGCCGACCCGCGCGACGTCGTCGAAGCGGGCGGCGACGCCTTCGACTTCGCCGACCTCGCGGCACACCCGCTCGTCGTGCAGGGCCGCGTGGATCTGCGCGCCATCCATTGGGTGAGACTGATCGACGTGCGTTCCGGCCAGGACCTCGACACGCAGGGCGTCCCGATCCTCGACGCCGAATCCGGCTCGGCCGACATCGACGCCCTGACCGCGATCCACTTCGCGGAGGACCCGCAACCGAACGGCCCGCGCGTCGACGTGCGCGTCCGCGGCGACGGCAGCTTCGACCTCGAGTTCGCCGACCAAGACGGTCTCGCCGACCTCGATCTCGCCACGCTCCGCATCGCCCTCTTCGGCCGACCCATCGAGCCCGCCGCCCTGCTCGGCGCCCTGAGCATCACCGCGCTCGCGAGCGACCGCATCGTCTTCACCTGGCCGCACGCGCTCCCGCCGGAGCTGCGCCTGCACGTCGCGGCGAGCGTGAAGGACCGGGCCGGGGCGCGGAGCGGGGATGCGCGGGTGAGGTGATCGATCGGTCGTCCATCCTCGACATCGCTGCATCGTCGTTCTCCGCCGCGTCGCGCGGATCCCGCGGCCGGGTCCGCATGGCCGCCACCCGGCGAGCTCCGCACTCGATCCGCTGTCTGCCGCTCGGACGGCGTTCACCGACGAGGCGCAGGACGCGATCCCCGTCATCGGCGCATCGTCCGGCGGTGCGGGCTTCCCGATCGTCCGGGCACTGCCCCCGGCCCTCGGCGACGTGCGGATCCCGGCGGGGCGCGCCGGCCTGCTCCTTGCGGACTCGTCGGTGCTGCGCCGCATCGTGATCGTGTCCGGCCACCTCGCGGGCAAGCTCCGCGCGCAGGCCTGCGGAGCGCTTCGGTCACCGCATTGCGCTCAACCCTCCCGCGGCAGCAGGCGCAGCATCCGCGCCTGACGCAATCCCGCCTCGCCGAAGCCCAGCATCCAGGTCGTGAGGCAGAGGCATGCGCCGCGCAGCTCGCGGCCGCGGAGGTCCTCGGCGTCGAGGCTGCTGCGCTCGTCGCGGCGGGCGCGGTCGTACTCGCGGATCAGCTCGGGGAGCGTGCCGCGCAGGAGGGCGAGGCGCGCGCGGCGCTTGGGTTCGGCGCGCAGGCCGGCGAGCAGTCGCTGCACGCGCCAGCGGAGGCGTTCGCCCGCGAGTTCGAGCGGGGGGAGCCGATCGTCGGCGAGGCAGGCGGCGTGATCGCCCCGCTTCAGCGCGACGTCGCGCAGGTAGCGCTGGTGCCACCAGGACGAATGGTCGTGGGGCAGGTTGTCGAGTGCGTGACGGGCGACGGCGACGGTGTCCTCGTCGCGGCCGAGATCGGCGCAGGCGCTCGCGAGGTTGGCGAGCATCCAGCCGCGGATCCCGGGGCGTCGCCAGGTGTCGCCGGCCAGGTCCACGAGCACGCGCGCGCCGGCCTTGCTCGAGAGCGCGTAGGCGAGACGGCCGAAGGCGTCGACGTCGGCGATCGGGGCCGCGAGCCGGCGTTCGACCCAGCGGGCGATGCGTTGGACGGGCAGCGTCCCGCGCGCGGTGTAGAGGAGGCGCGAGGCGCGCAGTTCGAGTTCCGCGCGCTCGAGACCCTCGCCGAGCTTCGTGAGGCCGGCGAAGAAGTCACGGGCGTTCCCGCGCTTCGCCTCGAGATGGAGGAGGTTCTCGCGGACGACGGTCGCGCCGTCGGTGGCCAGTTCGCGGAGACGCCGCGCATGGCTCGCGGGGTCGACCTTGGCCAGCGCGGCGTCGAGCTCCGCGATCAGGCTCGGCTCGATCTCCTCCTCGAGGAGCAGGCGACGGAAGCCGCGCTCTGCGAGCTCGAGCCTGCCGCAGGCGGCGGCCGCCTGCGCGACGAGCGCGGCGTGCCACGCGGGCATCGACTGGGGATCGCCGTCGCCGAGGAGTTCGAGGACCTGCGCCGCGCGATCGGTCTCGAGGAGATGGCGTGCGAGGCGGCGCCGGCTCCAGGCGTGACCTTTGTCCTTCGCGAGCGCGTTGCGCAGGGCGTGTTCGGCCGCCGCCTGGTCGCCGCGCGCGAAGTGGACGTCGGCGGCGTACGCGTCGAGCACCGGCGACGTCGCGAGCGCAGCGGGGGCCTCGGCGACGACGGCGAGGATCTCGTCGTGCAGACCCTCCTCGTCGAGCCAGCCGAGCAGCGTGTTCCAGCCGGCCTCGTGATCCGCGTGGCGTGCGAGGAGCGCGCGCAAGGCCGTGCGGCTCGCCGGCAGCTCGCCCTGCGTGCGCAGGATGCGCGCGTCGACGAGCGCGAGATCAGGGTCGTCGCCGAGCAGGCGCAGGCCCTCGGCGACGACCGCGCGGGCCTCGTCGAAGCGCTTCAGGTCGAGGAGTCCGTCGATCAGGCTCTCGCGGGCCCGGCCGACGCGCGGGTCGATCGTCAGGGCGCGGCGCAGCGCCGCGAGTCGTTCCTCGTGGCGGCCGAGCATGCCGAGCGCGAGCGCGTGGAGATCGTGCGCCGTCGCCCAATGGGGATTGCTGCGCACGAGCTCCTCGGCGACCGCGAGCGCCTCCGGCTCGCGACCGACGTCTCCCAGCCACTCGATGTGGTGCGCGAAGGCCCAGGAGTAGTCGCGGTCGAGCTCGCAGGCGCGGGCGACGGCCGCGATCGCGCGGTCGCGTTCGCCCAGTCGCCAGAGCACGTCGGCGTGCCAGCCGTGGAGATAGGGATGACCGGGCACGCGCGCGAGGCCGCGCTCGTACGCCTCGCGCGCGTCGCCGAAGCGTCCCTCGCTCTCGAAGGACGCGCCGAGCTGCACCCACGCCGCGCCGTCGCCGGGGTAGCGCGCGAGCAGCTCCTCGAGGACGCGGCGTTCCTCCTCATGCCGGCCGAGTTCGCGCAGACAGCGGCCGCGCACGCGCGCGACCTCGGCATCCCAGGGGAAGTCCGCCGCGAGTGCTTCGGCGCGTTCGAGCGCCTCCTGCCGGGAGCGCGACCCGAGCTGGCGCACTCGCGCGAGCCGCAGGTCGCGCGCATCGGTGAAGCGCGCCTCGAGTTCGCCGAGGAAGGCCTCGAGCTCGCCGTCCTCGACCGCGCCGCGTGCGTAGTGCAGGAGCGCGTTCACCGCCTCGCCGCCGGGCGCGCGCGTCGCCGTGGGCCAGCGCGCCATCAGATCGCGGAGCACGCGGTCGGCCGCGGCGCGGTCCTGGCAGTACTCGAGCGCGAGCCGCAGCGCCTGCGTCTCGTGCGGGTCGAGCTCGAGGGCGCGGCGGGCCGCGGCGTGCGCCTGCGGGAGCTCGCCCAGCGCGGCGTGCGCGCGGGCCGTGTCGATCCACGTGCGCGCGGCGTCGGGCATCCAGGACTGGAGTTGCTCGAGCTCGCGCAGCGCCGCGGCCGGCTCGCCGGTCACCACGAGATGGCTCGCGAGACGCGCGCGGAGCCAGGGCTCGGCCGGGTGTTCCGCGACGAGTCGCCGCAGCAGGGTGCCCGCGCGCACGCGGTCCTCGACGCGGTCGAAGAAGTCGAGCGCGACGACGGCGAGGTGCGGGTCGTCGCCCTGCGTCGCGACCAGCGCGTCCGCCGCGGCGACCGCGGCCTCGCGCCCGCGCTGTTCGAGCAGCGAGAGCAGGCGACGCTCCTGCACCTCCGTCATGCGCGGATCGGCGGCGACCGCGCGCTCGAGCGCGGCGAGCGCGGCCTCGTGATCGCCGCGGGCCCGCGCGAGGCGATGCGCGGCGAGCTCGCGGCTGACCGCGCGGCCGCGCGTGCCGATCGCCTCGAGCGCTTCACCCGCCTCGTCCAGGCGCATCGCGGCGAGCAGCGCGTCGAAGAGCTCGAGGTGCAGGTCGACGTCGTCGTGGCGCGCACACGCGTCGCGGAGCACGTCGAGCGCCTCGTCGAGCCGGTCCTGGTTGCGCAGCGCGGCGGCGAGGGTGATCGACGGATTCGGCGAGCGGGCGCCGAGCCGCGCCGCGCGTTCGCGCAGCCACGCGAGGCCGTCGTCGACGCGCCCGATCTGCGCGAAGGCCAGGCCGCACGAGCGTGCGAGCGATTCGTCGAAGGGGCCGATGCAGGACACCACGCGGTAGAGCTCCGCCGCCTCGGCGCGCCGCGCGACGTCGTGCCAGATCACGTCGGGGAGGGTGCGCGCGGCACGCGCATCGAGGCCGAGTCGCCGCAGCGCGCGCCGCACGAGCCGCTCCGCGTGCGGGCGGTCGTTCGCGTTCTCGCGCACGTGGTCGGCCAGCCGGATCAGCAGGTGCGGCGAGGCGCGCCGGTCGGCGCAGCGCTCCTCGAGGAAGGCGCGCATCTCCTGCCAGCGGCCTTCGTTGCCGAGCGCCCAGACGTAGGCGTTCTGCCAGTAACCGTCGTCGGGTCGCGCGTCGAGGCGCTCGCGGAAGAGCCGGGTCACCGCGCGGCGGTCGCGGTGTTCGCTTGCGATCGCAAAGCGCGCCTCCCAGCGGAGCGTGCCGTCGACCTGCGCTTCGAGCGCGGCGGCGCGGCGCTCGGCGTCCGAGAGGCGACGCTCGGCGAGATCGTGGCGCAGCCGGACGAGTTCGAGACAGGCCTCGGCGCGCGGCAGGGCCGCCATCGGCACCCGCTCCATCACGTCGCGCGGGGCGATCAGCGCGCAGAGGCCGCCCTTGTCCGCGGTCACCGTCGTGAGCCAGTCCGCATCGACCTCACGCAGGAGGCTCGAGCCGGGGTCGCGCAGCACGAACGTGCGCAGCGCGGCGTCGTAACCGCAGAGCGCGACGCGGTGCCCGGAGTTCTCCGCGCGCATGCTGATCGCGAAGGGCTGGCCGAGATCGATGAGTCGACGTGCACCCTCGGCGTCGAACTCGAAGAAGCGGATCGCGAGCCCGTGTTCCGAGGCCCAGTTCAACTCCCCGTGGTCGGGGGTGCCGTCATAGGTGATCTGCGCGGCGATCTCCGCCTGGGCGATCGCGTGGCCGTGGAACGCGAGCAGCGAGGCCATCGTCGCCGGCGAACAGGTGACGTAGTCCTGGCGGACGTAGGGGACGGGCAGCACCACGCGCGGGCCCATGGCCGGTGCCGCGAGCCGCTCGGCCCAGCTGCGCAGCGCGCGGCCGCCGGCCGCGGCATGGTGCCGCGCGGCCGCGTCGTCGCCGCGCGTGCGCGCGATCCTCACGAGCAGGCTGCGCATGCCGGTCGCCACGCGACGCCCGTGTGGTTCGCGCGCGAGCACGGCCTGCGCCGCCGCCTCGGCGAGCTCGAGCTCACCGCGTTCGAAGCGGCGCTCCGCGAGCATCGCGCCGAGCTGCGGACACTGCAGCCAGCTCGCGCGCTCGGCGAGGACGGCGAGCGCTTCCTCCGCGCCATCGCCGCCGTGCGCGCCCTGACGGCCCGCATCGTCGAGCAGCCAGCACTCGAGCTCGGCGAGGAGGGGATCCGTCGGCCAGCGGCGGCGTCCGTCGCGACAGGCGGCGAGGGCGTCGGCGCGGCGGTCCTCGTCCTGGAGCGTCCAGGCCCGCTCGGCCGCGATCCTCGGATCGTCGGCGTCCAGGGCCTCGGCGGCGGCGAGCGCCGCATGGGCGAGCGCGAAGTCGCGGAGCTGCGAGCGGACGCGCGCGCGCGCGAGTTCGGCGCCGACGGCCTCCGTCGGGTCCAGCGGCTCCGGCAGCCCGCGCGAGGTGAGGAGTTCGAGCGCGTCGAAGGGGCGCCCGCGGCGCAGCAGCTCGCAGACCGAGAGCGTGTGGGTCGTGCGGCGGCCCGGGTGCCGGCGCGTCAGGGCGCGCAGGGTCCAGGCGCGCTGGGTGTCGAGACCCAGCCTCAGCGCGATCCGATGGGCCAGGGTGAGGACCGCGAAGTCCGTGGCACCGGCTGCCCCGCGGCGGAAGGGCTCCAGCGCGAGCCAGGCATCGGCCCAGCGACCGGCGGCGCTGGCGAGACGTGCGACGTCGAGAGCCGTCGTCGGCATGGGGGACCGAAGCATGCCCCGACTCGCCCGCGAAGGAACGGCGCCGTGATCGAATCGCGGGGATCAGCTCGGACCGGTCCTCGTGTTTGACCGTGCCGGAGGGCGACCCTATCTTCCGCCGCCTTCCGGTCTTCGGATCGCACTCGGGCCGAGCAGCGGATTCGCCGTGGCCGAGCGCGGACCCGCTCACCCGGGCCCGGCTCTCGCACGCCCGGCCCGGGGTGGACCCCAAGAGCGCCCGCCATCATGTCCGTGCACGTCCCCGCCCCAGCTCCCGCCCCGCGCACCGTCCTCGTCGGCGATCCGCTCGGCGCCCTCGTGGGCGCGGCGGAGACCGCGCCGGAGGGCTGCGTCGGCTTCGGGCCGCAGACCTTCACCGTGATCGCGGGCCCCTGCGCGGTCGAGACCCGCGAGCAGGTCATGACGACCGCGCGCGCGGTCGCGGCCGCCGGCGCGGCGATGCTGCGCGGGGGGGCCTTCAAGCCGCGGACCTCGCCCTACTCGTTCCAGGGGCTCGGTGCCGAGGGGCTCGAACTGCTGGCGGAGGCCTCGCGCGCGAGCGGCCTGCCCTTCGTCACCGAGGTGCTCGATCCCCGCGACGTCGGGCTGGTCGCGGCGCATGCCGCGATGCTGCAGGTCGGCTCGCGGAACATGCAGAACTTCGCCCTGCTGCGCGAGGTCGGCCGCAGCGGCCGGCCCGTGCTCCTCAAGCGCGGCGCGGCGGCGACCCTCGACGAACTGCTCGCCGCGGCCGAGTACGTGCTCGCCGAGGGCAACGACCGCGTGGTGCTCTGCGAGCGCGGGGTGCGCAGCTTCGATACCGAGACGCGCTACCTCCTCGACCTCGCGGCGGTGCCGGCGCTCCGGCAGCGGACCGCCCTGCCGATCCTCGTCGATCCGTCGCACGCGACGGGGCGGCGCGAACTCGTCGCGCCGATGGCGCTGGCCGCGCTCGCGGCCGGGGCCGACGGGATCATCGTCGAGGTCCATCCGGAGCCGAGCCGCGCGCTCTCCGATGGTCGCCAGGCACTCCTGCCGTCGGACTTCGACGATCTGGTGCGCCGTCTCGCGGCGCTCGCGCCGCACTTCGAGCGTGTGCTCGCCCGTCGTGATTCAGGCCGGGAGGCCGCACTGCGATGAGCGCACGCGACACCGACGCGTCGTTCAGGAACGCGAGCCGCAGCAGGAGCACATGAACGACTCTCGCAAGCCCTACATCGCCGGCAACTGGAAGATGAACCTCGACCGGTCGCGGGCGCTCGACCTGATCAAGACGATCAAGGGTCGGCTCGGCGACGGCAGCGACCGCGAGGTCGCGGTGTTCTCTCCCGCGGTCTATCTCGCCGACATCTCGGCGGTCGCGCAGGGCTCACCGCTCGGCGTGGGGGCCCAGAACCTCTGGTACGACAAGGAAGGCGCGTTCACCGGCGAGCTCGCCGCGCACATGTTGCGCGAGGTCGGGGCCGATCGCGTCCTCGTCGGCCACAGCGAGCGTCGCCACGTCTTCGGCGAGAAGGACGACTGGATGGCGCGCAAGCTGCGCGCGGCCCTCGAGTCCGACCTCCTCCCGATCCTCTGCGTCGGGGAGACCCTCGACGAGCGCAAGGGCAACCGCACCGAGCGCGTGCTGAAGCGCCAGCTCGAGACCGCCTTCCTCGACATCCGCCAGGACGAGATCCGGCGCGTCACCGTCGCCTACGAGCCCGTGTGGGCGATCGGCACGGGCGAGGTCGCGAGTCCCGAACAGGTCGGTGAGGCGCATCGGTTCGTGCGTCGCTGGATCGCCAACAAGCTCGGCGCCGAGGCCGGCTCCGCGATCCGCATCCTGTACGGCGGCAGCGTCAATCCGGGCAACGTGAAGACGCTGATGGCCGTCGAGGACGTCGACGGCGTGCTCGTCGGCGGCGCGAGCCTGAAACCCGACACCTTCCTGCCGATCATCGAATTCGAACGCTGATCGACCGGCGCATCGCGCGGCGATCGGCGGCTCATCCGCTTCACTCCAGCAGTCTCGTCATCCAGCCCATGGACTCCGTCCTTCACGTCGTGTTGTGGATCCTCTTCTTCGCCTCCGCGGTCGTGATGTCGATCGTGATCCTGCTCCAGCAGGGCGGCGGCGGCGGCCTCGCGGAGGCCTTCGGCGGGGTCGGCGCGGAGACCTTCGGCGTGCGCGCGAGCGGGGCGACGAAGTTCACCTTCGCGGCGGCGGCCGTCTTCTTCATCAGCGCGGTGCTGCTGCACGCGACGTGGTGATGGCGCAGGCCGCGAGCCGCGGTGACGCCGGCGGGGTCATCCCCAGCATGACCGGCGCGGCCTTCGGCCGGCATCCCGGAGATGAGCGCTGCGGCGCGCTCGCGATCGAACTGCGGTCGGTCAACGGCCGCGGGCTCACGGTCAAGTGTCGCCTGCCCGCCGAGCTCCTCGGCTGCGAGCGCGCGATCGAGGATCGCGTGCGCGCGCGCATCACCCGCGGGACGGTCTTCGTGACCGTGGCGTGCGAGCGCGGCCCGAGCGCGGCCGGCATCGTCGATCCCGCGCGCTTCGCGACGGCCGCCGAGCTGCTGCGTCGACTCGCGAACGAGGCGGGGCTGCCGGCCCCGACCCTGCACGACGTGCTCCTGGTCCCCGGCGTGCTCGGCGCGAGCCAGCCCGGTCGCGAACTCCGCGACGGCCCGAGCGACGAGGCGCCGCCGGCCCTGCTCGACGCGCTCGATGCCACGCTCGCGCAGCTCGTCGTCGCGCGCGAGGCCGAGGGCCGCAGCCTCGCCGGAGTCCTCGGGGCCCTGCTCGACGAACTCGAGCGGGGGCTCGCGGTCGTCGTCCAACGGGCCCCGCTCCTCGCGCAGCGTTACCGCGAGAAGCTGCTCGCGCGCGTCGGCGAGGTGCTCGCCGCCCACGCGGCGCGTCTCGAGCCGAGCGACGTCGCCCAGCAGGTCGCGTTGTTCGCCGACAAGGCGGACGTCACCGAGGAGATCGAGCGCCTGCGCTCGCACCTCGCGCGCGCGCGCGCCATGCTCGCCGCCGGTGGCGCCGTCGGCCGCTCGCTCGAGTTCCTCATCCAGGAGATGCTGCGCGAGGTGAACACGATCGGCAGCAAGTCGCCCGACGTCGAGATCGCGCACGAGATCGTCGCGATGAAGTCGACCGTCGACCGCCTCAAGGAACAGGTCGCGAACCTGGAGTAGCGCGCGTGGATCCGGCAACGCAGGGGCGTCTCGTCGTCATCTCCGGCCCCTCGGGCGCCGGCAAGACCAGCGTGTGCCGCGCGCTCAAGCAGGACCCGCGCGTGCAGTTCTCCGTGTCGGCGACGACGCGGGCGATGCGGACGGGCGAGCAGCACGGCGTCGATTACTGGTTCCTCAGCGCCGACGACTTCGCGGCGCGCGAGGCGCGCGGTGAGTTCCTCGAGAGCGCGTCGTACAACGGTCGCCGCTACGGCACGCTGCGCGCGCCGATGGAGACGGCGCTCCGGCAGGGCAAGATCTTCGTCCTCGAGATCGAGGTGCAGGGCACGCGACAGCTCCGCGCGCGCGGGGTGCCGGGCACCTACGTCTTCGTGGTGCCGCCGAACCTCGCTGAGCTGCGCGCGCGGCTCGAGCGGCGCGGCTCGGACTCGCCGGCCGAGATCGAAGCGCGGCTGCGCATCGCCGAGGCGGAACTGGCGGCGTGCGAGCTCTACGACCATGTGGTCGAGAACCATGTCCTCGAGCGGACCATCGCCGAGGTCCGCCGCATCCTCGGGCTCTGAGACATGAAGGTCCTGCTCGGCGTCGGCGGAGGGATCGCCGCCTACAAGATCGCGGCGCTCGCGAGCGCGCTCGTGCAGCGCGGGCACGCGGTGCGCGTCGCGATGAGTCGCGACGCCGAGGCCTTCATCGGCCGCCGCAGCTTCGAGGGACTGACGGGCCAGACCGTCATCGTCTCGTCGACGCAGATCGATCCCGACGGGCGTGCGCCGCACATCGCCGCGACGCGTGACGCCGAGGTCTTCGTCGTCGCGCCGGCGACCGCGGACCTCTGCGCGCGGCTCGCGAGCGGCGTCGCGGACTGCGCCGTCACGCTCGCGGCGCTCGCCTTCCGCGGGCGACGGCTGCTCTGCCCGGCGATGAACGACGCGATGTGGGCGGATCGCGGCGTGCAGCGCAACGTGGCCGTGCTGCGCGCGGCGGGCTTCCAGATCCTCGGTCCGGTCGAGGGCTGGCTCGCGGAGGGCTACGCGGGGATCGGTCGCATGGTCGAGCCCGAGGCGATCCTCGCCGCGATCCTGGGGCAGGCCTGATGCGGCGCTTCCTGCTCCGCGGCGACGAATCCGGACTCGCCGCCGCATTGGAGCTGTGCCACTGCCTGCGCGACGTGCAGGGCGTGGTCGAACGCGACGGGGAACTGGAGCTCTGGCTCGAAGGCGAGCTGCCCGCGCTGGACGAGCTCTCGGTCCGCACGGTCGAGCTGACGCTGCCGCCTGCCGGTCCGACCCTCACGGGCTTCGAGCACGACGCCGCGATCCTCGTCGACGACGGGCTCGTGGTGAGGCCGCCCTGGGTCGCCTCACCCGCCGGCTTCACGGGCCTCGAGCTCGTCGTGCCGCGCGGGATGGCGTTCGGCAGCGGCGAGCACGGCAGCACACAGGCGGCGCTGCTGGTCATGACGGCGCTCTGGCCGAGCCCGCCGCCGGCGCGGGTGCTCGACGTCGGCACCGGCTCCGGCGTGCTCGCGCTCTACGCGCAGCGGCGCGGCGCGGCGGCGGTCGCCGCGTGCGACGTCGAGGTCGAGGCCGTCGCGGCGGCTCGCGCGCTGCTTTGCAGCGCCGACGTGCGGCTCGGCGGACCCGCGGTGTTCGCCGGCGAGCGTTTCCCCTTCGTCGTCGCGAACCTCGATGCCCGCCAGCTCCACGCGGCGCTGCCCGAACTGCTGGCGAGACTCGCGCCGGCGGGCACCCTCGTGGTCGCCGGTCTGCGACCGACGGAGCTCGACGCGTTCGCGGCGCGCGTGCCCGCCGCGCCACGCCTGTGCCGCGAGCGACTCGGCTACGTCGGCCTCGGCTACGTCGGCCTCGGCGGGGCGGAGCTCGGGTCGCCCGAAGCCCTCGGCAGCGGCGCATAGACGTCGAAGCGCAGCTGCTGGCCGACGAGCCTCGCGATGCGACCCTCGGCGAGCGGGGCGGCCTTGGTCGGTCGCTTCACGACCACGCGGCGGCGGGCGACCCGGCGCGCGAGCTCGAGCAGCTCGCCGGCGTCCTCGGGTTCGTCGCGCAGGAGCTCGCGGAGCAACTGCAGGGACTGCGAGGGCAGGGCGGTCTTGCCCGTCACGGGGAACATCGGGTCGAGGTAGACCGCGTCGGGGCGCTCCGCCTCGGGCAGTTCGCGGAGATGGCGGCAGGCATCCCCTTCCCGGATCGAGAGGCGCTCGGCGAGGGGATCGCCGAGTTCGCGGAGCCGCGCGAGGGCTTCCCCGAGCGCGCGGGCGAGCAGCGGGTGGCGCTCGATGAGCAGGACCTGAGCTCCCCGCGCGGCGAGCAGCGCGGCGTCGCGGCCGTAGCCCGCGGTGGCGTCGATCACGCGCCGTACGCCGCGCTCGAGTCCCAGCGCGCGGACGAGCAGGGGCGTGCTCTCGCCGCTCCCGCGGCGGCGGAGGCCGGCGCCGCTCAGCTCGATGTGGCTTTGGATCGCGGCGAGGATCGCCGGGTCGGCCGCGTTCGCGTCGGCGGGATCGGACAAGGCCTTGGGACCGTGGGTAGGGCGAGCCGTGACCGTCGCGGGCCGGCTCCTCGGCTCAGGACTAGACGCGAACTCACTCACGAAGGGAACCCAAGCGAGCTTCTCCAGCGTCGAAACGCGGTTGCGATCGGTCGCATACGCCCCCTGCGGCCCGCATCCCGGACTCGCCTGACCGCTCCGAGAGTTCCGTTTCGAGGCTTTGAGATCCGGTCGATTTGACGGTCTCCAAGTCCGGGTTACGCTCCTACGCACCCTCTCCGAGGGCGCTCTTCTCGACCTCCAAGAACGACACCGATGCGGCGATTGCACCTGAAGCTCTTCTACCTCCGGACGCGGTTCAAGCGGGAGCCTCAAGGCGTCACCGCGCGAACGCTCAACGTCCGGCCGGCCACCATGTCCCACCTCGAGCAGGGGCGCTCCCTGCCGACGCTGCAGATGCTGGACGCGCTGTGCCGTCATTACGACGTCACGCCGACCTACCTGCTCGACGACGAGCGCCCGATCGAGCCCCAGCCGCGCGATCGCTGGAGCGAGCGCAACCGGATGATCTGCCGGGGCGATTGGCTCGAGGTTCCGGAGGGCGCGGCGATCAAGACGGCCGACGGCGTCTGGCTCTGCCCGGTGATGGGTGGCGCGCGCTTCTACGACTCCACCGCGCAGGCGCAGCGCATGCTCTGCCACACGAAGGAACAGGCGGTCGAACTCGAGCGGAAGCTCGGCAGCGTCGAGAAGGACGCCGACCACCAGCTCGAGGAACTCCTGCGCCGCGAACTCACCGCGCAGCGCAAGCCGCGGACGCGCAAGAAGGCGGCCTCGGCGCGCGACGTCGCGGCGCCCGAGCGCGGTCGTCCCGGCCGTCCGGCCGAGATCGTCGCCGAGGCCTGAGCGCGCGCTTGCTGGCCCGCCCCGGTCCCGTTAGGACGGGGCGGTGCCCCGCAAGGAATATCTGCGCGTCGACGTCTTCTCGGACGTGCCGTTCCGCGGCAATCCGCTCGCCGTCTTCCCGGACGCCGACGAGCTCGAGCCGCAGCAGATGCAGGCCATCGCCCGCGAGATGAACCTCTCGGAGACGGTGTTCTGCGTGCGGCCGACGCGCCCGCAGGCCGATCTGCGCCTGCGCATCTTCACGATCGATCGCGAGCTGCCGCTGGCCGGGCATCCCACCATCGGCGCGGTCTTCGCGCTGGCGAGCACGGGGCGCCTGCCGCTGAGCGGGAAGGACGACGTGGTGTGGTGCGAGCTCGACGCCGGGGTCCTGCCCGTCGAGGTCGAGTCGCAGTCCGGCGTCGTCGGCCGCGTGATCATGACCCAGCGCGAGCCTCGCTTCGGCGAGGCCTACGCGCGGGTCGAGCGGGTCGCGGCGGCGCTCGGCGTGCCGGCCACCGCGCTCTGCCCCGGCGAGCTGCCGATCCGCGTCGTCGACACGGGCATCCCCTGGCTGATCGTGCCGGTGGTGGACCTCGGCGGGATCCGCCGCATCCAGCCCGACACGGCGCGCTGCCTGGCGCTGGCGAGCGAGGTCGACACCGATGGCTTCTACGCGTTCACCCAGGACGCGGAGGATCGCGCCTGCACCGCCCACGCGCGTCACGTCGCGTTCGGCACGCTGACGCCCGGCGAGGACCCCGCCACCGGCTCGGCGGCGGGCTGTCTCGCGAGCTATCTCGTCGGCGAAGGCGTGGTGCTCGCCTCGCCGAACGCGGAACTCGTGTTCGAGCAGGGGCTCGAGGTGCGGCGGCCCTCGCGCATCGAGGCGTTCGTCGAGACCGCGGGCGGACGTCCGCAGCGGGTCCGCGTCGGCGGACGTTGCGTGCTGGCCGGGGATGGCGCATTGCAGCTCTGAACCCGTGTCCCCGTCCCTCGTCCAAGGCGGCGCCGCGACCGGAACGGCGAATCCGCGATGAGCAGCCCGGCCACCACCCACCCCGCCGATCGCTTCGGCCGACCGCTGCGCAGCCTGCGCCTCTCGGTGACCGATCGCTGCAACCTCCGTTGCGGCTACTGCATGCCGGAGGCGGAGTACGTCTGGCTGCCGAAGAACGACGTCCTCGACTTCGAGGAACTCGTGCGCCTGGCCGCGCTCTTCGCGCGGCTCGGTGCGACGCGCGTGCGTCTGACGGGCGGCGAGCCGCTGCTGCGTCGCGATCTCGCGGTGCTCGTCGCGCGCCTCGCCGGCATCCCCCGCGTCACCGACCTCTCGCTGACGACGAACGGCGTGCTGCTCGCCGAGCAGGCCGCGGGCCTCCGCGCGGCGGGACTGCATCGACTCACGGTCAGCCTCGACTCGCTGCGTCCGGCGACCTTCGCCGCCCTCGCGGGACGCGATGCCCTCACCGAGGTCCTCGCCGGTCTCGCGGCGGCGCGTGCGGCGGGCTTCACCGGGATCAAGCTGAACACCGTGGTGATCCGCGGCCGCAACGACGACGAGCTCGAGGCCCTGCTCGACTTCGCGGCGTCGATCGGGGGCGAGGTCCGCTTCATCGAATACATGGACGTCGGGGGCGCGACGCAGTGGAGTCATCGCGAGGTCGTGTCGCGCGCCGAACTCGTCGCGCGCCTGCGTGCGCGCTTCGGGTCGGTCGACGCCGAGTCGGATGGCTCCTGGGCGCCGGCCGACCGCTACCGCCTCCCCGACGGCCGGGTCTTCGGCGTGATCTCCTCGACGACACAGCCCTTCTGTGCGACCTGCGACCGCGCGCGGATCACGGCCGACGGCGTGTTCTTCACCTGCCTCTACGCGCGCGACGGCCTGCAGCTGCGCGACGCGCTGCGCGCCGGGGCGAGCGACGACGAGCTGCTCGCGACCCTCGCGCGCGTGTGGTCGCAGCGCGCGGATCGCGGGGCGGAGGAGCGCCTCGCGTTGCGCGCGGAGCGCCAGGCGCTCGCGGATCGCGACGAGCTGCGCGCGAACCCGCACCTCGAGATGCACACGCGCGGCGGCTGAGCCGTCGCCGCGGGGAGCGTTTCACGCCTCGCCGAAGAGATCGGCGTACATCGCGCGGATCTCGTCGCGGCCCGACTTCAGGTCCTCAGGGACCTTGATCGGGAAGAAGCGCGAGGTCGGTCCCGTGCGCTTCACGCGGACGAAGGTGCTGCGCAGGAAGCGCGTCATCTCGCCGACGAGTCGCTCGACCTGCACGGCCTTCTTGCCGTCGACCTTCTTCTCGACGAAGTACCAGCCCAGCTCGAAGTCGCGGTCGATCGCGTCGGCGCTGAAGTGGAAGGTGTTCGTGTTGAACACGTCGACGATGTCGGGGTCGAAGTCCGCGGGGTAGCGGATCTGCTCGACGAGCTGGAGCTTGCCGCGGAACAGGTAGGGCGAGCCGCCGACGTCACCCGGCCACTTCGGCGCGACCTCCACCGTGACCTCGGCGCGCGACCGGATGTGCAGCCCGAGGATGCCCGGATGCACGCGCGCCCCGAGGTTGTCGACGTTGGCGAGCAGGAGGTACTTGCCGCCGCGGGCGCGGAAGCGTTCGAGCACGCCGCTGGCGCGGAGCGCAGGTGCGAAGTCACCGTGCCCGGGGCCGTGCGGCGAGACCTTGCCCTCGGCGTCCTCGAAGATGTCGCCGTCGGGCGTCATCCGCACCGAGATGAACTGCGTGAAGCACTCGAGGTCGCCGGCCGGGATCCCGAACTGCGCATGCTCGTCGAGGTGCGCGCGCGTCGCCTCGTCGGTGGCGAAGCTGTTCATGAGGTAGATCGGGATCCGCCCGCCGAGCTTCCGCGCCGCATCGAGGGCGTCGCGGATCTTGAGCTCGAGGAAGGAGTGGCCACCGAAGACCTCGACCACGCCCTTCACGACGCCGCCGAAGCGCGTCGCCATGCCGCCGTTCAGGATCACGATCCCGAGTTCGCCGCGGCGGATCGCGTCTTCACCCAGACGATCGAGCTCGGTGCGGTCCTCGTCGTCGCGCCGCGGGAGGTCGCGGATCTGATCGGCGTGCGGCGCGAGCAGGCGGTCGTGGACGCGGTTGTTGGCCACCGAGAGGCGCTTCGTGCGCACGGCCTCGCGCCAGCTCGCGAAGAGCGCCTCGTCGAAGCCGAAGCGGTTCAGGAACGCCAGATCGTCTGCGCTGAGTTTCTTCACGTCGGGTTCCCGCTTGGATCGGGATTCGAAGGGCCGAGACGGTAGCGGGGTGTCCCGCGGGTCGCCACGCGCCGGCTGGACGCCGGGCAGCCCCGGCTCCAACATCCGCTGCGATGGGCGAACCGATCCCGGTCGCGACGGTCGGCGCGACGCGAGCCGACGAAGCGCTGCCGCCGACGGCGCCGCTGACCGCATTGCGCGGCGTCGGCCCCGCGACGGCGCGCCGCCTCGCCGAACTCGGCATCGCCACGCTCTCGGACCTCGTGCTGTGCTTCCCGCGCCGCCTGCGGGAGCTCGTCGAGATCGCGACGCCGCGCGACGAGTTCGTCGGTCGGCTGGTGCGCCTCGAGGCGCGCGTGATCGACGTGAAGCGGCGCTTCCTGCCCGGTCGCCGCGCGCTCGTCGAGGTCGCGTTCGCGGCGGCGGACGCGACCCCGCTGCGTGTGGCGTTCTTCAACCAGCCGTGGCTCGCGAAGGTCTTCGCGCCGGGCCTGTCCCGCGGCCTCGAGGGCCTGCTCGAACGCGACGAGCGGGGCTTCGAACTGCGCGGCGTCCACGTCTTCGACCCTCGGGCACGGCCGGCAGGTGCCTGCGCCGTGCGCTACCGGGAGATCGACGGCGTGTCGGCCGCCCGCCTGCAGCGGCTGATCGCCGCGGCGCTGCGCGTCGTCGCGGCCGATCAGGTGCTGCCCGGGCTGCCCGCGGCGCTGCGCGACCGCGCGCCGTCGGCGAGCCCGGCGGCGTTGCTGCGCGCGATGCATGCGCCGCGCGACCTCGCCGAGCACGAGGCGGCTCGCAGCCACTTCGCACTGCTCGAGGCCGTGCAGCTCTTCCGCCGCGTCGAGCGCGTGCGCCGCGCGCGGGCGACGCGATCCGCGCCGGTCCTCGCACCGGGACCGGATCACGAGGCGCGGCTCCGGAAGGTGCTCGGCTTCGAACCCACGGCCGACCAGCGCCGCGCGTGCGCGGAGCTCCGCGCCGGTCTCGCGCGTCCGGTGCCGATGGCGGTCCTGCTGCAGGGCGATGTCGGGACCGGCAAGACGGCGGTCGCGCTCGACGCCGCGCTCGTCGCGCTCGCGAGCGGCCACCAGGTCGCCCTCCTCGCGCCGACGGAGCTGCTCGCCGAGCAGCACCATCAGCGCTTCGCCGCCCGCCTCGCGGCCGACGGCATCCGGGTGGGGCGGCTCTCGGCCTCGCTGCCGAAGGGCGCGCGTCGCGCGCTCGAGCAGGAGCTCGCGACCGGAGAACTCGGCCTCGTGATCGGCACGCATGCGCTCCTCGGCGACACGACGCGCTTCGCGCGGCTCGGCCTGGTCATCGTCGACGAGCAGCACCGCTTCGGCGTCGAGCAGCGCGCGCAGCTCGCGCGCAAGGGCGAGGCCCCGCACGTGCTCGTGATGTCGGCGACGCCGATCCCTCGCACGTTGACGCTCGCGCGCTTCGGCGATCTCGACGTGGTGGAGCTGCGCGAGCGGCCCTTCGGCCGCGCGCCGGCGCGCGCGGTGTTCGTGCCGCGCGAGGACTGGGCGCGCGTGCTGCGCACGATCGATCGCCACGTGCGACGGTCGGGACGGGTCTACGTGGTGTGCCCGCGCATCGGCGCCGACGGCGAGAAGGGCGGCACGCTGCGCCTGACCGCGGAGCTCGCGGCGCGCGCGCGGTGCGCGACGATCCACGGCCGCATGGATCCCGCCGAGCGACGCACCGTGACCGAGCGCTTCCGCGCGGGCGAGCTCGACGTGCTCATCGGGACCACCGTTCTCGAGGTCGGTGTCGACGTGCCCGCGGCGACGCTCGTGGTGGTGGTCGCGGCGGAGCAGTTCGGACTCGCGACGCTCCATCAACTGCGCGGTCGCGTCGGTCGCGGTGCACGGCGCGGGCTCTGCGTGCTCTGCGGTCGCGCGACGGCGCGCACCGCGGCGATCGTCGCGAGCCACGACGGCTTCGCCCTCGCCGAGGCGGACCTGCGCCTGCGCGGCGCGGGCGAGCTCTGCGGACCGCGGCAGAGCGGCGCGCACGACTTCGGCGCGCTGGAGCCGCTCGACGACTACGCGATCCTGCGGGCGGCGCGCGACGCCGTGCGCGGCGAAGGGGCCCTGCCGTGACGCGGGCGATCAGCGTCGCCGAGGCGCGGGCGATCGACCGCGACGCGGTCGAGCGCCTCGGCATGCCGTCGATCCTCCTGATGGAGAACGCCGCGCGCGGCGTGGTCGAGCACGCGCGACGACTCGGCGAGCGCTTCGTCGTGCTCTGCGGCAGCGGCAACAACGGCGGGGACGGTCTCGCGGTCGCGCGGCATCTGGGACCGGCCTGCGCGATCGCCCTGCTCGCCGAACCCGATGCCGCGCGCGTCCCCGACGCCGCCTTGCAGCTCCGCATCCTGCGCGCCGCGGGCCGCGCGATCGCACTCGGCGGTGCCGTGCCGAGCGCGGCCGCGGGCACGGTCTGGATCGATGCGCTGTTCGGCACCGGGCTCGCGCGGGCGATCGAAGGACGTGCGGCGGACTGGATCGCGGCGTTCAACGCCGCGCGCGGCAGCAAGCTCGCGGTCGACGTGCCGAGCGGACTCGACGCCGACACGGGGCGTCCGCTCGGCAGCGCCTGCGTCCGGGCCGATCTCACGGTCACCCTCGAGGCGCCGAAGCGCGGCCTCCTGCTCCCGGAAGCGGCGCCCTACGTCGGCCGGCTCGAGGTCGTCCCCCTGGGGCTGCCCTGACGCGCTCGACCGGCCTCGCGACACGCTTCGCCGGATCGACTTGCGCCGTTCTCGCAACGATGCCGGCCCGGTCGACGGGCGGGGGCCCGACGCGGCAGAATCCGCGCCCGCCTCGCTGCGCCGATCCCTGTCCCACTCCGATTGCCCAGTCCCTGGTCCGAGAGCCACGACGATGACTCGCCTCCACCTCCCGATCGCCTTCACCTGTCTCGCACTGCCGCTGCTCGCCCAGACGAACAACTTCGTCGTTCCGAGCAAGGCGCTGACGGTCCGCCCCGGCTCCGTCTGGTACGACGACGCGCCGCAGTTCTACGGTCTCTGGGGGAGCACCGGCACGACGGTCTACGGACGCGCGCAGTACCTCTACGCGGCGAGCGACATCGGGGTCTCGAGCGCGCTGCTGCAGGGCTTCTCCTTCCGCAGTCCCTACAACTACCCGCAGCAGGCCGCGACCTACACCACCACGGTGCAGGTCTCCGAGTCGCCCGTCGCACCCTCGGCAGCGGTGGGGACCTTCGCCGCGAACCACGGCGCCAACGTCACGACCGTGTTCAGCGGCTCGCTGAACGTGCCGGCGACGAACGCGGTGCCGTGGCCGCAGGCCTTCGTGACGCCGATCCCCTTCGCCCAGCCGGTGAGCTACATGGCGGCGATGTCGCAGAGCCTCGTGATCGACTACCAGACCTCGGCGAGCAGCAACGGCCGCTCCTGGACGATGGAGGGCATGCGCGCGGAGTGGGGCTTCAACACGAACGAGCACTACCAGCCGAACTGCCGCAATTCGACCGGTCAGGCGAGCGGGAGCTGGGGTTGGAATCCGCAGGGCCTGATCCCCGGCGGCTACTTCAGCCTCTACCTCTACGGCTACTCGCAGAACGGAGCGGCCGCGAACAACGCGCTCTTCTTCGGCCTGTCGGGGCTCGGCTCGCCCTTCGGTCCGTTCGTGACGCCGTTCCCGCTCGCCAATCTCGGCGTGCCCTCGCCCGCGAACTGCCAGTGGTCGATCGACATCCTCGGCGGCGCCGGCTACCCGATGACCTACATGAGCTCGGGGAGCTCGGCGTACCTCTACATGGCGAGCGTCGCGCTCCCCAACACGCCGTCATTCGCGGGCTCGATCTTCTACACGCAGAACCTCTCCCTCGACATCGACCCGGCGACCTCGGCGCCGACGCTCTTCCCGTCGGTCGCCCTGCGCTGGGCCATCGGCACCGGCAACACGATCCCGTGCACGGCCGTCACGAACCTCTCGTCGACGGCGATTCCGACGACGGGCGGAGTCCGGCAGAGCGAGGCCGCGGTCACCCAGTTCTGGTACTGAGCGCCCGGCCGGGTGGCTGGACCAGGGTCGCGCGCTTGCGCCGCCGGGGGGGGCGGACCATCCTGTGCGGATGAGCACGGACTTCGTCATCCTCGGCGGTGCGCGCACGCCGATGGCCGAGTACTCGGGCACGCCCGGCTTCGGCCTCTTCTCCGACCTCTCGGCGATCGAACTCGGCGCGCTCGCCACGAAGGCCGCCCTCGCGCGCGCGAGCGTGCAGCCCGGGCAGGTCGATCAGGTCTTCTTCGGCAACTGCAACCAGACGAGCGCGGACGCGCTGTACGGCGCGCGCCACGTCGCCCTCAGGGCAGGTCTGCCGATCGAGACCCCCGCGCTCACCGTCAACCGCATCTGCGGGAGCGGTGTGCAGTCGCTGGTGTCCGCGTGTCACGCGATGGCGGCGGGAGAGGCCGCGCTGTGCGTCGCCGGCGGCACCGAGAGCATGAGCCAGGCGCCGTTCGTGTTGCGCGGCATCCGCAACGGGATCCGCTTCGGCACGCAGCCGCCGCTCGAGGACATGCTCTACGCGGCGCTCTTCGACCCGTTCTGCGGCTTCTTCATGGCGCAGACCGCGGAGAACATCGCGAAGAAGTGGGGCATCACGCGCGAGGCGCAGGACGAGTACGCGCTGCGCAGCCACCGGCTCGGCGCGGCGGCGGTCAAGGCCGGCAAGTTCGCGGCGGAGATCGTCCCGGTGAGCGTCAAGCGCGGGCGCAACGAGCAGCTCGTCGACAGCGACGATCACATCAAGCCCGACACGACGATGGAGGGGCTCGCGAAGCTGCGCCCGGCCTTCGGCAAGGACGGCACCGTCACGGCGGGCAACGCGTCGGGCATCGTCGACGGTGCGGCGGCGCTCGTGCTCGCGACGGGCGCGCGGGCCAAGGAGCTCGGGCTCGTGCCGCAGGCGCGCATCGTGTCGTTCGCCGTCGCGGGGGTGCCGCCCGAGATCATGGGCATCGGCCCCGTGCCCGCGATCCGGAAGGCCTGCGATCGCGCCGGTCTGAAGCTCGGGGATCTCGACCTCGTCGAGATCAACGAGGCCTTCGCCGCGCAGTACCTCGGCTGCGAGAAGGAGCTCGAGCTCGATCGCGCGCGCTGCAACGTCAACGGCGGTGCGATCGCGCTCGGCCACCCGCTCGGCGCCACGGGTTCGCGCCTCGTGCTGACGCTCGTGCGCGAGCTGCACGACCGCAAGCTGCGCTACGGGTGCGCGAGCGCGTGCATCGGCGGTGGCCAGGGCATCGCGATGATCATCGAACGCGTCTGAACCCGACCACCGAGAGCGCAAGACCGATCGAGCAGGACCGAGAGCACCGTCCGATCACCAGGGCATGACCACGACCACTCCGAGCAAGGTGACCGCGCCAGGGGTCACGATCCGCGGCCGCATCCTCTATCTGACGCGCGACCCCGAGCTGCTCCGCGCGCAGCTCTACGACGGCGTGGACCTGGCCTTCGACCCGGCACGCGAGCTGATCGACAACATCTCGACCGACGAGCTGACGCCGGGATGGGTCTGCTACTACTACGACGAGACGTTGGCGCGCTACTGCCTCGTGGGGCTGCGCGGCAACGTGGTGAAGAAGGACGCGATCCTCGACGGCGGCTTCGGCGTGATCGTCAGCGGTCGCAGCAAGGGCTGCGGCAGCAGCCGCGAGACCGCGCCCTACAGCGAGCTCAAGGCGGGGGTGCAGCTCGTCATCGCGAAGAACATCGAGAAGATCTACGGGCAGAACTGTCAGAACATCGGCCTGCTGACCTCGACGGACTTCGGCCTCATCCCGCGCATCGCGGCGGGTGAACCGCTGCCGATGACGGAGTTCCAGCGCGGTCTCGATCCGATCAGCGCGGGCATCGTCGCGAGCGGTGGGCTCTTCGCGTTCAACCGCGCGCGCCTCGCGGGCGAGATCGCGCCGCCGGAGCTCGGCACGCCGGCGCGCCCCATGACGCTCAGCGAGAAGATCATCGCGCGGCACGCGATCGCCGACGCGAAGACGGGACGGCTCGGCGTGGCCGCGGTGAAGCCCGGCGATGCGCTGTTCGCGCGCGCGGACGTCCGCTTCAGCCACGAGTACGTCACGCCGATGGCCGAGTCGCTCTTCAAGATGGGGCTCGGTGCCGAGGCCCGCATCGCCGAGCCGGACTCGGTGTTCGCGTTCCGCGACCACCTCACCTTCCTCGACCGCGTGATGCCCGAGGCGCACGTGAGGATGGGGCTGCGCGAGCAGGCGGCGAGTCTCGCGACGGTGCAGGAGTCCTTCGCGAAGCGTCAGGGTGTGAAGCTCTACGGCGAGGTGCGCCGCGACGGCAAGGACGCGGGCTCCGCCGGCATCTGCCACAACGTGGTGGTCGAGGAGCTCGCGTTGCCCGGCCAGCTCGTGATCGGCACCGACAGCCACACGTGCATGGCGGGCGTGCTCGGCTGCTTCGCCTTCGGCGTCGGTTCCACCGACATGGCGAACGCGTGGTTCACGCGCGACATCCGCGTGCGCGTGCCGGAATCGGCGCGCGTCGAGCTGCACGGTCGTCTGCGCGACGGCGTCTCCGCGAAGGACGTGATGCTCTTCCTGCTCGCCGACGAGTTCTTCAAGAGCGGTGCGGGCATCGGCAAGGTCCTCGAGTTCGGCGGCCCCGGTGTCGCGCATCTCTCCATCGACGAGCGCGCGACCTTGACGAACATGGCGGTGGAGGCCGGCGGCTTCACGGGCATCTGCGAGGCCGACGAGGTGACCGTCGACTGGCTCGTCGCGGAGCGCGGTCTCGACCGCGAACGCCTGCGAGCCTTGCGACTCGCCCCCGATGCGGGCGCGAGCTACTGCAAGACCTTCGCGATCGACCTCGCGACGATCCCGCCGATGGTCGCGACGCCCGGCGATCCGCGGAACGGCGTGCCGCTCGCCGACCTGCCGAAGGACCTGCGCATCGACATCGCGTACGGCGGCTCGTGCACCGGCGGCAAGCGCGACGACATGGACATGTATGCCGCGGTGGTGCGGCGCGCGCAGCAGGCGGGGCGTCGGCTCGCCCCCGGCGTGCGCTGCTACATCCAGTTCGGTTCGCAGCGCATCCGCGACTACGCGGAGGCGAAGGGCTACGTGAAGCTCTTCGTGGCCTCGGGCATCGAGCTCATCGATCCGAGCTGCGGCGCGTGCATCAAGGCCGGACCGGGTGTCTCCGACCGGGCGGAGCAGGTGACGGTGTCCGCGATCAACCGCAACGTCCCGGGGCGCTCCGGACCCGGCCAGGTCTACCTCGCCTCGCCCCACGTCGTCGTCGCGTCCGCCTTCCTCGGACGCCTCGGGTCGCCGGACGAACTCTGAGGCCGATGACCCTTGCGCGCGCTCAGACCCGCGGCGGGTCCGTGATCGTCAACCAGCGCCGCCGGGCCTCGCCGTGGCCGCGCTCGGGCTCGGCGGGCGCCCGCGTCCCGCTGGGTTCGTTCACGGGAGACTCGGAGCGGGTCGAGTCGGGTCGGACAGACGGTCTCGTTTCTTGACGATTGGTCATGGCGCGAGCCAGAGTGTCCAAGCCTGAGCGAAGAATCAAGGCCTCGGGTCCGGCCCCGGACCCGGTCCGGCTGGAGGTCTTCCACCAGCTGCTCGCGGCCCACTGCGAGGAGGCGGGCGCCGTGCTCCAACGCAGCGCCGCGAGTCCGAACATCCGCGAGCGACGCGATTTCTCGGTGGCCCTGTTCGACGCCGAGGCCCGGCTGGTCGCGCAGGCGGCGCACATCCCCGTGCATCTCGGCAGTGCGGCGGACTCCGTGGCCGCGGCGCGCGAGGAGCTCGAGCTCGAGCCCGGGGACGTCGTGATGCTCAACGACCCCTACCGCGGGGGCACGCACCTGCCCGACGTGACGCTGGTCCGGCCGGTCTTCCTGCCGCGCGAGGTCCGCCCGCGCTTCTTCCTCGTCGACCGCGCACACCACGCCGACATCGGCGGTGCCGTGCCCGGCTCGATGGCGGCTGCGGCCGACCTGATGGCGGAGGGGCTGGTCATCCCGCCGGTCAAGCTGCGGAGTCGCGGCCGCGAGAACCGGGACCTGCGCCGGCTCTTCCTCGCCAACGTGCGCGGTGCCGACGAGCGCCGCGTCGACCTCGCCGCGCAGGAGGCTGCGCTCGAGCGACTGGAGGCCCGCGTGCTCGGGCTGCTCGACGAACACGGCGTGGCGACGGTCGAGGACTACGCCGCGCACCTCATGGCCTACTCCGAGCGCATCGCGCGCGACGTCGTCCGCCGCCTGCCCTCCGGCCGCTTCTCGGCCGAGGACCGACTCGACGACGACGGCCTGGGCAACGGGCCCTTCGCCGTGCGTCTGGCGCTGCAACGCAGGGGAGGCGTGTTGCACTTCGATTGGTCGCGCTCCGCCGACCAGGCACGCGGCGGGATCAATGCCAACCGCAGCATCGTCGTCGCGGCCTCGGTCTACGTGCTGCGTTGTCTCTGCCCGGAGCGCCTGCCGACCAACGACGGCGTCTTCCGCGCGCTGCGGGTCACGACCCGGCCGGGCTCCCTGCTCGAGCCGCGCGCCCCGGCGCCGGTCGCGGGCGGCAACGTCGAGACCAGCCAGCGGCTCGTCGACGTCGGCATCGCCGCGCTCGCGCGCGCGTTGCCCGGCCGCTTCCCCGCGGCCTCGTCGGGCACGATGGTGAACCTGACGCTCGGCGGCGAACTCGCGAACGGGCGCGGCTTCGCGAGCTACGAGACGCTGCCCGGCGGCGCCGGCGCCGGGCCCTCGGCCGCGGGCGCCGCGGCGATCCAGACCCACATGACCAACACGCGCAACACGCCGATCGAGGACCTCGAACGGCGCCTGCCCCTGATCGTGCGGGAACTCACCGTGCGGCGCGGCTCGGGCGGTCGCGGCGCACGTCGGGGCGGTGACGGCCTGACGAAGACGATCGAACTGCGCGGCCCCGCGGTGGTCTCGCTCTTCGCCGAACGCATGCGTTCGCGGCCCGCGGGAGCGGAGGGCGGCGGCGCCGGGGCGGCCCTGCGCGTCACCGCGACCGATCGCGACGGCGAGAGCGTCGCACTGCCCGCCAAGTGCAGCGCGCGCTTCCCCGCGGGTACCCGCGTGCGCATCGCGACCCCCGGCGGCGGCGGGCACGGTGTCCCGCGCGGCCGACGCCGATGAGCCGCGGGCGACTCGGTCGGCTCGCACCGCTCGCGGTGCTCACGGCCTGCGCCACCGGCCTGCGACCGCTCGAACTGCCGCTCGCGACCGATGCCCGCACCTTCGAGGTCTGTCTCGAGGTGCTGCGCAGCCGCTTCGGTCGCCTCGCGATCACCGACCGTGAGGCCTTCCTGCTGCAGACCGAATGGTCGCGCGTCGAGAGCCCAGGCCGACTGCTGCGTCGGCGCGCGACGATCTTCCGCGCTGCTCCCGAGCGGCTCGCGGTCGTCGTCGAGGAGTCGCTGCTCGTCGGTGGTCTGCTCGGCGAACCGTCGTGGTCGGTGCCGAAGGCTCAGCCGAGTCTCGAACGCGCGCTCGCCGCGTCGATCGAGGCGGCGCTCGGCGCGTAGCGCCGCGCGGCGGTCACCGACTGCAACGAGGCGGCGATGCGTCGATCGCAGGGCCGGCGGCGACGTGCGCGTTCGAGCAGCGCCGCGGCGGCGTCGAGGCGACCGCGGGCCTCGAGCAGCCGCGCACGGGCGAGCACGATCCGCTCGCGCTCGGCGCCGCGCCGACTCGCGCGGCGCAGGCAGCCCGCGGCGGTGCCGAGCTCGGCATCGACGATCGCGGCCTCGAAGCGCCAGAGCTGGATCGTCGCATCGCGGGGGGCGAGGCGCTCGGCGAGACGCAGCAGCTCGCGCGGGTGCAGCGGCAGGGCGCTGCGTTCACCCGTCGCGAGGACGAGGTCGAGCGCCTGGTGCATCTCGGGCTCCGTCGGCCCGAGCGCGAGCGCCGCACGGATGCGCGCGAAACGCTCGCGACAGCGTTCGGGCTCGAAGCCGCGCCGCTCGGCGTCATCCCAGAGGTTGAGCTCGCCGTCGTGACGCAGCCACGCCGCCGCGGTCGAGCAGAGCGCTTCGGCGAGGCGGCCGCGCCAGTACTGCTCGCGTTCGCCGGCGAAGCCGAGCGCGGCGACGACGCGCGCGCGCAGGTCCGCGAGGGTGTTCGGGCTCAGGCCGAGCGAGCGCGCCGTCGAGCGGAGCGACATGCGGCCGTTCTTCAGTCGATCGGCGGCGCCGAGCATGCGCTCGAGCAGCCGTTGATCGGCGGCCGACAGCGGCAGGTCGAGGGGCAAGCCTTCGCAGGTCTCGACGAACTCGAGGATCTCCTCACCCACGTGCTTGCGCGCGGTGCGCTCCCGCAGCGCGTAGTGCACGCGCTGCACGATGCGGATCCAGCGGGTGTGGCGCTCGCGCTCCTCGAGCTCGAGGACCGCGTCGGGGTTCGCGAGGCAGTCGACGGCCAGCTCCTGCATCGCATCGGCCGCGACCTCCTGCTGCGCGGCGGAGTCGAGGCGCTTCCAGATCGCCATGCGACGCAGCACGCTCGGCAGGACGCGCGTCCGGAAGGGTTCGAGGAAGGCGAGGGCCTGATCGCGGCGGGAGGGCTCGGAGGAGGGTGCGGGACTCTGGGCTTCCATCTCGGGGACTCCTTACTTCGGGAGGTAACCATCGAGCGCATCGATCCGCAAGCGTCGGATCGGCCGGCGCTTGCCGGACCGGGTTCTCGCGGCACGCCGCGGAGCGCGAGCGGGAGTTCCTCGAGTCCAGTCGCTACACTGCTCGCCCTTCTCGACTGCGCAACCGCGGACCATGCCCACGACCTGTGTGATCGGCCTCCTCTGGGGTGACGAAGGGAAGGGCAAGATCATCGATCTGCTGGCGGGAGAGGCCGACTGGGTCGTGCGCTACGGCGGTGGCCACAATGCGGGGCACACCCTCGTCCGGGACGGCGAACGTCTCGTCCTGCACCTCGTGCCCTCGGCGATCCTGCGCGAGGGCGTGCGCAACGTGATCGGCAATGGCGTCGTCGTCGATCCGTTCCACCTCCGCGACGAGATCGCGGGACTGCGCCGGCGCGGCGTCGTGGTCGAGCTGGGTCGCAACCTGCTCGTCGCCGAGGGCGCGCACGTCATCCTGCCCGTGCACCGCGCGCTCGACGGACTCTCCGAGCGCATGCGCGGCGATGCGAAGCTCGGCACCACGGGCCGCGGCATCGGTCCCGCCTACGCGGACCGCGCCT
The DNA here is from genome assembly GCA_020848735.1 of Planctomycetota bacterium. Classification (GTDB taxonomy): domain Bacteria; phylum Planctomycetota; class UBA1135; order UBA1135; family UBA2386; genus JACRLW01. The sequence continues at coordinate 24,675 of JADLHO010000002.1, read as the reverse complement.
CGCGCGCCGGCGTGCGCGTCGGCGACCTCATCCGGCCCGCGCGGCTCGACGCGGCGCTGCAGCGCCTGCTCGCCGAGAAGAACGCGATCCTCGTCGCCTGCGGCGCGGAGCCGCTCGACCCCGCGCGCCTGCGCGACGAACTGCTCGAGCTCGGCCGCAGCTTGCGCCCGGCGATCGCCGACGTCGGCAGCCTGCTCCGCGACGCGCGGCGCCGCGGCGAGCGCATCCTCTGCGAGGGCGCGCAGGGCGTGCTGCTCGACGTCGACCACGGCACCTATCCCTTCGTGACCTCCTCGAGCGCCTCGTCGGGAGGCGTCGCCGTCGGCACCGGTCTGCCGCCGCAATCGCTCGAGCGCGTCGTCGGCGTGGTGAAGGCCTACGCGACCCGCGTCGGGGCCGGGCCCTTCCCGACCGAGCTCGACGGCGCCTTCGCCCATCGGCTCCGTGAGGCGGGGCGCGAGTACGGCTCGACCACCGGACGGCCGCGGCGCGTCGGCTGGTTCGACGCGGTCGCCGCGCGCTACGCCGCGGAGCTCTCGGGCACGACGGAGATCGTGATGACCAACCTCGACGTGCTGCGCGGCATGGGCCCGCTGCGCGTCGCGCGCGCCTACCAGATCCACGGCGACCCGCGCGCCGAGCGCGTGCAGTTCCCGCTCTTCGATCTCGACGACGTGCGCCCCGTCTTCGAGGAGCACCAAGGCTTCGACGAGGACCTGAGCGGCATGCGCCGCTGGTCCGAACTCCCCGCGGCCGCGCGTCGCTACGTGGAGGCCGTCGAGGCGCGGCTCGGGGTGCCGATCCGCACCGTCTCGGTCGGTCCGGGTCGTGATCAGGTCATCCGCCGCGACTCCGCGATTCCGCACGCGCCGGCGGAGCGACTCCGCCCGGCCCAGGGTTCCAGCGAGTGAGACGCCCGTGAGCGAACGTCCGCGCGTCGAGTCGCCGGCCGCGCTGCCGGTTCCGAGATCGGTCGCGATCATCATGGACGGCAACGGGCGCTGGGCGCGCTCGCGCGGCTTCGAGCGCATCCGCGGTCACGAGCGCGGCATCCAGGCCGTGCGGGAGACGGTCGAGGAGTGCGCGCGGCTCGGCGTGCAAGGGCTCACGCTCTACGCGTTCTCCGAGGAGAACTGGAGTCGTCCGCAACGCGAGATCGACCTGCTGATGCGCCTGCTCGAACGCTTCCTCGTCGAGGAGCGCGCGACCCTGATGGACAACCGCGTCAAGCTCCTGCACGTCGGTCGCCGCGAGCGCCTCGGCCCCTCGGTCCTCCAGAAGCTCGACGAGTCGGTGGCGATGACCGCGGGCAATCCCGGCATGCGGCTCGGCCTCGCGATCAGCTATGGCGGCCGTGCCGAGATCGTCGACGCGGCGCGGCGGCTCGCGCGCGAGGTGCGCGACGGTCGGCTCGACCCCGAGCTCATCGACGAGGCGCGCTTCCGCGAGCAGCTCTATCGACCCGAGATCCCCGACCCCGATCTCCTGATCCGGACGGCGGGGGAGATGCGGGTCAGCAACTTCCTCCTCTGGCAGATCAGCTACGCCGAGCTGCACGTCGAGACGGTCTGCTGGCCCGACTTCCGCAAGGAACACCTGCACGCAGCCTTCCGCGCGTTCGGCGGGCGCGTGCGCAAGTTCGGGGCCGTCGCGCCGTGAGCGAGGCGCGCGCGGTCGAGACGCCGGCGCAGGCGGCCGCCAACCGCAAGAAGGGCCGCGGCGAACTGCGCACGCGGCTCGTGCTCGGGCCGGCGATGCTGATCGTCGTCGGCCTGATCTACTTCGTCGATTCGACGTACATGGCCGAGCGCGGCATGCGCGGCTATCTCGTCGCCGGCCTGCTCGGCCTGCTCGGTTTCGCCGGCGTGCTCGAGTACGTCGCGATGATGCGCAACGCGGGCTTCGCGATCGCGCGCGTGCTGCTGCCGCTCTACACGGCCTTGCTCCTCGTCTCGCCGTTCTTCTTCGGCTGGCACACCCTCGATCGGGAGCTCTACCCGCTCGTCATCGGCACGCTCGGGCTCCTCTTCCCGATCGCGCTCGAGTCGCTCTCGCGGCGCCGCATGCAGCAGGGACTCGAACTGCAGGGCGCGACCATGCTCGGCTTCCTGCTGATCGCCTGGCCGATGTTCCTCGCGCAGGGGATGGCGCTGAGGCACCTCCCCTCGGTCCTCTGGGTCGCGCTCGTCTGCAAGGGCGGTGACATCGGGGCGTACCTGACCGGGATCGCGATCGGGCGACACAAGCTCATCCCGCACGTCAGCGCGGGGAAGACCGTCGAAGGGGCCGTCGGCAGCGTGTTCTGGAGCGTCGGCATCGCGCTCGGCCTGCGCGGCTGGCTGCTCGATCCCGAGGTGCCGCTCACGTTGACCGCTGCCGTGATCGTCGGGATCATCCTCAACGTCACGACGCAGACCGGCGACCTCATCGAGTCGCTGCTCAAACGGCGCTGCGGCGTGAAGGACAGCTCGAAGCTCCTCCCCGCGCACGGTGGGGTGCTCGATCTCATCGACAGCCTCCTCTTCTCCTTCCCCGCGTTCTTCCTCGTGCTCACCTGGCTCACGCCGTGACGGATCGGCTCCCGTGAAGGACGCTCAGGCCGACGAGCTTCTCGAACTCGAGAGCCTCGACGAGGTGCGCACGCTCCTCGGCCCGCTCGACGGCAACACGCGGCTGATCCGCGACCTGCACGCGGTGAACGTGCTCGTGCGCGAGGGATCGCTGCGCCTGCTCGGCCGCGTCGAGGACGTCGCGCGCGTCCGCGGCGTGCTCGAGTCGCAGCTCGCGGAGATGCGCTCGGGGCGCGCGGTCGCCGCGGCCGAGGTCGCACGTCGACTGCGGGTCGCCGCCGGCGTGGGCGATGCGCCGGGGGCCGGCGCGTCGGACGCGGGCTTCACGATGCCGCGCCGCTCGCCGGGCGCGACCCGACCCCGCACGCCCGGGCAGGAGCGCTACTGGAAGGCGATCGCCGAGCACGACGTCGTCTTCGGCGTGGGACCCGCGGGCACCGGCAAGACCTACCTCGCCGTCGCCGCGGCCGTGGCCGCGATCAAGAGCGGTGCCGTGCGCCGCATCGTGCTCGTGCGGCCGGCGGTCGAAGCGGGCGAGAAGCTCGGCTTCCTGCCCGGCGACCTGCAGCAGAAGATCAACCCCTACCTGCGGCCGCTCTACGACGCGCTCCACGACCTCCTCGATCCCGCCGCGCGGCAGCGTTACCTCGAGAACGAGATCGTCGAGGTCTGCCCGCTCGCCTACATGCGTGGCCGCACGCTGAACGACTCGTTCGTGATCCTCGACGAGGCCCAGAACTGCACGGTCCCGCAGATGCTGATGTTCCTCACGCGCATGGGGGAACGCAGCCAGGTGGTCGTGACCGGCGATCCGAGCCAGGTCGATCTGCCGCCGAACACGCGCTCGGGTCTCGCCGATGCCGTCCGTCGGCTCGACGGCGTGCAGGGGGTCGCGATCGTGCGACTGCGCACGCGCGACATCGTCCGCCACCCCGTCGTGCAGCGGATCATCGATGCCTACGACGCCGATGCGCCGCGCTCGGCGCGTGGCCGCGACATCGACCGCGACCTCGACCACGACGCCGGACACGACGGCGATCACGGCGGCGAGCGCCCGCCGGCGAGCCCGTGAGCCGGAGCCGACGCGTGCGGCTCGCGATCGACGATCGCTTCCGGCCGCGCAGCGACAGGCGCTTCCTCGCGCGCGTGGTCGAGGCGGCGCTCGAGCACGGCGGACGTCGTGATCTCGAGGTCTCGCTGCTGCTCACCGACGATCGCGGCATCGCGGCGCTGCACGGCGAGTTCCTCGGGGATCCCACGCCGACCGACGTGATGAGCTTCCCCGCCGAGGGAGCCGCCGACCTCGTCGTGAACGTGCAACGCGCGCGCGAGGAGGCGCGGCGTCGCGGCACCACGATCCGCAGCGAACTCGCGCTCTACGTGGTGCATGGACTGCTCCACGTGTGTGGTCACGACGATCACGCGACGCGTGCGCGTGCGCGCATGCGCGTCGCCGAGCGCGAGGTCCTCGCGCGACTCGGACTGCGCGCTGCACCCGTCGACGCATCGTGAGTCGTCGTGAGTCGTCGTGAGCGCGTGACGTCGCCTGTTGCACACGGCGTCACATCGGCTCTAGACTCCGCGCGTTCGGCGATCGATGGGCGTGACGGTCGGGTCACGCCGAGGCATCGACGACGAGCGCGTTGCGGCGACGCCTCGAGGCGGCGCGATCACGCGACGCGAACCGACGCGAACAGGCGCGCAGTTGCGCGCACAGACGGCGAGCCCCGCGCATGCGTGCGCGAGGCCGTCGGAGGCGGTTGACGATGACGACGCTGCAACACTCGCGCGTGGCGAGCGGTCCGCGCGCAGCGGTCGCGCGACGCGCGGCGGAAGCGCCGGGCGCCGAGGGCGGCTCGCCGGACGCGAAACCCGCGCGCGCCGCGCGCGCGAACCAGACGGAGCGCGTGGTCAGGACGGAGCGCGCCGTGACGACCGAGCAGCTGCTCGTGCAGTACCGCCGGCGGCCGAGCCCGAAGCTGCGCGAGATCATCCTCGAGCGGCACCGCGGCGACGTCGAGGCGATGGCCCACGCGCTCGCGGTCCGGCTGCCGCGCTCGGTCGACGTCGACGATCTCGTGCACGCCGGCATCTGGGGACTGATGCAGGCGATCGACAAGTTCCGCGCCGACCGCGGTGTGCCCTTCCGACCCTTCATGCGTCCGCGCGTGCGGGGCGCGATGCTCGACGAGCTGCGCAGCCTCGACTTCCTCCCGCGGCTCTGGCGGCGCCGCGCGCGGGCCCTCGAGCGTGCCGTCGCCGAACTGCGGGGCACCCTCGGCCGCGAGCCCGGTGACCTCGAGCTCGCCGCGCGCCTCGGGACCAGCGAGGTCTGGTTGCGCCGCGCACGGACGCGCGTGCACGACGGCACGGCGCAGCCCTTCGCAGGCCAGCCGCGGCCCGCGGGCGCCGATCCCTTCGACGAGCTCGTCGACCAGCACTTCGAGAGTCCGCTCGACGCACTCGACCGGCAGGAGCTGATCGCGCAGATCGAGGCGGTGCTGCAGCCCGTCGAGTGGAAGGTGCTCCGCCTCCACTACCTCGAGGGGCTCTCGGGCCAGGAAGTCGCGGCGCGGCTGCGGCTCTCCGCGGCGCGCATCTGCCAGATCCACGGCAAGGTGCTCCTGCGCCTCAAGCAGCGCTTCGCGATGCGCGCGATCTGACGCGGCGCGCCCCGCTGCCTTCCGCGTGCGCGCCGGCTCGGGCAAGATCCGCGGCCCCGTGACGAACGACCGACCTTTCCCGGGCTCCGGCAGCTCCGCGTTCCGACTCCGCGATGGCGAGCTCTGGTGCGAGGGCATCCCCGTGCGCGAGCTCGCGGCGCGGCACGGGACGCCGCTGCACGTCTACAGCGCGACGGAGATCCTCACGCGCGTCCGCGAGCTGCGCGCGGCCTTCGGCGAGGCCGCGCGGATCTGCTACGCGGTGAAGGCGAATCCGAACCTCGCGATCCTGCGGCTGCTCGCGGCGGAGGGCGTCGGGTTCGACGTCGTCAGCGGCGGGGAACTCGCGCGGGACGCCGCCGCGGGCGTCGCGACGAGCGGTGTGGTGTTCGCCGGCGTCGCGAAGTCGGCCGCGGAGATCGGCGCGGCCCTCGACGCCGGGATCCTCGCCTTCAACGTCGAATCGGAACACGAGCTGCCGCTGCTCGCCGCAGCCGCGCGCGCGCGCGGCGTCGTCGCGCGGCTCGCCGTGCGCGTGAACCCGGATCTGCCGGTCGACACGCATCGGCACACGCGCACCGGCGGCAAGGACGACAAGTTCGGACTCGACTTCGGCGCGGCCGCGCGGGTGGTCGCCGCGGTCGCACGCGAAGCGGCCCTCGAACTCGTCGGCTTCCACGTGCACCTCGGCTCGCAGGTGCGCGAACCCGAGCCCTATCTGCGCGCCTTCACGGCCGTGATGGCGTTCTTCGACGCGCTCGAGCCGCGCCCGGCCCTGCGCTACTACGACCTCGGCGGCGGCTTCGGCATCGACTACGGCGACGGCCGCGGCCGGCTCGACGTCGCGCGCCTCGCCGCGGCGCTCGTGCCCGCGATCACCGCGCGCGGCCTCGTGCCGATCCTCGAACCCGGGCGCTACCTGGTCGCCGATGCCGGGCTGCTCCTCACCCGCGTGCTCGGCACGAAGGAGCGGCCGAGCCATGCCTTCGTGCTCGTCGACGCGGCGATGACGGAGCTGATCCGGCCGGCGCTCTATCAGGCCTCGCACGGGATCGTCCCGGTCCAGGACCCGGAGCGGCGGCCGGAAGGCGTCTGGGACGTCGTCGGCCCGGTCTGCGAGAGCGGCGACTTCCTCGGCAAGGCGCGCGCCTTGCCAAGGCTCGCCCAGGGCGAGCTGCTGGCCGTCCTGGCGACGGGTGCCTACGGTGCCGCGATGGCCTCCAGCTACAACAGCCGGCCGCGCGCTGCCGAAATCCTCGTGAGCGGTACGACGGCGCAGCTCGTGCGCCGCCGCGAACGAGTCGAAGACCTCTGGGCCGAGGAGCTCAATCCATGATGCGACGGAACCGACGAGTCCTGTTCGTGCTGCTCCTCGCGCTCGTGCCCTGCGGCGGCTGCGTCTGGCTGAAGAACGAGTTCTTCGTCTACGACCGCGCCGCGCCGGCGCCGGCCGACCCCGCGCTCGAAACGTCGCCGACCTCGCCGTGGTGAGCGAGGCCTTGCGAGCGGCGTCCCGCGCCGCGATCGGTGCCGGCACCCTCGCGGGTGCGGGCGTGTGCCGCGGGCGCGCCGAGCATCCGGTCTGCGGCGATGAACTCGAGCTCGACGTCCGCGTGCGCGAGGGCGGCGTCGCCGAGCTCGCGTGGCGGGCGCGCGGCTGTCCCGCGACGCTCGCCGTCGCCGCGTGCCTGCACGACGCCTGGGTGGGGGCGGCGCTCGGCGATGCGCGCGCGCGCCTCGAGTCGCAGCTCGGTCGGCTCGGCGGTCTCGCCGCCCACGAGCGGCACGCCCTCGAACTCGCCTTGCGCTGTCTGGCGCAGGCCACCGCGGCGGCGTCGTGATCCCCGAGCGCTTCGCGGAGTTCGTCGCACGGCTGCGCCGCGGTTCGGGAGAGCGCGACCGCGCGCGCCTCGCCGCGGTGCTCGAGCTGAACCGCGCGCTCGCGAAGGCGCCCGACCGCCGCACGCTCCTCGAACTCCTGCTCGACGAGGCGGTGCGCCTCTTCGCGGCCGAACGCGGCTTCGTCCTGCTCGCGCCCGACGCCGGGACCGAGCGCCTCCGGGTCGCTGCGGCACGCACGCTCGATCGCGAGAGCGTGCAGCACGCGGAGAAGAAGGTCTCGAGCACGGTGGTGGATCGCTGCCTCCGCGACGGCCGCGCGGTCCTCAGCGAGGACGCACAGGCCGGCGACCTCGCGGCGTCGCGCAGCGTGGCGGATCTGAAGTTGCGCAGCGTGCTCGCGGTGCCTCTGCGCGCGGCGGAGCTCACGCTCGGCTGCCTCTACCTCGACCATCGATTCCATGCCGGGGTCTTCGGCGTCGACGACCTGCCCTGGCTGGAGGCCTTCGCGGACCAGGCGGCGATCGCGCTGCACCTGCATGCGTTGCTCGAGCAGGTGCGCGCGCACAGCCGTCGCGTCGAGAGCGACAACCTGCGGCTCGCGGCCGAGGTCGCGGCGCAGACCGAGCGCGTCACGCGGCTCCAGGCGGAGCTCACGCGCGGCGGTCTCCGCCACGCGTACGACGAGATCCTCGGCGACTCGCCCGCGGTGCTGCGCCTGCTCCATCTCCTCGATCGCGTGGTGGACGGCGAGTATCCGGTGCTGCTCGTCGGCGAGAGCGGGACCGGCAAGGAGCTCGTCGCGCGCGCGGTGTGGCGACACGGACGTCGCGCGGCGGGGCCCTGGGTCGCGGTCAACGTCGCGGCGATCCAGCCCGAGCTGCTCGAGAGCGAGCTCTTCGGCCACGTGCGCGGTGCCTTCACCGGTGCGGATCGCGCTCGCGACGGCCTCGTGCGGCGTGCGGAGGGCGGCGGGCTCTTCCTCGACGAGGTCACCGAGATGCCGCTCGAACTGCAGGCGAAGCTGCTGCGCTTCCTCGAGGAACGCGCGGTGCGGCCGGTCGGCGGTGACCTCGTGGTGCCGGTCGACCTGCGCGTCGTCGCGGCGACGAACCGCGATCCGCGGCGTGCGGTGCAGGACGGCAAGCTGCGCGAGGACCTCTACTGGCGCCTCGCGGTGGTCACCGTGCCCCTGCCGCCGCTGCGCGACCGTCGCGAGGACCTGCCGCTGCTGACCGAACGCTTCCTCGCCGAGGCCGCCGCCGCCCGCGGGGCGCCGGCGCGGCGCGCGACGCCGGCCCTGTTCGACGCGCTCGCGCGGCGGAGCTGGCCCGGCAACGTGCGCGAGCTGCGCAACGCCGTCTATCGACTCGACGCGCTCGCGCAGGACGCGGAGCTCGGCCCGGAACTGCTCGAGCCCGAAGCGCTCGTCGCGAGCGCGAACCTGCCGACGCTCGATCTCGCCCAGCTCGAGCAGCTCGCGCTGCGCGAGGCGCTGCGCGTCGCCGACGGCAACAAGGCGGAGGCCGCGCGCCTCCTCGGCATCAGCCGCCGCTCGCTCTACGACCGCATGGGGCGGAGCGACTGAGCGCGGCGCCCGCGCGGGCGCCTGTGCAGGAACTGCACAGGCGTGCTCGCCGCGCGCGGCCGTACGCTCGGGGGAATCGTCCTAAAGCTCTGCGGCAAAGCGTGTTGAGGAATCCGAGCGCACGGCACGCGCCTTGACCTGGGCGCGGCGTGCGCGTCTCCCCGAAGCTCGCCCTGCTGCTGCTGTTCGCCGTGTCCGGCGTCCACGGCAGGCTCCCTGCGCAGCAGGACGGCGGGCCCAACGCGAGCCCCTCGCTGCGCCTCGCCGAGCGCGTGCCGGCGCCACTGGCCTACTTCGCCGTGCCCGGCGGCGAAGGCGCGAGCGGCCTCGACTCCTTGCTGGACGATCCCGCGGCGCGCCTCGTCTGGTCGAGCCTCGTCGACGAGAGCGCGACGCGCGCGCTCGAGCAGCTCCGCGAACTCGCGGCGCTCTCGGCGGGCGAGGTCGAGTTCACGCTGAACGGCCTGCTCGCGCGCGAGGGTCAGCCGGCCCTCCCGCTGCTCCTCTGCCGCGTCGAACTCAGCAGCGAGGGTGCGGCGAAGTTGCAGGCGGCGCTCGACGACGGTCGGCTCGGCAGCCCGAGCGAGGCGATCTCCGGTCGCAAGACCTGGCTGCTCGCGTCGAGCCCGGCGCGCCGCGCCGGTGGCAGCTTCGAACTCGCGCTCGTGGGGCGCGAGCTGCTCGTCTCGAACAGCCGCGCCGCGCTCGAGGACGTGCTCCGCGTCTCCACGGGCAGCGGTCGGACGAACAGCGGCGCCCACGCGGAGAGCATCGCGCGCCACGCGATCTTCGCCGGGCAACGTGCGCAGCTCGGCGCGGCCTCCCAGGGCAACGTGCTCCACATCGACTGGCGACGCCTTCGCGAGCGCGCGTTGGGTCGCGTCGGCTCGGCCCAGGCGCTCGCGCTCGACGCCCTCGGCTTCGGCAGCGCGGAGCACGTCACGCTCGGACTGCGCGTGGAGCCCGACGCCGTGCGCACGACGGCCATCGTCGATCAGCCGCGCGGTCCCGATGGCCTGCTCGCCGCCTCGACTCCGTCGACGCCGCGCAAGCTCCTCGCGGATCTCCCGCCGCTCTCGCTCGCGGCGATGACGATCTCGGTCGATCAGGCGCGCCTGCGTGCGCTCGTGCGCGCGAACGACGACGTCGTCGGCTCGCGCTTCGGTCACGGCCTCGCGGGTGGCTGCCGCAGCTTCGGCCTCGACTTCGAGGAGCAGGTCCTGCCGCGCCTGGGCGGCTCCGGCGGCGTGCAGCTCGTCCTGCTCGACGATTCCGCGGAGCGCCAGGGCGTCGCGTTCTCCATCGCCGCGCGCTCGGCGGCCGCCGCGCGCTCGGTGCTCGTCGATCTCCGCGAGGGATTCGAGCGCCACCGTGCGGAGCGCGGCCGCCCCGGGGCGTCCGGGCATGGGCGCGGCGATCACGATCACGATCGCGATGGTCCGCCGCGCGGGGGCTTCACGCTGGAGGCCGATCGCGAACTGCTCACGCTGCGCGGGCCCTACGGCGCCACCTCCCTCGGTGTGGTCGGCGACAGCCTCGTGCTGGCCCCCGACCGCGGCACGATCGAGCGGCTCGCCGAGCTCGAGAAGGGTGGCGCGCGCGACCGCAGTCGCACGCGCGCCCGCACGCAGGACCTCTGCGATCGCATCCTGGCCGGACAGGCGTCCTCGAAGCGCGCGCCGATCGGCGTCGTGCAGATCGACGGCAGCCTGCTCGCGCGCGACGGCACGCCGCGCGCGGCCGGCGCTGCCGACGGACGTCACGCCGGCCTGCTCTTCCTCGACGACGGTGCGCTCCGCATCGAACTCGTCAGCCCACGCTGACGGCCGCGCCACGGCGCGGCGTTCTTTCACTCCCATCCGATCTTCGCGCGAGCTCGTGACGCCGACCGGCGCCGCGCCGCTCGCGCCGTCCGGTGCCCGGACGCTGCGTCTTCGGCGGGGGCCGCCCCATTTTTCTGGGGCAGGCAAGGGGCGGTCCCCGCGCTCTTTCCGCAGCGTCGCCGTGCGCACCGCGCATTGGTTTTCGTATCCCCGGGGGTCACCCGTTTTCTGGGGCAGGCAAGGGTGGCTCCCGGGGTTCTTTTTTTTCGCGGCAGGTCCGGCGGCGTGATGGTTCAGTCGGGACCCCGCGCCGCGTAGCGTTCCGCGCATGAGTTCGGTCGACGACGCGCCACCGCCGGAGAACGGCAAGCCGGAGAAGGGCAAGCCGGAGAAGGGCCAGCGCGGGCGCCGCAAGTCCGCGGCCGGGATCCAGGCCGAGTCCCGCGAGGCCACGGCCCCCGCGCTGACCCTCGGCGAGCGCCTGCCCACGACGCTCTTCGTGTTCCCCCTGCGTCGTTCGGTGCCCTTCCCGAACCTGATGATGCCGGTGCTCCTCGAGTCCGCGGACTCGCGCGCGATCGCCCAGAAGGCCGAGGCGGGCAATGGGCACGTCTTCCTGCTCACGCAGCTGGACGCCGAACAGGAGAAGCCCAAGCCCGGCGAGTTCCACGCGATCGGGGTGATCGCGCGGATCCTCAAGATCCTGCAACTCCCCGACGGCACCAGCTCGCTCATGGTGCAGGGGCGCGCGCGGGCGCGTGTGCAGCGCTTCGTGCGGCAACAGCCGCAGCTCGTCGCCAAGGTCGCCGAGGTCGTCGACATCCCCACGCCGGGCAAACGCACGGAGGCCACGTTCCGCAAGCTCCGCGATGGCCTGCGGCGCATCGCCGAGGCCAATGAGCAATTCGGCGAGGAGTTCGCCACCGCGGTGATCAACCTCGACACGCCCGCGCAGCTCGCCGACTTCACCGGGGCCTACTTCCTCAAGGACACCGCGGACCGCCAGGCGATCCTCGAGACCCTCGAGGTCGGCCCGCGCGTCGAGAAGGCGCTCGGCTTCGTGCTGGCGGAGCTCGAACTCGTCGAGCTCGGCAAGCGCATCGAGGCCGAGATCCGCCAGAAGACCGAGAAGGCGCAGAAGGACTGGTTCCTCCGTGAGCAGCTCAAGATCCTCCGGCGCGAACTCGGCGAACAGGTCGACGCGCGCGAGGCGGAGCTCATGCGCCTCGAGAAGGCCGTCGCCGACGCCGGGCTGCCGGACAAGGCGCTCGAGCGCGCGAACGACGAGCTGCAGAAGCTCCGCACGACGCCCGTCGAGTCCGCGGAGTACGGCGTCGTCCGCAACTACCTCGACTGGCTCACGGCGCTGCCCTGGAGCCGCTCGAGCGCCGACAACGAGGACCTCGAGGCGGCGGCGAAGGTCCTCGACGAGGATCACTACGGCCTCGTGGAGGTGAAGGACCGCATCCTCGAGTTCCTCGCCGTGCGCAAGCTCCAGCCGCGGCATGCGGGGTCCATCCTCTGTCTCGCGGGGCCGCCGGGCGTCGGCAAGACCAGTCTCGGCCGCAGCATCGCCCGCGCCATGGGCCGCAGCTTCTGGCGCTTCTCGCTCGGCGGCATGCGCGACGAGGCGGAGATCAAGGGGCATCGGCGCACCTACGTGGGCGCGATGCCCGGCCGCATCCTCCAGGGCATGAAGTCCTGCGGGACGAGCAACCCGGTGATCGTCCTCGACGAGGTCGACAAGCTCGGCCAGGACTTCCGCGGCGATCCGAGTTCGGCCCTGCTCGAGGTCCTCGATCCGGAGCAGAACCACGCCTTCCTCGACCATTACCTCGACGTGCCCTTCGACCTCTCGAAGGTGATGTTCATCGCGACCGCCAATGCGTTGCCGCAGATCCCCGAACCGCTGCGCGATCGCATGGACGTCGTGGAGATCCCCGGCTACCTCCTCGACGAGAAGGTCGAGATCGCGCGGCGTCACGTGCTGCCCAAGCAGCGCGAGCGGCACGGCCTGAAGCCCAGGGAGCTCGAGCTCGCCGCACCCGTGCTCCGCAGGTTGATCCCCGCCTACACCCGCGAAGCCGGGGTGCGCGGCCTCGAGAAGATGGTGCAGAAGCTCTGCCGCAAGTCCGCGACCCTGCTCGGGCGCGGCAAGCCCCCGGTCGGTCGTCTCACGTGGGACGCCGTGCCGGCGCTGCTCGGGCCCGAGCGCTTCAACGACGAGGACGACCGCAAGGAGCTCGTCGAAGGCGTGGTGAAGGGGCTCGCCTGGACGCCGCACGGCGGCGACGTGCTCTTCATCGAGGCGGCCGTGGTCCCCGGCGGCAGCGGTCTCACGTTGACCGGCAGCCTGGGCGACGTGATGAGCGAGTCCGTCAAGATCGCACTCAGCTTCGTCCGCAGCCATGCCGCCGAGTTCGGTCTCGACGCCGCGGCCTTCGACAAGTGCGGCTTCCACGTCCACTTCCCCGCGGGCGCGATCCAGAAGGACGGACCTTCGGCGGGCATCGCCATCACGACCGCGCTGGTCTCGCTGCTGACGCAGCGCCGCGTGCCCCAGGATCTCGCGATGACCGGCGAGCTCACGCTGGTCGGCGAGGTGCTCCCGATCGGCGGCGTGCGGGAGAAGGTCCTCGCCGCGAAGCGCTTCGGGATCCGGCGCGTGATCCTCCCCGCCGAGAACCGCCGCGACGTCCTCGAGCTGAAGACCTCGCTCGTGACGGGTCTGCGCTTCGTCTACGTCGAGACCTTCGCCGACGTGTCGGCGGCGGTCTTCGGCAAGGCCGCGCGCGGTCGCCGCAGCGCGCGCTGAAGCGCGCGCGCCGCGGCGCCTCAATCGAGGATCCGCGTCGCGATCGCATTGCTCAGGCGCGGCGCGCCCACGCCGATCGGGTCGACGAAGAGCGCCTGGCAGGACAGCGCCGCCGACGAGAGCGCCGGATCGGTCGGCACGGGGATCCGCAGGGTGCTCGGCGCGGCGTTCACCGCGAGCCAGGGCAGGGCGATCGTCGAGTCCGGATCGAGCGCGAAGCTCCCGAGTCCGGGCAGCGGGATCGGCGCGTGTGCCGGCGTCCGGGACAGCGCGGGCAGCGCGATGGTCAGGCCCTGGGCATAGCCGGGCTGCGCGAAGAAGCGCAGTTCGAGCACGCCGCCGCGCGAGGGCAGTGCCGGGGCGGCGAGCTGGCGATGGCGGTTCACGAGGATCCGCGCCTGGCCCTGCGTGCAGAAGATCGGCTGGCAGCAGAGATGGTCGTAGAGCACGGCGTCGAGATCGCCGTCGGCGTCGACGTCGAGGGGCAGGGCGTCGTGGCCGCGGGCGCGCGCGTCCGGCAGGCGCTCCGACGTGGCATCGCGGAACACCCCGCGTCCGTCGTTGAGTCGCAGCTGGAGCGGCTCGCCCCAGTACTCACCGCCCTGGCTGACCAGGAGGTCGGGATCGCCGTCCTCGTCGAAGTCGGCGAGCGCGAGCGCGCGCGCCTCGAAGAGCTCGGTGGGCATGCGCGCGGCGCTCTCGTCGCGGAAGCCGCCGTTGCCGTCGTTGATGTAGACGCGGTCGTCGCCCGCATGGCCGAACACGAGATCGGGGTCGCCGTCGCCGTCGAGGTCGCCGGCGGCCAGGCAGCGCGTGAAGCGCGGGGCCGAGCCCGGGAAGGCCGCGGGATCCTCGGCGAAGCTGCCCCGGCCGTCGTTGCGCAGCAGCCGGTCGCGGGCGTCGCAGCCGAGGACGAGGTCGAGGTCGCCATCGGCGTCGACGTCGAGCGCGAGCGCCGCGCGCACGGGCTCGCCGATCAGCGGCACGCCCGCGCTCGCGGCGAAGCGCCCCGCGATGCCGCCCGCGCGATTGAGCCAGATCCACAGCCCTTGCTCGCCGCCGATCGCGAGGTCTTGGGCGCCGTCGCGATCGAAGTCGCCGAGGGCTGCATCGAACGCCGTTCCGCTCTCGCTCGGCAGCTGCGCGCTCGCGTCGCGGAGGTAGCGGGCGCCGTCGTTGAGGAGCAGCGCGTCCTGTCGTTCCCCACCGAGGTAGGCGTCGATGTCGCCGTCGCCATCCGCGTCGAAGAGACGGGCCACGGGCTCCGTCCCCGTGCCGCGCCACTCGATCACCGCGTCGGTCGCGCTGCGGTAGGCGCCGAGACCGTCCCCGAGCAGCAGCTCGGCCTTGCCCTGGCCGTCCGCGAGGAGGAGGTCTTGGATGCGGTCGCCGTCGAGGTCGGCCGCGGCGATGGCCCCCCGGCTGACATCGCTCCGCGGGAGCCGGCGCTGCGTCGCGTCGACGAAGTGCCCCGCGCCGTCGTTGAAGAAGAGCCGCGTGAAGCCCGTGGGGGCGCCGTCGCAGGGATCCCAACACGCGAAGACGAGGTCGGGATCGCCGTCGCCGTCGAGATCGCCGAGGGCGACGTCGAAATGCGCATGGCTCTCGGTGGGGAAGCCCGCGTCGCCGGCGAGCGTGAAGTGCGCGCTGCCGTCGTTGAGGAAGAGCTGCGCGGCGATCGGCTCCGGTCCCATGACGAAGACGTTGGCGCAGACCACGTCGAGGTCCGAGTCGCCATCGACGTCGGCCGCGGCGGCGCCGCCGCAGGAGTACCACTCCACCGGCAGGTGCGTCGCCGTCGCGTCGCGGAAGCGGCCGGAGCCGTCGTTGAGGAGGAGTTGGTCCTGCTTGGGGCTCAGCTCGCCACCGCGCACGGGCACGTAGACGTCGACGTCGCCGTCGCGGTCGAAGTCCTCGCAGAGGTAGCGCGCCGCGGCTCCCGGGACCTCCGGCAGATGGGTCGCGCTCACGTCGACGAAGCGGCCGTGGCCGTCGTTGAGGCAGAGCCGGTTGCGATCGGCACGCGCGAAGACGTCGAGGTCCAGGTCGCCGTCGACGTCGCCGAAACCGATGGCGAGCGCGAGGCCCAGCGTCGGCGGGACGCGGCCCGCGGAGACGTCGACGAAGACCCCGCCCCGGTTCTCGAGCAGGCGCACGAAGTCCCAGCCGCCGACCAACGCGTCCGGATCGGCATCGCCGTCGAGGTCCGCGAAGGCGATGAGCTCGGGGCGGTAGGGCGACGCCGACCACTGCGCCGCGCTCACGTCGCGGAACACGCCGCCGTCGTTGCGCAGCAGGCGTTCATTGTCCGGGCCGCTCTCGGCGAGATCGAGGTCGCCGTCGCCATCGATGTCGGCGAGCGCGAGGTGCCATGCGGGCGTTCCCGCGGGGATCACGTCGGGCGCCGCGAGCGCGAAGCGGCCGTGGCCCTGGTTCCAGAGCAGGCGCGTGGGGCCGGACTCGTCGGCGAGCAGCACGTCCGCGTCGCCATCGCCGTCGAGGTCCGCGAAGCGGACCGCGCGGCCGTCGATCAACAGCTCGGGGAGCTGGGCGCGCACGGGATCGAAGCCGAACTGCTGCGCGGAGAGCGGCGGGAGCAGGAGACCGACCAGGACGGCCGGTCCCGCGGCGAGATGGTGCGAGCGGGACATGCGGGGGGCAACGCCCGGGACCCCCGCAGTCTTGCGCCGCGGGGCGCGGTCGGGTGGCGAGTCCTGGAATCGCGCGCGCGGTCCTGCCAGGTCCTCGCGGAGTCTGCGAAAGGCTGCTTCGGCTTCGACGGGCAGCACAGTCCGAGCGAGGGCGAGCGAGCACGCGCCTGCGGAGCATCGTGGTCGCTGGAGGCGGTGGTCCCACCTCGATGTGGTCCAGGGCGCCCCGTGCGGGCGCTGCGCGGGGCGAGGTCATGGCGGCGCTTCTGCGTGCGCAATCCCTCGGCTATCGTCCGTCCCCGTGTTCACCCGGCTGCACCTCCGCAACTTCAGGGGCTTTGCCGAACTCGAGCTCGGCGGCTTGGGCCGCGTCAACCTCATCGTCGGCCGCAACAACTCGGGCAAGACCTCGCTGTTGGAAGCGATCTGGATCCTCTGCCAGCCAGGTCGTTTCGACGATCTGCCGGGGTTGCTGCGGCCTCGCTCCCCGACCGGGCACAACGGGTACTTCCCATGGCTTGTCCGGGACGGTGCCGAGTCGAAGTGCCAGCTCCTCGGCGACTGCGAGCGCGGGCCGGAGCGCACGGTGGAGGTCTTCGTACACGGCCGCTCCGCGGTTCCAGCGCCGCCCCATCTTCCGTACCACTCGCACAACCTCAGCGCGGGATGGTCCGGGTCCAGCGACGGCGACCGGGTCCGATGTCAGAGCGTTTCCCCACTCATGCGCGGGGAGGAAGACCTCGTGCGATCCTTCGACGAGGCGATGAGCAAGAAGGGCGGTGAGGAGGCGATCGAGAGCCTCCTGAAGCAGGTGGATCCGCGCGTCCGGAGGATCCGGCTCCGCGCTTCGCCCAAGGTCTCCCCGTACATCGAGGTGGATCTCGGTCTCAGCGAACGCATTCCCCTGATCCAGGTCGGCCACGGACTGAGTCGCCTCGTGGAGATCTTCTCGGAGCTTCTGGCCAAGGGGCCGCAGGTCTACCTCGTCGACGAGATCGAGAATGGCATCCATTTCTCGCTCCTGCCGAGGATCTGGGCCGGGCTCGGCGCGGCCGCGCGTCAGCTCGGGACGCAGGTCTTCGTGGCGACCCACAGTCACGAGTGCATCCTGGCGGCTCACGCCGCATTCGCTCCGGAGAGTCGCGATGAGTTGCGGCTCATCCAGCTCTTTCGCTCCGGGGAGCGGTCTTCGGAAGGAGTGCAGGGTCGGGTGCTCGACCGCGAGCTGATCGACGCGGCCGTCCGCGGGGACGTCGACCTCCGATGAGACCCTGGGACGAGAACGAGCACGACCGACACCTTCTGGTCGAGGGCGAGAGCGACTTGCGCTTCTTCGCGGAACTCTTCGAGTCGATGGGGATCGGCGATCAGGAGGGTGACGGGGCTCGCAAGGTCCACATCAAGACCTGCAACGGCAAGGCCGGGATGGATGACGTCCTGCGAGCCTGGATCGATCCCCAGAAGCTGCGAGAGAAGAAATCCATCGCCGTCGTGGCCGACGGCGACGAGGAGCCCGCCGCGCGCCTCGAGCGACTCGTGCACTTGCTACGGAAGGCGACGGGCGCGGAGGTCCCGACGGCCGGTGGCTGGGCCCGATCGCCCTCTGGATGTTGGATCGGTTGTTTCGTGCTGCCGGGCGAGCAGCGCGACGACCCCGGTGAGATCGAGACGCTCGTCTGGCGGTCGTGGGCAAGGGACCCGGTGAACGCTCACGCGAAGGCCTGCATCGAGTCGTTCGTCGATTGCATGCGGGCCGTAGGTGCCGTCCCGAAGAAGCTCGACAAGGTGAGGATCGGAGCCTTGCTCGCAGTGCGGAACCCGGACGATCCGCGGCTCGGCGCGGGAGCGCAGGCACGCGTGTTCGATCTCGGCTCGAACGTGCTGACGAGGCTGCGGGACTTCCTGAAGGGCTTCAGCGCTCGCTGATCGGTCCGCGCGACCCATTCTCGCCAGTGGTTGATCCCCCGCGCCCTCAGCCCCCGATCATCGGCCCGTTGTAGTCCCGGTATTCCTTCATCGCCGCCGCCGAGAGCTTGCGGCCGATGTTCATCGCGGCGAAGGCCTCGGCGACGAACTCCTTCTTGTTCGTGCCCGCGTATTGGCTCAGCTCCGCGGCGTTGACGGGCCGGCCGGACAGGCTGCTGCCGGTGCCCCAGAACTCGACGTCGCCCGCGCTGAGCTCGTGCAGGTGGTGGCCGATCTCGTGGATGCAGGTCACCGTCTCGCGCTCGAAGCCCGGGTGGGATTGCTGCGAGATGCTGTCGCGGTCCGCCGCGGCCATCACCTCCTTGCCGAGCGTGATGTAACAGATCGAGTTCCAGCCCGGGTCGCGATGGAAGGCGCGGTTCTGGGCCTCGAACGACATCGCGCAGTAGACGCGGACCTCGCCGCGCAGGGCGTAGCCGTTGCTGATGACGGTCTTGATCGCGTGCTTGATGCCTTCGCTCTTCTTGGCGCCGCCTTTGTCCCCGGGCTCCGTGTAGATCTTCGCCTGGCACTTCCCGTATTGGTACGACTCGACCTGATAGCCCTTCGATTGTCCGATGAAGCGGAGGAAGGAGCCGTATTCCGAGGGGAGCAGGGCAGCCTTGCGGGCGTCATCCAGGTTGGCCATGGGCTTTCGTTCGTCGGTTCGAGTTCGAGGTGTCGCTCGGGATTGCACCGGGAACCCGCGCGAAAGTCACGCGGCCATCCGCGCGGATCGCGGTGACCGGGTCAGCGCCAACCGATGGTCAGCGCGAGTCCGTTCGAGCTCGTGATCCCCAGCGCATTGGCCGCCGGGTCGAGGACGATCGACTGCGCGTAGAACGTGAGCCCCGCGACTCCCGGCAGGTAGGGCACGGCGACGCCGAAGGTCGACGGAGCGCCGATCCCGTACGCGAGCTCCTGGCTCGCGAGCAGGCTGCAGCCCGGCGCGCCGTACGGTGCGAGCGCCAGCGGGAGGTTGACGGCGCCGAAGCTCGTGTTGGACCAGCCGAAGCCGAGCAGGGTCGCACCCGACGAACCAGAGCTCTGCAGCAGGAACGACTGACCCAGCCACGGCAGGGAGGGGCCGGCCAGGGCCAGGCGGGGTGTGCCGAGCGGCCCGGGGCAGGGACTGCCGTACGCGGTCACCGCGGCCTGGATCGCATTGCCATAGGTCCAGGTCGCATCGCTCTCGCCCTGGCCGGCCGGCGAGCCGCCGAACAGCGTGGGGCGCCCGACGGCCCAATCGAATTCGAACACCGCGTTGAGGCTGGCCGCCTGCGAGCTCGTCGAGCGGAGCGACCAGCTCGCGCCGCCCCATTCCCAGGTCTCGATCGCGGCGCCGTTCCCGCCGTGCAGGACGACGACGCCGCGCCGGAGATCGTCGGCCATCCGGTGGCCCCAGCGAGCCGACGGCGCGAGCGGCGTGGCCCGCTGGACCCAGTTCGTGCCGTCGAAGTCCCAGGTGTCGCCGAGGACGACCTGGTTCCAACCGCCGAACAGGAGGATGCGACCGCTCGCGAAATCGAAGGCGAGGTCGAAGCAGCAACGGGCCGAGGGTCCGCTCGTGGCGATGCGCGTCCAGGTGTTGCCGTCGAAGCTCCAGGTATCGCTCTCGTGCACGCTGCCCGCATTGCGGCCGCCGAAGAGCACGACGCGGCTGCGGACCCAATCGAAGGCCATCGCATGACCGAGTCGCGCCGACGGTGCCGTCGCCGGCCGGAGCTGCGTCCAGTCGGTGCCGTCCCATTCCCAGGTCTCGGCGACGGCGCTCGAGTCCGGCGTCGCGCGGGCGCCCCCGAAGAGGACGCAGCGGCCGCGCACGGCGTCGTACGCCATGGCATGCGCGAGCAGGGGCGGCGGCGAGTGGAGCGGCGAGCGCGCATGCCAGCGCAACCCGTCGAACTCCCAGGTGTCGCTCAGGAGGCTCCCCCCGACGATCCCGCCGAAGATCACGAAGCGCGATCTCTGCACGTCATAGGCGCCCGCATGGTTCGCGCGTGCGGGCGGGGCCAGCCCGCTCGGGACGGGGGACCAGGACTGCGCCCGCGCCGCGGTGGCCGCGAGAACCGCGAATGAAGCGCCGACCGTGAGGGCCGGGATGCGCGCGAGCATGGCGGCGGATGTTCGACGTCGTCGGCGGGATGCACAAGGGCCGCGATCTGGTGGGTCCCTCGAAGGAACCGCTGCTGCAGCGCCTGGCTGGCAGCCGTGGCCCCGCGCTGGTGCTGCCAGACTTGCCGAGCCCGATGGATCTCGCGCTCCTTGGCGACCTGGGATCCGTGGTCGGCGCACGTTCGATCGGGCCATGCGATTCGTCGCCGGGCTCTGGCTGGTCACGTAGGGCGGCCAGTGCTTGGTGAGCGCGCGGGCACGGCTTCGACACCGGATGCGTGCGGCGCGTTACGCTCCTCGGGCTTCGGTGAGATCAAAATGGCCCACAATGGCTTCGCGTTCGCGATCCTCCTCGTCGCATCGCCGGTCTCCTTCGCCCAGTCGATGCTCCGGGACGTGCACGGCGGCTTCGACGTCTCACCTTCGGGAGTGTGGACGGTCGAGTCGGCGGTGTCCGGCGGACGCCTGTTCTTCAGCGCGAACGACCAGGTCCACGGCGATGAGCTCTGGGTCAGCGACGGCAGCGCGGCCGGTACGCGGCTGGTCGCCGACCTCTTCCCGGGCACCGACGGCGAGTGGCCCACCGACTTGGCGGCCTTTGCCGGAGGGGTCGTCTTCACCGGCCGCAGCGCATTGCTGTGGTTCAGCGACGGCAGCGCCGCGGGCACGCTGCGACTGAGCACCGCGATGCGCTCCCCTGGCGCTCCGCCGCTCGCCGTCGGCAACCTGCTCTTCTTCACCGCATGGACCTCCGCCTACCCGAAACTGTGGGTCAGCGATGGCACGCCCGCCGGCACGCGGGAAGTCGATCCTTCCAACGCGCAGCCCGTGAACCCGACCCAGTTCGCCGGAGTCGGCGCGACTCTGTACTGCGTGGCCTCGAACACCGGTCGCGTGTTCCGGAGCGACGGCAGCGCGGCGGGCACCGTCGAGATCGCGCCGGCGATCGACTACGGCACCGCGGTCGAACTCGCGGCGTGGAGCGGGCGAATCGTGATCGCGAGCACGAGGGGAACGGGATCGTCCGTCACCGGCGAGATCTGGCTGAGCGACGGCAGCGTGGCCGGCACCGTGCGGCTCGCGACGGGCTTCGTCGGCCGTCCCTCTGGACTCCGCGCGTTCGGATCCCGCTTCCTCTTCGTCGCCGACGACGGCGTGCACGGCGCGGAGATGTGGGTGAGCGATGGCAGTCCGGCGGGGACGACGCTCCTCCTCGACATCACGCCCAACCCCGGGCCGACCTATCCGATTGGCGCGGCGGTGGTCGCCGGGAATCTGGCGTTCTTCCGCGCCCGCGACGCGACGCACGGCGTCGAGCTGTTCGCGACCGACGGCACGCCGGCCGGGACCTACCTCGTGCGCGACATCTGGAACGGCGTGTGGGACGCGTACCCGAGCAACCTGATCGCCGTCGGCTCGCGCGTGTTCTTCAGAGCGCAGCACTGGAGCTACGGCGAGGAGCTCTGGGTCAGCGATGGCAGCGCGAGCGGCACGCAGCTCGTCGCCGACATCAATCCGTTCGGCGGTGCCAGCATCTGGCCGCTGGGAGTGCTCGGCAGCCGCCTCGTGTTCCGAGCGATCGACGGCGTGCGGGGTGCCGAGGCCTGGATCAGCGATGGCACGGCCGCAGGCACGGTGCTCCTCGCCGAGCTCGGCAGGACGGCGCTCGGCTCCGACCCCGGCGAGTTCGCGGCCTTCGGCGCGCGCGCGGTCTTCGCTGCCGACGACGGAACGTCGGGTCGAGAGCTCTACCTGAGCGATGGCAGCGCGGCGGGGACGCATGTCCTCGCCGACCTGGCGCCGGGTGCGGAGCCTTCCTCCCCCGGTGAGTTCCTCGAGTGGCGCGGTTCCCTCTGGTTCTCGGCGAGCGACGTGCTCGCGGGGCGCGAGCTCTGGGTCTCGGACGGAACGGCGGCGGGGACCAGCCGATTCGCCGACCTGGTCCTGGGGCCGCAGGGCTCGAACCCCGCCGGCCTGACCGCTCTCGAAGCTCGCTTCGTGTTCGCGGCGAACGGACCGGAGGGCTTGGAGCTCTGGTCGAGTGACGGCACTCGAGCCGGCACGGTGCTCATCGACATCGACGCCGGCAGCGCCGCGGCGCCCGACTCGTTCGTCCGTTGGGGGGATCGCGTCTGGTTCACCGCGAACGACGCGGCCCATGGTCGCGAGCTCTGGCAGACCGACGGCACGGTTGCCGGGACGCTGCTCGTCGCGGATCTTCGGCCAGGCCCCTTGGGCTCGCGGATCTCCGGACTCACACCCTGCGCCGGGCGTCTCTGGTTCAGCGGATCGGTGGCGCATCCCACCCTCGACCAGGACATGGAGCCCTGGGTCAGCGACGGCACGGCAGCGGGGACCTACCGCGTGCTCGACGTCCTCGCCGGAAGCGAGTCGTCGTCGCCTTCACCCTTCGTCGAGTTCGCGGGTCGCACCTGGTTCACCGTCGCGGTCCGCGCGAGCGATGCCCGCGACCTGTGGTCGAGCGACGGCACCGCGGGAGGGACCCTGCCGTTCCTCGCCATAGGGGAGACCGGTGCCGAGCTCAGCGTCGCCGGCGATCGCCTGTTCTTCATCCATCAGGGGGAGCCGTGGTCGACGGACGGCACGCCGGCGGGCACGGCGATGGTGCGCGACATCATCCCGGGCGCGGGATCGTCTTCGCCGCAGCAGCTCCTCGGCCTCGGCGCGAGCCGCCTGCTGCTCTTCTCGGCGCGCACCACCCCCTATGGCGCAGAACCGTGGATCAGCGACGGCAGCGCCGCCGGCACGCGCGTCCTCGCCGAGATCTGGCCCGGCGCGCGCGGCTCGGATCCGAGCAGCTTCTCGATCGCGACGGACCACGTGTTCTTCAGCGCGCGGTCACCCGATGCCGGTCGCGAGCCGCACGCGGTGGCCTTCGCCGAGCTCGGTGCGGCGCTGGCCGCGGTGCTGGGGAACGGCTGCGCGGGCAGCGCGGGGGTGCCGCGGATCGCTGCCAGCGGTGCTCCCTTGCTCGGCGACGCGGGCTTCCGCGTGGCGCTGAGCCAGGCGCGCGCGGGCGCACCGTGCGCGTTGCTCGCCGGCTTCGCGCTCCTCCCCGATGGGGATCGCAATGCCTGCGGCGCGAAGATCTCCGCCGACGTCCTCTTCTTCGCTTCGACCGACGCGCTCGGCGCCGCGCAGATGCCGGTGCCCATCCCTCTCGACACGGCCCTGCTCGGCCTCGAGCTCTACTTCCACTGGGTCACGGCCGACGCGGGCGCCGGTCTCTTCGGCGCGCTGTCCTCGACGGCGTTGCTCGACGTCGTGCTGGGGCGTTGATCGAGAGCTCGCTCACGCGTGACTCGCGCGGCGCGGCATCACGGCGGGCTCGGCTGGCCCGCGTCTTTCCCCAGCCCGGTTCGCCAGACGCGCCGCCGCGTCGCTCAGATCCGCAGCACCACCGAGACCCCATTGCCGACCTCGAGCCAAAGCCCAGGGATCGGCGGCACCGCGAGCACCTGCATGAACAGCGGCGTGCCATCGAGCGAGTTCTGCGCGGGCAGGGGCACCACGAGATCGAAGGAGTTGCCCGGCACCGCGCCGAAGCTCGCGCTGATGTCGGGTGCGACCAGGAGATCGCAGTGCGCGAAGCCGAGGGGCGCCATCGACCAGGGCAGGGCACCGCCGCTCCAGCTCGTGTTGCTGAGGCCGAAGAGCACGCCGAAGGTCGAGCCCGAGATCAGGCCGATCGTGCCCAGCGTGAAGGACTCGCCGAGCCGTGGCCGTCCCGCCGTCACGTCCGAGATCGGCAGCAGCGCGCGCATCGAGCAGCCGAAGCCGAAGCGCTGGGCGAACTCGACCTCGAGGTAGGGGCTGAGCGTGGGGCCGGCCTCGCGGCTGTGGGCGAAGCCGGGCCGCGCGGCGCCCGCGCTGCTCTCGCTCGGGTCTTTGATCACGAGGCCGAAGTTCGGCGTGCTGCCGAGCAGCCAGGCCTGCACGACTGCGGTGACGTCGGCCTCCTTCCAGCCATTGCCCGACGCGGCGCCGACGCAGGCGCGCGCGATCACCGCCGCGTCGTGCGTCGGCCGGTTCTGCCAGCTCACGCCGGCCTCGGTCCAGGGCGAGCTCACGCGGTGCACGCTCACGTCGAGGCAACCGGCGGCGCTCGCGCGGTTCTGGTACCAGCGCAGGACGGCCCGCGTCGGCCAGCGCCCCGTGGTCTGGATCGGCTGGAGGTCGAAGGCGAGGTAGGCCCGCATGAACCAGACCGTGAAGCTCGGCGTCGAGGTGAAGTTCTTGCCGAAGCCGAGCTCCGCGGAACTGCCGAAGCCCGATGCGGGCTGGCTCTGATCGGCGAAGGTGTCGGCGCTCGGGGGGAGGACGATCGCCTGCGACCTCGCGGCGGGGGCGGCGAACGCGGCGAGGGCGACGCAGAGGGAGAGGAGTGCGCGCATGGGCGGAGAGGCTAGCCCGGACGCGGCACGACCGTGCTCCGGGCGCGCGGTCCGCGCCGACCGCGACCGCGACGGCCCGGCTAGGATCTCCGCGCTGCCCTCGGCTCCGTCTCGGACCTGCCCATGCACCTCGCGTCCCGCGGTCTCACGTTCACGGCATTGGCGGCGGTCATCGCCTCCGCCCAGAACACCTGGTCGGTGCCGAACGGCGCCGACCCGACGCCCTACGTC
>JADLHO010000001.1 GCA_020848735.1 Planctomycetota bacterium | reverse complement strand
GACGTACCCCATGCTCCAGACCGCTCGCCCGCTGAGCCCGGCTGTCCAGGAACTGCGCAGGCACCAGCGACTGCCATCCCACTCCCAGGTCTCGCCGAGTGGCATTGCTCCGGAGCTGGCCGTGTCGCCTCCAAAGAGGACGGCTCGCCCCCGCGCGCCGTCGAAGACCCATCCGTGACCTCCGACCCCGTCTGCTGAGCCCGAGCTGCTCGTCGGCCGGCTCCACCCGAGCCCATCCCACTCCCACAATGCGCCGTCCCGGGATGGGAAGCCGCTGCCACCATGGACGACCTCACGTCGGCGCCGGGTACTGCTTGCCGCCTGCGCGTAGCTCCGGGGTGATGGAGCGACCGATGAATGGCTCTGTCGCCACCCCACTCCATCAAACGACCGCACGTCTCCGAGGTTCGTGCCGGTGGTTCCATTCCCGCCGAGGAGAAGGACGCTCCTCGTCACCGGATCCCACGCCATGGCGGCATCGCGGCGTGCCGGCGGGCTCGGACCAATCGATGCCACTTGCATCCAGGTCTGTCCATCCCAGGTCCAGGTCCCTCCGTAGTACGTGACGACCTCATCCGAACCGCCGAAGAGAACGACGCGACCGAATGCCTCGTGGAAGGCCATCGCACCCGCGACTCGCACCGGCGGGCTCGACGACGGGTTGACGAATGACCAGGTCGCACCGTCCCAGGTCCACGCCTCGGAACAGACCCCGTTCCCGCGGTAGCCGACGAAGCTCAGCACCCCGACTCCGGGCGGAAACTCGGCGAGCTGACCGTGCGCCGAAGGAAGACCTCCATGCGCAGAGCGCTGCCACGAGGCCTGTGCAAGCGACCGCTCGCTCACACCCATCACGCGACTCGCCGTCGCGAAGCTGGCCATGGCCGTGCGCTTCCAGGCGAACAGCATCAGCGTGCGCCGATGACCGACTCGCGCGACGCCGACATCACCGCTCCGGCCGGGTTGGCCCCGGGCACGAGTGCGATGGCCTGGTTGTAGAAGCGCAGGCCGCCGAGCGATGGCAGCCCTGGCACCTGGATCGTCCAGAACATCCCCGTCGGAGTTGCACTCATCGGATAGCTCAGCTCGGCGGCGATGGCCAGTTGGCACCCAGGTAGCCCATGGTTGTCGAGCGCCTGCGGGAGCGATCGCCCGTTCCAGGTGCTCGCCGTGAAGCCGGTCAGCATCACCGCGCCGAGCGGCGTGATGCCGCGCGGCACGAGTTGAAGGCTGAAGCTGTCGTTGAGCCAGGGCCCTCGTGGCCAAGGCACGAGTTCCGGTTCGCCGACGAGTCCCGGGCAGCCGGGCGCGTGCGGCACCGAGCTCGCGAGCAGCGGTGACTGCCATTCCCAGAGATCCGATATGACCATCGTGCCTTGCACGCCTCCATACGACAGCGTCGCATCATCGATACTCGAGTAGACCAGTGCCATGCACGCCCGCGATCCCGGACCGTACGAGCCGTCTGACCGACGAGCCCACACGGCTCCGTCCCACTCCCAGGTATCTCCGCGATAGGTTGACGAGAATGGGTCGATGCCCCCGTGAAGCACGGTCCTCGACCGCGCCGAATCCCACGCAAGCCCGTGAGCGCTGGTACGGAATCCGGGAGTGACCATGGAGGTCTGCTCCTGCCAATCTTGACCCGACCACTCCCAGTGAGGTCGGCTGGGCGGCTGACCGCCGTACAGCACGATCCGCCCTCGACCGAGATCGCTGACCATCTGGTGATAAGCCTTGCCCGCAGGCGGTCCATTGGCCGGTTGCAGTTGTGCCCAATCGACACCATCAAATGCCCACGTGTCCCCGAGCACGCCGCCGCTCCCGAGCCCACCGTACAAGACCACTCGTCCGCTCAGGATGTCGAATGCCATCGCCGCCCCGCCGCGGGCAGGCGGTACCGTGGTGGTCACGATCTGCCGCCAACCGACCCCATCCCATTCCCACGTATCCGCGCGGAGTGCCGATGAGGGTGCCTCGAAGCCGCCGAACAGGACAACCCTCCCACGGCTCGGATCCAAGGACATGGCAAAGCCCGATCGCGCGGAGGGCCTCGACGCGCCAAGATGCTGCGACCATCCAGCGCCATTCCAGATCCAGGTCTCGTCGGACCAGGCACCTTGCACGCGGAATCCACCATGGCAGAGCACATGCCCGCCCGGTGGGAAGTCCACCGCGACGGGACAGCCGGCAGGGGGAGCGCCCCCGGAGCCGGAACGAGCCTGCCAGGCCACCTGGGCCTTC
Organism: Planctomycetota bacterium; assembly: GCA_020848735.1. GTDB lineage: Bacteria > Planctomycetota > UBA1135 > UBA1135 > UBA2386 > JACRLW01. The sequence goes on along the minus strand of JADLHO010000001.1, from coordinate 20,098 downwards.
GCACCCGAAGCAGACCATAACACAGGTAGAGTCGCCATGACGAGACAGAGTCTGCCAATGCTCCGTCGTTCGCCGCTCGGCTGGGTGATGCCACCATGGAGCTCGAGCGACCGCAGGTCAGGGAGCGATGCCATCGACCAACACCATGAAGGATTGGATATTCCGAGACGTGGAGAACAGTCCCTGAATGTTGCTCTCGAGGGTGAAGCGGATTGCGACCGGATCCGGATCAGTAGCGGGGAGCGTGTCCGGAAGCAGCGGTTCCACAGGCGCGAGCGGATGGGTGCTTCGAACTCGACACCAGCTGTCCACCTGATTGAGCTGGAGACCCGAGGAACCGCCACCCGGAGTCACCCACCGAAAGAAGTTCCCGAAACTCGGGGGCCCGCTCGACCAAGCGCTCAGCCCATCGAGCCACTGGAACTCGAAGCCGCCGACAAGGTCTACGTAACCGAGCTGCGAACTCCCAGGAGGATTGGGCAGATGAGCGAGTGGCGGGAGGTAGAGGAAGCCGTTGTAACTTCCCGCTCCGAGACAGTCCTGCCAGAGCGTGAGAGTTGGAGGAATGCCGTTGGGCAGCGTCGAGCCCGGGCTGTGCGACCACCAAGGATGGGGGTCGGGCAGGAGGTGCGGAGTGATGTCGGCTGTCGTGCCCAGGTAGAGAAACTCGAGTGCCGGGGGTGGATTGGTGGGCGGCAGTGGATCGAAGCGCCATGGCCGAGCAAACATCGCGCCGACGGTCTCGACCGAGTGCCAAGTCGCATCCCCACCCGTCGGGGAATTGTAGCTGAACGGCCAGTCGGTCGTGAACGACGGAAAGCCGTAGGTGCGGAACATCGGTGCCGGATGACCGGCCGCGACGTGCCCCGGATGCATGGCCGAGCTCTGCGCGTTCGCGGGTCCCAGGATGTAGACCCGGTGGTTCTCGAGTGCGTACGAGCCGTTGTAGGGATTCTTCGGGTGCCCCGTGTCCAGCCTGACCAGCATCGTGGTGCCCATGCGGTAGCCGGCCACGAGGAGGTCACCCAACTCATCGGCTCCGATGTCCGTGATGCTCGCACCCGTGTAGCCGGGGTGCGGGTGGTCGTGCTCGCGGCGGTTGCCGAAGCCCTCGACGTCCGAACGCCAGGCATCGAAGCCCCAGTTCGGGTGACCGAAGTCTCCGGGGCGCCCCACGACGAGGCCGTTCGCCATCGTGAACGTGCCGCTGGCCGGTAGGTCGAAGCCGTTGTCGACCAGCGGGTTGGGCACCGTCGGGCGGCTGGGCGGGGTCTGCGACACGTCCGGGTAGACAGCCGCCGTCGGAGACAGCCGGAAGTCGAGAGGGGATCCGTCGAACCCGCTCGTCCCCGGCGCAAGTTCGCCCGCAAAGGTCGACTCGCCGGTGTAGGTGACGCCGGACTCGAAGCGAGCAAAGCAGAACAGGTCGCGCACGAAAAGCACTCCCCTCGGCTTGGAGCCGGAGGCGACCATATTGGAGAAATACCCCGTCATCGGGGCGATGTTCCGGGTCGGATCCGGACTCGGCATCGAAAGTGCGGCCGGCCCCGGCTTCACGGGTGGCAATCGAGTGAGGAAAGTCCACAGGCCATTCGACCAACCGGTATTGTAGGGACGCTCCGGAATCTGACCTGGCTGGAGCGGCGCCGTCTCTTCCTCATATGCATTCGAATCGCCAAAGCCGACGACGGTCAGGTCTTCGTGGCCCACGCCCTCGAACGAGGAATCCGCAAACGCAAAGGGCCAGGTCGCCGGGTGCCGCCACCCGGATGCGGGATAGCGCGACAAGCCAGCATTCTCACCACAGAACGGGTTGGGGGAGCCCTGCAGGAGCGCCGATCCCGGGGCCGAGCGATCGAACACATTGTTCACGAGTGCGAGCCGCGAGAGCCCGTAGCCGACCGTGCCGGCAGCGCCGGGCAGGGCCGAGACGAATCCGATCAGGGTCTGGGCCTTCAGCTCCGCAGACTGGCCGTTGTAGAGACCGACCGCATTCCACGCGAAGGTGTTGCCAATGATCGTCGTTCCGTGGTGCTCCACGATCGGCCGCTCCGGAGGAGCGCCGAAGTCGCCGGCATAGCCGTTGACCAGGATTCCCACCCAGTTCTTGACGAAGCAGCAATTCGTGATCGTCGGGTGCGCGGCCAGCTCACCGTCGATGAGCACCGCAGCCTGATCCGTCATCTTGGACTGGAGGTCCTGCCTGACGTCTCGTCCACCGGCGTAGATCGTGAGACACGAGAGAAAGGAACCTGTGCCGTCCGAACCGATCGCGTCCGGCGTCTCTGCATAGGTGCGCAGATTCGTCACAGGATCGAACCACGCCCCGAAGACGAAGGCCGTCGTGTCGGTCGGCATGATGACGGTGTTGAGTCCCGAGGTGCCCTGGATGCTCACGCGCGGGGGAATGACCAACGGAAAACCCTCGCCGTTCCCATATGCCAGGAAGTCCGGATACCAGCTCGTCGTAGGCGCATACAATCCGGGCAGCAGGTGGACGATGGCGTGGGTCCAGATCCGCTGACCAGGCAGCGGGCTCGGCGGATACGGCAGCGGCGAGGTTCCCGCAGGCAGCCCGGCTCGCTGCGCCGTCGCACCGATGTAGCGGAGAGCTGCGCTGATCGTGCGGAACGGCTGCGGCGCGTGCCGCAGGGGCAACTGGGTCGAGGTCTCCACCACATCCGTGGGCCGAAGCGGCGTGCCCGAACACAGGGGCACACTGTTGGCGCCGTCGGGATTCCAGGTCGGGCCGCTCAGCCCGAGCGCCAGTTCATCACTGCCGTAGTGCGGATCGACGTAGAGGTGGATGACCTCTTCCTGGTTCTGTTGAGCGGCCACGGGGTCGACCGCGATGGCCATCAGGACGGCAGACAGGCAGACAGGCAGACAGGCAGACAGGCAGACAGGCAGACAGCAGGTCTCTTGCCATGGCATTCACCTCGCTTCGCCGACCCAGGCTACCCGGACTCCCGCCAGATGCGAGCCGGGATTCCGGAGCGGCCGACAGCATCGGTCCCGCTTCGGGGCGCGGTGGGCCGAGCGACATGGACCGATAGCCATGCCATGATGACGCGTCACGGGAGAGGAGCCGAGGGCCACTCCTCGCCGGGACTTCGCAATCCAGCGTTCTTGCACCGCACCGCAAACTCGTCGTCGCATCGGCCGCTGCGGGAGCTCCGTGGCACTGCACCGTGGCAGCTCTCGGCCACCGGGTGTGCCTGGCACGTCCCGGGCATCGGCCCACAGCTCGACCAGAACCCTCCGGCCGGCGCAGGATCCAGCCAGCGACATCGAGCGAGCCCCCATGGCGATCGCGGAGCGCGGGATCTCTGCACTCCGAGGTCCGGTCGAGGGCCCTCGGGCCGTGCTCACTGGCGACGATCGCGGTCGTCACGGCGTGCGCCCTCGGTCGACCGCAGAGGCGCAGCGTCGAAGTCCCCGCGTTCCCCCTGATCTGCGACGGCGCCAATCGCGGCGCGGCCTTCGTCAGACCCACCCGGACGAGTGGCGCATGACCGGGCAATGCCTGGCCCCTGGCTCGCCCCCGGTCTGCGAATGAGACTTGCGACCGAGTCGGCCTCCGTCGACGCCGCGACCGCGGTCGCGACACGGCTCAGAACTTCGCGCGCACGGTGAACTCCATCTGCCACGCCGGATCGTCGAGGTCGAAGCCGCTGCCCGGATCGAAACGACCGAGCACGAACTCGGCCGAGAGCGAGCGCTCGCGGCGCCAGCCGATGACGAGGTCGGCCTCCCAGCCGAGTGCGGCCGAACGGCCATTGGGTCGCGCGCGGAGGTCGTTCGCATACAGGGCGGTCGCGAGGTAGTCCTGGCGGTATTCGTGCAGCACGAGGTCCACGGCGAGGGACGGCATCGGGCGCACGCCGACGCCGAGGGTCGCGATGCCGAGGTTCGCGAGCTCGGGCTCGAAGACCTCGCCGTAGTACTTCAGGCTCGTCACGCCGCCGAACTTCGCATTGTTGTCGTTCCAGCCGCTCTGCCGGAAGCCGTCCGTGTCGCCATTCGGATCGCGGCCTTCGCCATAGGCATAGCCCAAGGCGATGGTCGGGCTGAGCGGCGCGTCGAAGCGGTAGAGGAGCCCGACGTCGAAGGCCCGACCGTCGATGTCCCGATCCGCCGCGTGCCCACGCGCGAGCGCGAGCTCGGCCCAATGTCCCAGTCCCCGGTAGGGTCGCGAGAACGACCGCAGACCGAAGAGCTGCGGCTCGAAGTCGCGCACGGCGGTGTCGTCGCGGACGAAGGCATAGGCCGTGAGCCACCAGTCGTCGTCCTCGACGAACCACCGGGCCAGCGCGACGTAGGTCGCGGTGTCCTCCGTGGGATTGCCCTCGCTCGCCGCGAATTCCCGGCCGGTCGCAGCGGCGAGCTCGAACTCGAGGTCTCCCGCGCGCGCGAGGACGCGCACGCCGTCGAGGATCTCGTCGTAGAGCCACTCCCGCTCCTCGTCGAAGTCGAAGCGGCCCGCCTGCACGCGGATCTGCTCGTTCACGGCGAACCAGGTGAAGGCCCGCGTGATCTCGGCCGCGGAGTCCTCCTCCTCGGCGCTGCCCTCCTGCCAGCCATGGTCGTGCGCGAACTTGCCCTCCAGCAGCGCGAAGGACCCCGAGCCGAAGCTCCAGAGCAGATCGAGCTTGGCCTCGAGTTCGAGCTGGGTCTCGTCGCGTTTGCGCGCGTCGTCGAGATCGCGGTCCTCGTCGTGCTCGAGCCCGAGTCCGACCTGGCCACCGAGCTTCAGTCCGTCGGCGAGCTGGATGGAGAATGGCACGCTCGTCTGCTCGTCCGCCTGGAAGAGCTGGAGCGGATCGCCCGCGCGCTGCGCCTCGCCCTCGTCGAAACGCACGTCCTGCGGCAGCGCGAGATCGACGGCGCCGACGAGGATCCGGCCGCGGTCGCGATCGAAACTGCGGATCTCGCCTTCGACCTCGAATCTCCCGACGGTCGGCCAGGCGCGGATCTCGCGGGCGCGCCAGCCGCCCGCCGATCGTTCGCGAGCCTTCACGCGCACGCCCTCGCCGACTCGCAGCGGCAGGCTTTGGACCTCGACACCGGACTCGTCGACGTAGCCCGTGCCCGCCGAGGTCTCGAGGAGGGAACCGAGGACGCTCACCGTGCCGCCCTCGCCGAGCGCCTCGATCGGTCCGCTCAGCTCGAACTTCTCCCGCGTGTCCGACTCCGAGCGAGGGATCGCTTCGACCTCCTCGACGACGGGCGCGCCGTCGACGATGCGCCCCTGGATCTCGACCCAGGTTCCCGGGCCGAGTTCTCGTGAGCGTTCGCGCGCGTCGGATCCACCCCCGACACAGGCGCCGAGCAGGACGGCCGCGCACGCGGCCAGCGACGGAGAGAGCCGTTCGATCATGATGCGATGGCGGACGCGGCGTCCGCCGCGAGCTGCAGGACCTGCGTGGCGCGCTGGGGCCAGTCGACGCGTGCCCGCTCGAACGCGGCGCACGTGCTCTGGAGTGCGGCGTTCGCCTCGAACCAGCGCAGTTCGGCGGACGTCGGCGAGCTGCCGTAGCCGTCGAGCACGGCCTCGCTCCCGCGGATCGGGTCGATGCCCGACAGGGCCAGGTCGACCCGGAGCGTCGCCAGGTCCCGGGACGCCGGGCCGCGTGAACTGCGGAGAAAGCCCCGCACGGCGACCTTGCCGTCCAGCACCCTGATGCGAGCACAGGTCAACGCACCGTGCCGCAGGACCACGCGCGAGCGGGCCGGCACGAGTCCGGCCAGGCGTTCCGCGATCGCGAAGGCGCGCTCGCCGAGTCCGGGGTCGAGAACCGCGAGCGCGTGACAGGCACGCAGCGAGGCGTCGAGTTCGTCCAGCGCGCTCTCGCGCGGCAGCCGCAGCGAAGCGTCCGCGTGGCGCGGATCCTCGGCGAGCCCATGCCATTGCGCGAGCGCCGAGCCCAGCGCCCGCGCGGCACCGGGTTCGCCCCGGAACGGCTCGCCGCGCAGCGGCGCCTCGTGGACCACGCGATCGCCGATGGCGGCGTGCGGGATCGTGGACCCCAGTCCGACCTGAGCGGCGAGGACCGTGGCGTGGTACTCGGCCTCGGCCAGGGGGACCGCGCGCACCTGCACCCAAGCGGAGTCCGTGCGCAACACGGCGCGTTGTTCGGGTCGATAGGCCACGAGCTCGCCGCGCGTGCGCCTCAGCACACGATGCAGTTCGCGCAGGACGCGGTCGATCGGACACGCGACGAACAGCACGCTGTCGTCGGGGTCGCTCGTCACGCCGCACAGACCGCCGAACGCCGGCTGCTCGCGCGCGGCGAGTCGCTCGCGTTCGCGCATCACCCGCCAGCTCGGTGCGACGCGCGCCGTGACCCAGCTCTCGCGGCACCCATGCGCTCCACGCGTCGTGACGCGCCACCCGGCGACGGCCTCGTCCGCGGACGGACAACGCACGTGATCCAAGGCGAGGGTCGCCAACTCGTGCCCAGGGACGAGCAACGCCGCGTCGATCACCGCGCGCACGGATCCGGCGTCGAGCGCCAGGCGCATGCCCGGCAACCCACATCCTCGCGGTGGCGGGAATCCGCTCATCCTGCGACGTGATCCTCACGGCGTGAACCGCACGGCGAGACGGCCGCGAGCACGCGCCGGGCCTTCTGCGACCAGGCGAGCGCGCGCCGGAACTCCGAGTCCATCACCCCTGCGGGACCTCGGGAGAGCAGAGCGTCGAGCGCGCGCGCGAAGCCGAGGACATCGCCCGGTTCGTGCAGCGCGACACCGGGCGCATCGCCACAGGCTTCGATCACGCTCGGCGTTCGACTCGCGAGCAGCGGGCGACGCGCGGCGATGGCCTCGACGACCTTGAGCGGCGAGAAGTACTCCGGTGCATCCGCGCCGTACGGCGCCACGACGACGTCGGCGGCCGTCAGGATCCCCGGCACGTCCTCGTGCGGCACCGCGCCCTGCACGACCACGTCGCCCGGGAAACGCGCAGCGGCCGCGCGCACCGTCTCGCGCAGCGGGCCATCGCCCACGATCCAGAGACCGAGCTCACGTCGTGTGCGACACGCGGCGAAGGCCTCGAGCAGGAACTCCAGACCGTGCCACGGCTTCAGCGAGCCGACGAAGAGGAGCACCGGCTTTCCCCGCAGGGGCGCGGGACGCGGGGCGGGGACGGCCCCGTCGAAGGCATCGAGACGAACCCCGTTCCCCATCACGTGGAGCTTGTCGCGATCGATCCCCAACGCCGCGAGTTGCGCGGCCAGGGCCTGCGAGACGACGAAGACGAGCGAGGCATTGTGGAGGACCTCGAGCGCCGCGGCCCGCGCCGTGCCGGGGAGTCCGAGCGAGCGGTACCGCGCGGCCTCCTCCCAGAGCGGCGCGTTGACCTCGACGACGTGGGGCAATCCTCGCGGCTTCGCGTACGCGAGACCGGCCATCCCGAAGAGCGCGAGGCGCTCGTACACCGCGTCGTGCGGAGCAGACTCGAGCAGCGCGTCGAGCATCGCGGCGGACGCCGCGAACGTGCGCAGCTCGCGCTCCACACCATCGCCACCGGCACTGCCGACGACGCGCAGTCCCGGCAGACTGCGAGCGGCATCCGGACCGCCACGCGCCATGAACGGCGAGAGCGCGACCTCGCGGCCGTCGACGCGCTGCACGCGCAGTGCCCTCGCGAGCTCGCGGAAGTGCACGGAGGCCCCTTTGTGCCCGTCGGCCGCGATGCCGGGATCGCTGCAGAGATACGCCAGGCGGAACGGCGCGCCGCTCACGACACCAACTCCGCGCCGCGGTCGACTCGCGATGCGCTCGCCGCGTCGATGCTCGCGCGGAAGAGCTCGCGCAGACGCGCGACGTTCGTCCGCAGATCGAAGAGCCGTTCGGCGCGTGCGCGGCCGGCCTGGACGAGCGCATCGCGATGCGCAGGATCGGCCAGCAGCTCCCGCAGGGCCGCGGCCAGCGCCGCGGGCTCGCGCGGTGGCACCAGCAACCCGGCCTCGCCGCCGCCGACGATCTCGTCGACACCGACGATCGGCGTGCTGATCACCGGCACTCCCGCGGCCAGTGCCTCGAGCAGCACGGTGGGCAGCGCGTCGCGGTTGCCATCGCTGCCGACCACGCAGGGGAGCGCGAGCAGCGTGGCACGCGCGAGCATCGCGCGCGTCTCGTCGTGCGTCAGCGCACCCGCGAACTCGACCTCGACGTCGAGCTCCTCCGCGAGGGCGCTCAGCGACGTGCGCTCCTCGCCGTCCCCGACGAGGGTGCACGCGAACTCGAGGCCGGCGCGGCGGAGGATCGCCACGGCCCGGATCAGGTCGTCGAAGCCCTTCTTCTCCACCAGCCGTCCGACACCCAGCACGAGCGGCTTCGCGTCCGGCCGGCGGATGCGTGGATGGAACGCGTCGAGATCGACGCCGTTGTAGAGACGCACCACGTGCTCCGCGGCGCCCGGCGCGAGGTGCTCCTGGATGTGCGCGCGATTCGCATCGCAGACCGTCACGACGAAGGCCGCATCCTGCGCGAGACGTGCGAAGCGCGCGGCGTCCACGCCATCCTGGTAGATGTCCTTCGCGTGCGCGGTGAACGAGTACGGCAATCCGCTCACCGCGTGCGCGACGTGCGCGACGTCGGTCGCGACCGTGGCGAAGTGCGCATGCAGGTGACCGATCCCGAGCGAACGCGCGATCGCGGCGACGTCGAGTCCGGCCTCCAGCACGGACCAGAGGTCCCGCCGTCGCGCGGCCAGGAGCGCCTCGAGTTCGCCGAAGAGCCCCTCGCGCGCGGCGCGGAGGAGGTCGAGGCGCGAGGCGAGCATCTCGATCGACTCCTGGCTCTTGCGCTGGGGCAGGTAGACGACCGGACCGACGAGGTCGGCGAGCTGGCGATGGAAGCGCCCGTCGTCGGGGCGGTGGATCGAGAGCACCGTGACCCGCGCACCCTGCCGTTCGAGCTCGAGCAGCTCGTTGAGGATGAAGGTCTCGGAGAGGCGGGGGAACTTCTTGAGGACGTAGCCGACGTGCATGAGGAGGATCCGGCCGCGTGCGCGGCGATGCTGGTGGAGGGGTCCGACCGTCTCAGGGCGCGAGTGCGGTGTCGGCGCGGTGGCGGAGGCGCGAGGACTCGACCCCGCAGAGGAGCCGCTCCGCCGCGCGCTCGGCGCCGTCGAAGCGCAGTGGGCTCTCGCTCGGCTCGGGTGCCGGGCCGGCGAGGGTCTCGCGCACCCGGCGGGCGAACGCCACCGGCTCCGCGAGGTCGTCGTCGTCGAGCGTCTGCAACAGTCCCAAGGACTGGAGTCGCCGACAGCGTTCGAGCTGTTCGAGGCGCGGATGTGCCCGCGGCGCGACGAGCAGGCGCCGGCCTCGCGAGATGGCCTCGTAGACCGAGTTGTAGCCACCCATGCCCACGACGAGGTCGGCGCGCGCGAGCAGCTTCGGCATCTCGCGCGTCACCGGGAGGATCTCGATGCGGGAGTCGCCGCGCGCCGCGAGCTTCAGCGCGGCGAGCTCCTCGTGCGCCATGAGCGGACCCGCGACCAGGCTCGCCTTGAGGTCGTCGTGGCGCATCGGTCCGCGCAGGGCTGCGATCAGCCCGCGCAGGACGCGGTAACCGTCTGCACCACCGCCCGCCCCCGCGAGGATCTGCCTGCTCGTCACCGGCTCGCGCTGGACGACGAGCTGCGGCACGGCGTCGCGCGGACACGCGATGCCGACGTAGCTCGTCTTGCGCCTCAGGTCCTCGGGCAGGTCGTACGCCTCGCCGACGTCCATCACGCGCGGGTCGCCGTAGACGAGGATCTCGTCGTAGGCCTCGCGCAGCACCTCGTGGACCCGCTGCGCCGCGAACTGCGCGCGCACCCGATGCGGTGCGTCGATCACGTCCCGCATGCCGAGCACGACGCGCGTTCCCAGGGCCTCGTGACGCAGCTTCCGGAGCACGGGCACGAGCTCGCGGCCGGCGCCGAGCGCCGCATGGTCGACGAGCAGCACGTCCGGACGGAAGCCGCGGACCGAGGCGAGGAGGAGCTCCGAGCGCAGGCGCACGAGCTCCTCGAACGGGATCGGCAGGCTGCGGGGCCGGTACTCGCCGCCGTCGTCCTTCGTGATGCAGGGGAGCTTCACGATGTCGCAGCGCGGCGGCAGCTCGAAGAGATCGGGCAGCGGGGATCCGCTCACGCAGAGCGCGCGCACGCGTCCGTCGCGGCGGACCATCGCCGACACGACGGACACGGAGCGGCGCAGATGCCCGAGCCCGAACGAGTCGTGGCTGTACGCCATGACCCGCAGAGGAGTGCGAGGCGAGGTGTTCACCGGATCACGAACCGGATGCTGTCGTGGTCCTGCTCGGCGCCGCTCGTCGGATCGTCGAAGCGCAGCTCGAGGCGACAGGGCAGACCGAGCTGCGCCGGCGGAACCGCCGGCAGCGCGAGGAGGAGGAAGGCCGCGCCGCCGGAACCCGACGGCATGGGGAACGCGGTCGGCGGCAGGAGCAGGGTCTCCGTGCCGTCGGGCGCGATGAATGCGATGCTCGCGCTCGTCGCCTGCGTGCTCGGCGTCGGATTCATGAACGCGAGCAGCACGGGCAGCGGTCCGCCCTGGCCCAGCGTCGGCACGCCGATCGTCTCGAGATACGCGAAGACCGGCACGAGCTGGAGCTGGCGATCGAGCGTGGTCGGTCCGGCGACGTTGACACCACGGACCACGAGCACGCGCGAGGCGCTGAGCTTCCGCGGCGTGAACTTCAGGTCGAAGGTCCCGGCGGGGACGATCAGCCGATAGGCACCGGCGGCATCGGTGTCGTCGCCCTCCGTCACGAGTTCGGAGCCGCTCACCGGATCGATCACGTCGATGTCGACACCGGCTTCGACCGCCCCCGCATAGCCACGGATCGTCCCGCTCAGCGCATGTCCCGCGGCGAGGTTGGTCGTCGGCAAGGTCGTCGGCGCGGCGACCTGGATCGGCCCCGTGCGCGTGCCCACGAGACCGCTCGCGAAGGTCGGTCCGATCGCCACGCGGTAGCTGCCCGCCGGCACCATCACCGCGAAGCGCCCGGTGCCATCCGTGTCGTCGTGCGGCGTGTAGACCGCGCCGCCGCCGTTCGCCCGCTCGACGTCGATGTCGGCGCCCACGACCGGAGCCCCACCCGGACCGAGCACCACGCCCGTCAGCAGGATGCCGCTCTGGAGCGAGGTCGTGCCGAGCGGGACGCCCGTCTGCACGTCGACGTTGAAGCGCTCGAGCCCGAGCAAGGGCGAACCCGTCGGCGGGTCGTAGCTCACGTGATAGAGCCCGGCCGGTGCGACGAACGCGTAGTTGCCGAGCGCATCGGTGTCGTCGCCGGGGGTGAGCAGGGTCTCCCCGCTCGCGGCGTCCTCGACGTCGATGTCGACGCCGACGACCGGCAGTCCCGTGGCGGCGGCCGTCACGGTGCCCGTCGCGAGCACTCCGCTCCGGAGCGTCGTGGTTCCGACGTTCACCGGCCCGGCCACCGCGATGCCCGCGAGCGCGCGCGGCACGAGCAGGGTCGTGGGCAGCGGACGGAACTGCAGCTCGTAGGTCCCCGCCGGCACGACCGCGACGAAGTCGCCGTTCAGGTTCGTGTTGTCGCCGGGCGTCCAGAGGACGGCCCGGGTCCCGGCGTCGACGACCTGCGTGTCGACTCCGGCGATCGGCAGGCCATTCGCATCGATCACGCGGCCGGTCAGAACGAAGCCCGTCGCCAGGGCGACGACGCCCAGGTTCGCGGTGCCGGCGATGTTCACGTCGAGCATCTGCCGGGGAACGAGTCCGCTGCCGGCCGGCGGCAGGAACTCGATGTCGTAGCGGCCCGCGGGGATCGCGATCGCGAAGAGGCCATTCGCGCCGCTGATCGGATTGAGTGGATTGGCGCCGTTGCTGAACGCGAGCGTCACGCCGGCGACGCCGACACCGGACGCATTGACGACCTGGCCGATCAGCGTGTCGGCGCGTGCGGTTGCGGCGCAGAGCGCGCCGAGCGCCGCGGCGAGGGTCAGGGAACCGAAGCTGGAGGAACGGAACATCATCGGAGGTTCATGACGAGGACGAGGGGAGTCGCGAAGGGACGGGCATCGACGCCACGCAGACCCGCGTGGAGTTCGATGCGGAAGGGCTCGGGCCATCGGCCACCCGGCGGCGCCAGTCGCACGCGCGCGCCCTCGACCGAGACCGCGGCTGCGAGCACGCGCCCCGAAGCCCCGATCACCCGCACGCGTGCGGCGTCGAGGCTCGTGGGGTCGAGCGGCGCGGAGAACTCGACCTGGACCGCATCGCCGGCCGGCACGCCCTCGGTCGGTGCGGGTGCGATGCCCAGCACGCGCAGGAGCGGCACCGCGACGGCGAGCGGGAATCCGGGTGCGGCGGCGGCCGGTGCGCCGAAGGGACCGGGGTCGACCGGGGCACCACCGCTCGGCGCGAGACCACGGCCGAGTGCGACGGAACCCGTCGCGAGACGGAAGTCCTCGACGACGTGACGGCCCGCCGCGTCGAAGACGGTCAGCAGGGCCGGCATGCGTGCGGTCGCGGGAGCGGGCTCCACGCTCACGCGGGTGCCCTGCACGGCCGTGACGCGCATCGCCACATCGCCATCGGCGAGTTCGACGAGCGCGCCGAGCGACGGCACGGCGGCGGCCGCGAGGCCCAACGTGGCGCCGTCCTGCGAGCTCACCGGGAGGTATGCCTGCGGTGCCCACGCGAAGAGGGCGAGCGCCGGATCCGTGACGTCCACGACCCCGCTGGCATCGACGCCGACGAACGGTGAGCCCTGCAGGTGCGTGATCGACGAGCTGACGCTGGAGAGCACGGCCGTGCTGACGAATCCGCCCTGCGCATTGCCGGCGGCCAGCGCGTGCGAGATCGCGATCGGGACGTTGCCCTGCGTCGCGCGCACTCCGGCACCGCCGTTGCCGAACGCGATCGACGCGGTGACGAGCGCGAGCCCGTGCGCGCTCTCCGAACTCACCTCGATCCCGTCGCCGCCATTGCCGCTCGCCAGCACGCGGTGCAGGGCCAGCGTCACGGGGGCGTCCGCATCGACATGGAAGCCGTCGCCGGCATTGGCGCGCGCGAAGCACTCGCGGACCTGCAGATCGGCGCGCCAGGTCGGACTCGTCTCGTAATCGATGTCGAGCAGCAGGCCCGCGAGGCCGTTGCTTTCGACGCGACAGCCGCGGATCTCGACTCGGAACGCACCGGGGACCGCGCCGGGGAAGGGCGGCGCGGCGAGATCGATGTCGATGCCCTCCGCGCCGTTGCCGAAGAAGCGGCTCCCGGTGATCGCGAGGTCGACCGTCTGCGCGCTGTCGGCGACCAGGTCGTCGAAGTCGAAGCCCTCCTGGACGTTGGCATCGAAGACCGAGGCATCGACGCGCACGTCGAAGGAACCCTGTCCCGAGAGCCCATCACCGCCGTTCTCCGAGAAACTCGCGCCGGTGATGGTCACGTCGGGTGCGCCCGCGAGACCGGTGTTGCGCAGCCGCAGCCCGCGGCTCGCGAAGCGCCGCACGGTCACGCTGCGCAGCTCGAGGGGCGACGCGTCGACGTCGAGCCCGACGGGGTAGCTGCCCGCGCCCTCGAGCACCAGACCGTCGAGCACGACCTCCGCTCCGCCACCGGCGACCGAGAGGAGCTGGGTCCCGCCCGTGCCGCGCAGCACCGTGCGCGCCGCACGGGGATCGCGCTCGGCGAGCTGGAAGCCCGCGGCGAAGCCCCCGCAGACCTGCGTACCGGCGAAGACCACGAGCCCGGTGCTCGCGTACTCGCCGTCGCGCACGTGGACGTTGCCACCGCCGGCCAGCGCCGCGGCGATCAGCGCGGACGAGAGTTCGACGAACGCGGTGGTCGGACTGCGCCCGTCCGCGCGCTGCGGGTCGGCTGCGGCATCGACGTAGATCGGCCGCGCGACGCGCGCGCGCAGCGCGAGGCCGCTCTGGCGCCAGTCGCTCGTGCCGTGCTCGCGCACGCCGAGCGCGACGAAGTACTCGGTGCCCAGCGCGAGGCCCGGCACGAGGAGCATGCTCGATCCCGCCGCGACCGGTCGCGGCGTGGTGGCCAGCAGGTTCGCGCGGTCGGTGCCGACGAAGATCGCGGCGTCATAGCCGCTCCCCGGCAATGCGAAGTCCGCGCGCAGTTCGCCGTCCCCTGCTGCGCACGAGAGCAGTGCCGGGCCGAAGGGCGGCAGGCTCGCGCGCGCCGGCGGAGTGATCGTCCCGCCGCCGCCACCGCCTCCCCCACCACCGGGTATGGCGGAGCCGAGCCGGCCGCGTGCACAGCCCGCGGCGAGCGCGAGCAGGAGCAGCACGGCGACACGAGCGAGTGGAGCGTGAGGCGAGTGAAGGCGGACCATCGAGGTGCGCCACACCTCGCAATGAATGTTCCGCAGCGTGCCGGGCCGCTGCGGGCCCGATTCCGTTCGCGAGCCCGACACGCCCTGACCGGAACCCGGATCGGATTCCGCCGCCCCGCAGCTCGTGCTCAGGCGGTCCGCGATGCGCGCTTCGCGGCCTTCCTGCGCAGCACCTCGTCGAAGCGCGCGCGGGCCGCGTCCGCACGACCGCGTACGGCGAGCGACGCGGACGAGGCCCCGCGGGGATGTCCGAGCTCTTCGCGGAGATCGCCCGCGAGGAGTTCGAAGAGCGCCTGGTCAGGCTCGTCCAACTGCGTGCGCCAGTCGCGGAGACCAGCGACCGGTGGCAGCCACGACGCCTTCGCCGAAAGCCCGGCCTCGTCGCGCCGACGACCCGCGTGGTACTCGTTCATCGAGTCGACGTACGGCAACCCGAGGAAGCCGCAGAGGCGCACCGTGACCTCGACCGGGGTGCCGACGAGCTCGGCGTAGTCCAGTTCGAGCACGGACCCGGCACGCAGCAGGGTGGCGTCTTCGCGGCCGCTCGTGACCTGCCAGCGCCACCAGAGCATGGCGAGCGCGAGCGGGTCGTCGCTCCAGCCCGGCAGGCGCCCCGGACCTTTCGTCGGCGTCGCCCAGTTCACGAGCGAGAGGGCGACATCGCGGCCGTCGCGCACGATGTGCACGAACTTCGAGTCCGGACAGAGCGCGTGCAGCAGAGGCAGCCGCCGCACGAAGTCCGGCGTCTTCTCGCCCCCATACGCCTTCCCATGCTGCGACGCATGCGCCTCGTAGACGGCGCCGACGAACTCCGCGTAGGTCCGCGAGCGTGCGGCGGCGCAGGCGAACGCCGCGTCGCCGAGTCCGAGCCGATGCATGCGGCGGTAGCCGCGCACGCGCTCCACGAGTCCCGCCTCGAGCGGGATCGGCTCGCCGTGCATCACCCTCTCGGCTGCGCGAGGATCATGCTCGTCGAGCACACGGGTCACGAAGTGCGTGTCGTTCGCGATCGCGAGCTCGGGATGGTGGTCGAGGATGCGCTGCAGCAGCGTCGTTCCGGATCGCGGACAACCGACCACGAAGACCAGGGGATCACGCGGCACCGCCGCAGACTCACGAGGAGAGGGCATCGCGGACCTCGCGCGGGGCGCCGCTGCCACGCAGTCGGGCATAGACGCCCCGCGCCTGCAGCAGCTGCGCCGGCGGCCCCGACTCGACGATCCGGCCGCCGTCGATGCAGACGACCAGGTCGGCGTGGTCGGTCAGATCGAGCTCGTGCGTCACGAGGAAGGTCGTGCGACCCGCGGCCAACGTGAGCAGGGCACCGACCACATCCTGACGCGTGGCCTCGTCGAGACCGCTCGTCGGTTCGTCGAGCACGAGCAGCGGCGTGTCGCGCATCGCCGCCCGTGCGATCGCCAGCCGCTGGCGTTGACCGTGCGACAGCGTCGATCCACGTTCACCCACGACGGTGTCGTAGCCGTCCGGCATGGCGGCGATGAACTCGTGGCAACGCGCGAGCCGCGCGGCGGCCTCGATCCGCTCGTCGGTCGCGTCCGCGATCCCATGCGCGAGGTTCTCGCGGATGCTGCCGGCGAAGAGCACCGTCTCCTGGAGGACGACGCTGATCTGGCGGCGCAGGGACCTCAGCGTGCAACGGCGGAGATCGATGCCGTCGATGCTCACGACGCCGCGGAGCGGGTCCCAGAAGCGCAGCAACAGGCTCGCGAGCGTCGACTTCCCGATCCCGGACGGACCGACGACCGCGACGAGAGACCCCGCTTCGACGTGCAGGTCGATCTCGCGCAGCACGTCACGGCCGTCGCCGTAGCCGAAGGTCACCGATTCGAACGCGACCTCGCCCCGGAAGGGGGGCGCGGGACAGGCGTCCGGCAGGTCACGCACGTCGGGCGCGCGCTCCAGGAGGGCCGCGACGCGCTCGCCGGCGGCGATCGCCTTGGCGATGCGCCCGGTGTACTTCGCGAAGTCCTTCGCCGGGCGGAAGCTGCGACGGAGATAGGTGAGGAAGACGACGAGGTCGCCGGCGGACATGCGCGCATCGAGCACGAAGCGCGCGCCCTGCCAGAGCACGAGCGCCGTCGCGACGGCGAGCAGGACGTCGATGTTGCGGCCGAGGTTCGCCGAGAGCCGCGCGGCCTTCTGGTCCTCCTTCTGGCTCGCGGCGTTGCGGCTCGCGAAGCCATCCGCGAAGGCCTCCTCGAGGGAGAGCGCCTGCACCACCTTGATCGCCGCGATCGACTCCGTCGCCGTCGACGCCATGGCCCCCTCGCGTTTGCGCTGCTGTTTCGCGGCGCGATGGATGCGGCCGCCCAGCGATGCGGTGGTCCAGAGGAACAACGGCAGGGTCGCCAACGCGATCAAGGTCAGTTGCCACTGCAACCAGGCCATCACGGCGAGCATGCCGGCGAGGACGAGGACGTTGGCGCACAGCGGGAGCAGCGCCGTCGACATCACGTCGCGCACGAGGCTCACGTCCCGCGTCGCGCGCGTCACGAGATCACCGGCGCGCGCCTGCACGTGGAACGACATCGAGAGCCGCTGCACGTGCAGGAAGAGATGGTCGCGCACTCCCCGGAGCACGTCGTTGCCGATCCTCGCGAAGCCGACCTTCGCCAGGTACTCGCAGCTCGCGACCAGCGCGCTCAGCAACACGGTCGCCGCCGCGAGCAGCGGCAGCAGGGTGGAGATCTCGATCCCCGCGATCCAATCCGGCACGGTGCGCGGCACCGGACGGGTCGTCGGCACCACGAGGTCGAGCACGAGCTTGAGCGGCCAGGGCTCGAGCAGGCTGAACACCACGCCGCCGAACATGGCGAGCGTCGTCGTGCCGATGCGGCGCCGCTGCTCGCGCAGCCAGGGCCTGAACACCCGCAGGATGCGGACGAGCTCGCGGATCGCGGATTCGGCGCGGGGTCGTGGACTCATCGCAGCGGGTCCTCCGACCTCAGACGGGCCGCGGTCTGCGTCGCGCACTCGAGGAGCGCGGGGCAGTGTCGCTGCCACGCGCGACGGAAGCGATGCACGCAGGCGAGCCGCAGGAAGGTGGACGCCGTCGCGGCGACCAACGCGTCGGCGCTCGCGTCGTGCGCGTGCCGCCGATACGCGGCGAGGAACTCGCGCGCGTCGTCCCACCCGTGGTCCCACGCGAGCCCCGCGGCGATCGCGCGGAACACGACGTGCGCGGCGAGATTGCCGACGTCCTCTGCGGGATCACCGAAGCCACTCGCGTCCAGGTCGATCAGGGTCAGGTCGTCGCCGTCTGGGCCTGCGAGGTCGACGAAGAGATTGCGATCGTGCGCGTCGGCGTGGACGAGGGCGCGGCGCGGCGCCCTGGGTGACGCGCGGAGCTTCGCGGCGAGCGCCGTGCAGTCGATCGCGAGCGCCGCGTCGTGGGCGCGCACCAGCGCGCACCAGTCCGCGAGGGATCGCGGCACCGCGGCGGCGGGGAACGACGCGCCGAGCGGCGCGCGATGGAGGGCAGCCAGGCCCCGCGCCGTGGCGTGCAGCGCGCGTCGCGCGGAGTCGGGATCGCCGGCGGCGTCGCTCAGCCATTCGCGCAGCGAACGACCGCGCGCCGCCGCAAACACGAGGAGGCCGCGCGCCGGGATGGCGGTCTCGAGCGTCGCGACCGCGGGGAAGGGAGCACCGAGGCGCAGCCGCAGGTCCGCGATGGACTCGTGGCGCCGCGCGAGTTCCTCCGCGCGGCGCGGTCGCAGGACCTTGGCGAAGCGAGCGCCGCCCCCGATGCGCAGCGTGGCACGTCGCGCGGGTCGATAGGCGACGAGTTCGCCGGACGACAATGCGGTCCGGAGCGCGGGCAACGCCGGATCGTCGACCGGATCGCAGGGGCGGAACACGTCGTCGCTCGGCAGGTACTCGCCGAAACGGAGCTCACCGTTCGATGCCAGGACTCGCCCTGGCCAATTGCCTTCGGCGCGGGGGTGGAAGGCCTCGAGATCGTCGCGCCAGAAGAAGCGCGGCGCGGCCACCGCGACCGGCGTCGGCGACCGGGCGAGCCATCGCCGCGCCATCGCCAGCGTGTCCGCCGCCGTGACCTCGCGGTCGGGCTCGAGATTGCGCAGGGGCAGGAGCGCGCGCTCCAGGAGTCCGTTCGCGACGAAGAACGGCAGCCGCCGGGCCGCGCCGCCTTGCTGCGACCGAAGCACGCGATCGACGAGGTCCTGCGCGAAGCGCTCGATGGCAGGCGCCGCATCGGGACTGCGCCGCGCGAGGAGCGCGAGATGCGCGCGGAGATGCCCCAGATCGAAGAGCGGATCGCCGCGCGCCGCGCGCTCGAAGTCGACCACGGCGAGGCCACTCGCCGTCCGCAGGAACTGGTGCAGATGGGCGTCGCCGTGCAGCGTGGCGTTCGCCGTGTCGTCGAAGGCCGCGCTGCCCGCCGCGCGCAGCAGCTCGTGCACGTGCGCGGCATCGGGTCCGAGCCGCGGCGCGAGTGCCTCGATCGCGGCGGCGTTGTCGGCGGCGCGGGCGAGCACGGCGTCGAGATCGAGCCGAGGCTGACCCTGCGGCGCTGCCCGATGGAATGCTCCGAGCAATTGCGCGAGCTCGCCGGGGTCGGCGCTTCCGACCGTGACCTCGTCGAGGAGCGGCCGGGCATCGAGCTCGGTCTCGACGTGGAGCCTGCCGTCCATCAGGCAACCCAGACTCTCGGGCACCTGCGCGGCGAGGCCGGCCGCGCGCAACCCACGCGCGAGCCGCTCGATCGCGAAGCCCCGTCCGTCGGCGAAGCTGCGCAGGAACACGCGGACCTCGCGCTCCGTCCCCGACGCGTCGTCGACGATCGCGAGGCGCGCACGCTGGATGAGGCGACGCTCCGGCTTGTAGCGGACCGTGCTCGACGTGGAGCGCTTGCCGCTGATGCGTTCGCCGGCGCGCAGGAGTCCCGGCATTGCGGCGAGGAGGCGCTTCAGCTTCGCCTTGTCGGCCACGAAGCGCAGACCTCTCACGACGGCGTCGTCGGGGAAGAGGAAGAGCGCAGCTCCCGCGCCGGGCACCGGACGCACACCCGGGCCGAAAGGTGTCGCCGTTACCCGCTCCGCATGCCACTTGCCGAGCAGCTCCTCGAGCCGTGCGGCCGGATGGACTCGCAGGTAGCCCGGCCAGGCCCGCTCGGCGCCATCGGCGTCGCGGAGGACGAGCTCCAGACCGACGAGCGCGCCCGTCTCGGGCTTCAGGCGCAGATAGCAGGCCCGCGCCGACGCGACGTCGAGGCCGGCGCCGCGCAGGAGCCCGGTGAGTTCGGCCGGACGGAGCAGTGGCTCGAGGGCGAGCGGCGCCTGCGCGAGGGAGCGGAGGGGACTTCGGTTCACGGGAAGTCCGGGACAGGGCAAGCCGCGGACCGCGGGGCTCCCACGGCCCGCGCGACCGCGATCCGCACAGCGTCTGTCCGCGAGCGGCACGTCGAGGGAGAGCCACCGTCCCTTCCAGACCGATCGGCGCGGGCCTGGCGCGCGAGGGCTTCGGGATCGAGGCCAGCGGACCGCGGAGCAGGGATGCCGAGGCGGGGCGACGCGGCGTCGGTGCTCGAAGGAGGAATGGGTGATGAGCTTCCGAACGCCGCCGCGCGCGTGCGGCAGCGCGCGCCGCCTACTGGAGCGCAGCCTCGCTCCAGGTGTTGCTCAGGCGCAGGCCCTTCCCGGGTTCATTGAGCAGGGCCTGCACGTAGAGCGGGGCGCCGGCGAGTTGGGGCAGGTTGGGGATCTGGATCTCGTAGACGAGTTCG